>JAERTK010000108.1 GCA_016844935.1 Desulfobacteraceae bacterium | reverse complement strand
TCGGCACCCAGAGCCCGGGTCTGCAGGTGGGTCTCCACAAAACCGGGACAGACGACCATCACATGCGCTCCAGTCCCCCTGATTTCGGTACGCAGCGATGTAAATAAGCCATGAAGGGCATGCTTGCTGGCACTGTATCCGGTTCGACCCAGAAGGGGTGCGATACCCGCGATGCTTTCATTGACGATGATCAGACCCTTTCTCTCAATCAGACTGTGAATGGCCGCTTTGGTGCAATAAAGGGAGCCGAAAAAATTGACCGCCATCACCTTTTCAAACACAGCAGTATCCGTATCCACAAAGGCGCCCCGTTGCGTAATACCCGCGTTGTTCACCAGAACATCAATGCCGCCAAAGTGATCAAAGATCTGCCCAATGGCCGTGTTACAGGCATCCTGGCTGGAAATATCGCATGGGACACTCAAACATGGAACGCCACCACCACGCAACTTTTTTTCAGCCGCTTCTAGACGCTCCGCATCCATATCCAGCAACCCCAAAGCGACCCCTGCTTTGGCAAATCTTTCGCAGATGGCCAGACCGATACCGCTGGCCGCGCCCGTCACCACCACCACTTTATTCTTGAAAGATGTCATGGCCATTTCATCCTTCCTGAAGGGCGGGGAGCGGTCGGCGGGTAAAGATGAAGGCGGTGATGAGACCCGCAATAATATGCCAGATGCCCCACCAGGCCACCAGGATGGCCATTCCCCCCAAACCACCGAAGAAATTGAACACCAGCACCAGCCCGAGAGCCGAATTCTGAATACCCACCTCAATGCAGACGGCCCGGCAATCGAATTCCGGGAGCCCGGTAACACGGCCGGACCAGTATCCCAGGTTCAAAGCCAGGGCATTATGAAGTAAAACAATCAGCATCACCACTCCCACCACTTGAATAAAAATGGCCCAGTTGGCAGCCAGAGCACCGATAACGATTACAATGAAGAAAATCAGGGAAAAAATCTTAAAGGGCTTTCGTACCTTGTCCGCCAGGAATGGAAAATAACGGCTCAGGGTCAACCCGGCCACGAGGGGGATCCCCAGGATAAAAAAGATGGTCGTAAACACATCCATGGGGCTCAAACTCACCGCTTTCAGAATCACCGCCGTATCAGGATTGAGACTGCCCCAGAATGACAGGTTCAGGGGCGTCATAAAGATTGCAGCAGCAGTGGAAACCGCCGTCATGCTGATGGAAACCGCACAGTTCCCCTTGGCCAGATACGTTATGATATTGGAAAGGTTTCCCCCGGGGCATGATGCCACCAGAATCATACCCAGGGCAATGGACGGCTGGGGACGAAGTACCAGGGTAAGCAGAAAAGTCAGGGCGGGCAACAGAATAAACTGAGCAATCAATCCGATCCCGGGGGCCTTGGGGGAAATAATAATCCGCCTGAAATCTTCCAGTTTCAGGTCCAGAGCAACACCAAACATCATTAGCCCGATGGCCGCATTAATCACAAACAACCCTTGTGCATTGAAATTGAGCCGGATCTGATCTATTGTCGCTGCATCCATCCCCACCCTCCAGTTCTACGGAATATATATGGCCTTTTCAGGTTTTTCGCTTTTTTTCCGTTTATGCTTCTTCAAAACACTTGTGACTGTCAAGAATTTTATGTAAAAAGTCAAAACATTATAAATTTTCCATAAAGCACGGGCGAATCAATTCACCCCTAATTTGTTCACAGGAGCGACCCATGACTGTTTCACAGACGGATAAAGATGAAACCACAAACGGGGGCGAAATCATTTCAAGGATGCTATCAGCGGAAGCGGTTGACACGGTATTTGGAATACCGGACCGTTCGCTTTCCGCGCTATGCACGTCTCTTACGTCCAACGGCATCAAACTGATTTCACCTACCCACGAAACAAACGCCGTACATATGGCCGGTGCATACGCCCGAATCACGGGGAAACTGGGCGTCTGTATTGCGGGCAAAGGCGTCGGCATGGCCAATGCCCTGAGCGGTGTTGCCGTGGACAACGCCGAGGGACACCGCACCCTTCTCATTTCGAGCGCCACCGAAAACGGCAATCCCGGTTCCGACCCCAAAGGCGCCTACCGGTATCTTCCACAACTGGATGCGACCCGGCCCATTACCAAATGGAACAGCACAATCCCATCCATTGAAAAAATCAGTGACGTCATGCGTAAGGCATTTCGCATCTCCCACACCGGCAAACCAGGCGTTGTTCATGTGGATGTCCCCGAAAAAATCATGAATAAGGCCTGCCCTTACGATCCATCGTGGTTTCGCGACCCCGCCACCTATCGTTCATTGGATCCCGTGGTCCCGCTTCCCGATTTGGTGGAAAAGGCAGCTGATATACTGGCACAGGCGAAATTTCCACTGATCCACGCCGGGACTGCCGTCATTCATGCCCGGGCCCACGAGGAACTGATGGAACTGGCGGCTCTCCTCGAAACCCCGGTCAGCACCAGTTGGGGTGCCAGGAGCGCCATGGATGAACGAAAAGATCAATCCATCCCCATGATTTATCTCGCCACCACCAACGAACTCAGGAACAAAACCGACGTGGTACTGGCCCTTGGAAGCCGGATCGGGGAAACGGACTGGTGGGGAAAGCCCCCCTACTGGGCGCCCCCTTCACGGCAGAAACTCATTCAGGTGGATCTGGATGCGTCGGTTTTCGGTTTTAACAAACCCGTTGACCTTGCCGTTTTGGCGGATGTGAAAGTGTTTATGAAACAACTCATAAAAACGCTGAAAAATCGCAAAGAAGACATGAACCTGGAAGACCGCCGAAAGAAAACACAAGAAATCAGGGATAACTGCCGCGTTCGGAGGAACCAGTTGGATAAACACCTTATGGACGGCAGTGTCCCAATGGCATCGGCCCATGTTCCCCATGTGTGCCAGCAGATCTTCGATGATGATGCCATAGTGGTCATTGACGGAGGGAACACCTCCATCTGGGGGCTCTTTTTTCACCAGGTCAGAACACCCAACACCATTGTGGGAACGCCCAAAATGGGTCATCTGGGGGCGGGGGTTTCACAGGCTCTCGGCGCAAAGGTTGCGGACCCGGACCGGCAGGTCTACTGTATCATCGGTGATGGGGCCATGGGGTTTCATCAGCAGGAAATTGAGACCGCTGTCCGGTATAATCTGCCGGTCATCTACCTGGTCCTCTGCGACAAACAGTGGGGAATGGTCAAAATGAACCAGCTGTTCACCTTAAAACCGATCAAAACCCTCATCATGAAAACATTAAGCCCTGAGGAATCCATCAATGCGGATATCGGGGAAACCCGTTTTGACCTACTGGCTGAAGCCATGGGCGCGTATGGCCAGCGCCTATCGGACCCCAAGGCCCTGGGCGGTGCCATCCGGTCGGCGCTTGATTCGGGCCGATGTTCCGTCATCCATATCGATGTGGACCCCGTCAAACATATGTGGGCCCCGAACCTGAAGGATTTTAAGGACCTCCATGCGGAACCGGCCGGATAAACCCATTCTCAGGTCAGCGGAGAAAAATATATGACAACGCAAAAACAAAAAAAAGCCGTTGAAACACCATTAAAGACCGTCCTGGTAACCGGTGCCTCCGGATATCTCGGGGAACACCTGATTCGCGCACTGGCCTCAGACCCGGAAGGCGTCAAGGAGATTATCGCCGCCGACATCAGGAAACCGTCTCCCGAGACCCGGGAAAAGGGCGTCACCTATCTGGAAGCCGATGTGCGGTCCCTGGAAATGGGCAAGATCATCAAAAATCATTCCGTTGACATCATTGTGCATCTGGCCACCATCGTGACCCCCCCCAAAGGGAGTTCCCACGATCTGGTGTATTCCGTTGACGTGATCGGCACCCAGAATATTTTGAATGCCTGTATTGAAAACCATGTAAAGAAAATCATCGTCACCAGCAGCGGCGCCGCTTACGGCTATTATGCCGACAATGCACCGTTACTGATGGAGGACGATCCCATTCGGGGAAACAGGGAGTTTCCCTATTCCTACCACAAACGGCTGGTGGAAGAAATGCTGGCGGAATATCGGGCCCAGTATCCCCAGTTGAAACAGATTGTATTTCGGCCCGGTACGATTCTGGGGGAAAACGTCAGCAACCAGATCACCAACCTATTTGAGAAAAAAATCGTTCTCGGTATCAAAGGATCGGACTCGCCTTTTGTGTTCATCTGGGATCAGGATGTGGTCAACTGCATTAAAAAAGGGATCACGGAAAACAAGGAAGGGATTTACAACCTTGCAGGGGATGGCGCTTTAACCATGAAACAAATCGCCGGCATCCTGGAAAAGCGGTATGTGGAAGTATCCGATACCCTTCTTGAAAAACTCTTTGGACTATTCCAGAAAATGAAGGGGTTTCAATCGGATATAAAGAAATCGATCCCGTCCCTCATCGGCCCGGTCATCATGAATTTTCAATTGGTCCAGGATATGCTCACAGGGCTCCTCCCCAGAAGCGTCCATCCCCTCGTGGAGAAACTCCATAAAACCCAGAACCAGCTGGGCCAGATTCTGCCTGAAAACATCGGACCGCTCTTTGAACTGCTGGACGACAACCTGCCCCCCTATGGCCCGGAACAGGTGGTTTTTCTGAAATACCGCCCCGTCTTAAGCAATCAAAGACTCAAAGAGGATTTCGGTTATACCCCCCTCAAAACCAGCGAAGAGGTCTTCAGATTTTATCTGGATACCCGAAAAACTGCATAAAGGAAAAAATCATGAAAATTCCGAAGTTCTCACAGAAAAATGAGACCATCAAAGGCGGCGGCATTGTTTCCAGAATCCTTGCCGATGCAGGTATTGATACGGTCTTCGGCATCATTGATGGCTCTTACTTCGGCCTCTATTCAACCCTTAAACCCAACGGCATCCGCCTGGTAACCCCCAGACACGAATCCAATGGGGTGCACATGGCCGGCGCCTATGCGCGCATGACCGGTAAACTGGGGGTATGCATCGCCAGCAACGGTCCCGGCGTGGCCAATGTGCTTTCAGGTGTTGCTCTCGAACACATGGAAGGGAATCGCATTCTCTTAATTACCAGTACCCGGCGGGAAGGTATCAGCTATCCGGATCGGGGCGGCACATTTCAGTATTTCCCGCAGGTTGAAGCCACCCGGCCCATCACCAAATGGCGCTGCAACGTCACGAGCCACAACCGGATCGCCGAAACCGTCCAAACCGCTTTGCGCCAATCCCGCATGGGTCGACCCGGCGTGGTGCACATCGATATCCCTGAAAATATCATGAGCACCGACTATGATCTGAATCCCACATGGTTTCGTCCGCCCTCCGGTTATCAAACAGCCCATCCAATGCCCGCGGTTCCCCAGCAGGTGGAAACCGCCGCCCAGATGTTGGCCCAGGCAGCGCTTCCCATGATCCATGCGGGAGACGGTGTCGTACACGCTCTGGCCTTCCAGGAGCTTCAGGAACTTGCAACCCTGCTTCGTGCGCCCATCACCACCAGCTGGGGGGCCCGATCGGTGGTGAACGAGCGCTCTGAGGAAGCCGTCCCCTTCATCTACAGGGATGTGGTCACCCGCATCCGTAAGGATGCCGATGTGGCCCTGGTTCTGGGGACCAGGCTTGGGGAGACGGACGGCTGGGGCACCCCGCCCCACTGGGCCCCGGCTTCCACCCAGGAGCTGATTCAAGTGGATCTGGACCCGGAGATCCTGGGGTCCGGCAGGGCGACGGACCTGGCGGTTCAGGCAGATGTGAAGGAATTTCTCACGGCACTAATTGATACATTGAAAAAAATGAAGCACATGAACCATCTTGATGTGCGCCGCAAGAAAATCAAAACATACCAAAAAGCCTGCGACACCGTTCGCAAAAAACTGGATAAACAACTGGTGGATAAAGCTGCCCCTTTGAATCCGGCCCAGGTTCCCGCCATCTGCCGGGAAATATTTGACGATGACGCCATTTTGATCATTGACGGGGGGCGGACCACGGTCTGGAGCCATTATTTTCACCAGGTTCGTGTCCCCAACACCCTCCTTGAAGCCCCCGAAATGGGGTATGTGGGGTCCGGGGCACCCCATGCCATCGGCGCCAAGGCGGCGTTTCCGGAGCGGCAGGTCTATGCCATCATGGGAGACGGCGCCATGTGCCTGAACCAGAGGGAAATCGAAACCAGCATCCGGACAGACCTGCCGGTCATTTTTATTGTGCTCAATGACAATACCTTTGACCCTGTAAAGCCCGATCCGTTTTCTTCGCTCGATCTTCAAAAAGAAACATCAAAGGCTGAAAAACCGGACGAACACCAATGGAATACCCGCTTTGACTTGATCGCCCAGGCCATGGGCGCACTGGGAGAACGGGTATCGGATACGGCCGGACTCAGAACCGCCATCAAGCGGGCCATCGGCTCGGGAAAATGTTCCGTCATCCATGTGGACGTGGACCCGGTCAAACACCAATCCCTCGAGGCGTTGTAGAAAGGGCCCCCAAGCGACACTATGAAATCATTCTTTAGCTACGACGCTTTTCTTGTTCATTGGCTGGCGTTTAAAAACTGGATACTCACCAATATTTTCGTCTGGGAGAACCTCCTCCAGATCCTGGAACAGATCTCCTTCCTGTTGGTGGCATGGATCGTTGGAACCATTATGGGCCGATGGATCCGACGCATCATTTTGTCCAGACGAAAAGAAGACGCCCGCAAGGGAAGATTCATTACGGGAATTCTGGGTCGGTTCCTGGACTTACTCCCCCTTATTTTCAGCATATTTGTGCTTTGGCTGAGCATTCGGACCATTGACTGGATCGGTCACCGAATATTCCTGCTGAACCTGGCCCTCAACCTGTCCATAGCCTGGGTTGTCATACAACTGGCCACTTCCGTCATCCTGGACCGGGTCTGGTCCAGGCTCATTGCCATGGCGTGCTGGCTCCTTGCGGCCCTCAATATCCTGGGGATCCTGGACAGAACCGTTTCACTGCTGGAGGGTATCGGGTTTACAATCGGGGATGTGAAACTCACCCTGCTTTCCCTCATCAAGGCCGTCATAGCCTTGATTCTACTTCTTCGAGGCGTCAACTGGGTCAGTGGACTCCTTCAAAAAAAACTGGCCACTGTTTCGGAACTAACCCCTTCCACCCGTTTGATGCTCACCAAGAGCATCAATATTACCATGATCGTAATGGTGACGCTGGTTGCGCTAAACAGCGTGGGGATTGACCTGTCGGCCCTGGCGCTTTTAAGCGGCGCCATCGGCGTGGGCATCGGGTTCGGGTTGCAGAAGATCGTGGGAAATTTTATCAGCGGCCTCATTTTACTCTCTGACAAATCCGTTAAACCGGGCGATGTGGTGCAACTGCAGGACGTATATGGGTATGTGAAACACATGGGCGGACGGTGCGTATCAGTGGTTACCCGGGATGAAAAGGAATACCTGATTCCCAACGAGGATCTCATCACCCAGCAGGTCATCAACTGGTCCTATTCCACCCGGAAAATCCGAATCAAGGTACCAGTGGGGATATCCTATAACGTGGACCCCCACAAAGCCATGGCCCTGATGGAAAATGCCACCAAAGGCATGGAGAGAGTCCTGACCAACCCGGCACCGAAATGCCTGATGGTGGGTTTCGGCGACAACTCCGTTGACCTGCAGTTTCGCTTCTGGATCCGGGATCCTCAGAACGGGGTCGCCAATATCACCAGCAAGGTCATGCTCAGCATCTGGGATATTCTGAAAGAACACGGAATTGAAATACCTTTCCCGCAAAGGGATGTGCACTTGAACGCTGAAACGCCCATTCGGGTGACGCACGTTCCGGACCCCGAATATCAGCAGGAGAAATAAACGTTTGAAAGAAGATCACTTCCTCTATTGCGGTGAAAAAAAGCAGACCTTTACCCTGCCTCCTGACTGGACCGTTCAGGAACAGCCCCGGTTTACAAAGGACATGCACGGTGCGCCCGTGGGTGATCTCACAAAAAGGGCCCTGGCCAGGCCCGAAGGCACCCCGGCCCTTTCCGAAATGGTGAAAAAGGATATGGACGTGGCCATCCTGGTGGACGACCCGGCCCGTGCAACACCCGTTGCCCGGATACTGCCACCCGTTCTCGGCGAACTTCTTGAGGCGGGGGTCGCGCATGAACGGATCACCATCGTGGTGGCCCTGGGAACACACCGCTTCGCCTCCCGGAAAGACCTTGAGGCCAAGGTGGGAAAGGGTGTTCTTCAAGAATACCGGGTGGTTCAACATGACAGCCATGCAGACAATCTGGTCCCCGTGGGAAAGCTCTTGACGGGGGGTACGGTGGCCATTGACCCCTTTGTGGCAAGGGCTCAGATGAAAATCGGCATCGGAAGTATCTTCCCCCATCCCATGAACGGGTTCGGTGGCGGGGGCAAGATCCTCTTTCCGGGGGTCGCCGATTTTGCATCCATCAGCGAACACCACTTTCATTATACGCCTGAACCGGGGTGCGTCCTCGGTCACACGGAGACCAATCCCTTCTACCGGGAGGTCTGCCGCATGGCGGAAGCGGCGGGACTGAATTTTATTGTCAACTGCGTCTTCGATGCCCGTGAGCGGGTGGTGGATGTGGTGGCCGGCCATTTTGAGAACGCGCACCTGGCGGGAATCGAAAAAAGCAAACGGCGCTATGGTTTTCACATGAAGGATGCGGCGGATGTCACCCTTGTGTCGGCCGATCCTTACATCGAGGGTCCCCAGATCATGAAACCCGTCATTCCCGCTTCCCTCATGACCACGAAACCCGGGGGCGCGGTCATCGTGCTTGCCCGGTGCCCGGATGGCATGCCCGATGCCATGTTGCAGTCATTTGACAACATTCTTGAAACCCAACCGGAACATACGGGGCGTTATGCGGTAAACGCTTTTAAAAGCGCCCGGCTTATGGTGGAAGGTGCCATCGATTTCAACTGCGCCATTTTCTTCGCCCTGGTGTGCGCTTCAAGAACGCGCATCACCCTAGTATCGGAGGATCTGGATGAAACTTCTGTAAACCGACTGGGATTTCAATATGCCCCTTCTCTGCAAGCGGCCGTTAATCAAGAGCAGGAAAAGCAACCCGAAGCCACGGCAAATATATTTCCCCTGGGCGGACTTCTGCTGCCCCTTATGCCGTCTTTAACCCGTTTATATGAATTCTAAATAGGAGTTAACATGAAACAGGAGATTTTTTTAGGAAACGGCGCCATTGCCCTGGGGCTAATGGAGGCCGGATGTCAGGTGATGACCTCCTATCCGGGAACCCCCAGTTCCGAGATACTGCCCGAAGCAATCCGCCTGGTAAAATCTGAAGGATTGAACACCTATGTGGAATGGTCCACCAATGAAAAGGTGGCCCTGGACAACGCTTTTGCCGCCGCCATCTCAGGAAAAAGAGCCGCCTGCTGCATGAAACAGGTGGGGCTCAACGTGGCGGCAGACACACTCATGAGCGCCGTCTATATGGGAACCGTCGGCGGGCTGGTCATCGTTTCCTGTGACGACCCGGGGCCCCATTCTTCCCAGACCGAGCAGGATACGCGATTCATGGCGCGCCTTGCCAAAATCCCCATTCTGGATCCGGCAACCCCCGAGGAAGCCCGGCTCATGGCCTCCCTTGCCATGGACCTGTCGGAGGAATTCCGTATTCCCTTCATCCTGAGACCCGCCATTCGCGTCTGCCACGCCCGTCAGAACCTTTCCTGGGACGCACTTAAGGCCAAACATATTAAATATGGGGCCCGAAAAGCCTCTTTTGAAAAAGACCCGGGCCGGTGGGCGGCGACCCCGCGGTTCCGGTTCATACTCCATGGAGAGCTGAACAAAAAACTGGATGCCATCGGAGAACGATTTTCAACCCTTTCAGAAATCAATCACCACAATCTGGAACCGGGAAAACAGTATCCACTAGGGATCATCGCGGGTGGCGTACCCTTCGCCGCCATTTCGGACATCCTAGCCGATGAAGAGAGAAACGATATCCCCCTGTTGAAACTGGGGGCCCCCTACCCCCTTCCCAAACGGCTCACCGACGAATTCATGGGGGCTTGCGAAAAAGTACTGGTGCTGGAGGAGACGGACACCCTCATTGAATATCTGCTGGGCGACAACCGGAAAGTCCTGGGCCGCATCTCGGGACACGTCCCTTCGCAAGGGGAACTGCTACCCCAGGTGATTTTTAATTGCCTGAAAGGGATCCTTGATGAACTGAACATTAAACCTTTCCCCGGAAAAGAGGCTTCCGGGGTAGGTCAACTGGTCCAGAGCCTGGATCTCCCCATCCGAAAACCGACCCTCTGTGCAGGGTGCCCCCACCGGGCCTCATTCTTCACCATTCGGAAAACCCGGCCCAAAGCCATTTTCACATCCGACATCGGCTGCTATACCCTGGGGCTGAACCTGGGGGCCGTGGACACGGTCATCGATATGGGTGCCGCCATCACCATGGCATCGGGATTTTACCACGCCTACAAACAGGACGGGGTGGAACAGCCGGTTGTGGCCACCATCGGGGACTCCACCTTTTACCACTCTGGCACCGCGGGGCTCTTAAACGCCGTTTACAACGACGCCCGGTTCATCCTGGTCATCCTGGATAACCTCATCACCGCCATGACCGGCATGCAGCCAACCCCTGGCATCGGCATCCGGGCCGACGGCAGCAAAGGCAACGCCATCTCCCTGGAGCGGGTGGTCAAAGGTTGCGGCATCGATTTTATCGAGGAAGTGGACCCCTACGATACCAAAACCATGGGCGCGCTCATGAAACAGGCGACCCAGTATGTGGAATCCCCCGATGGCGGTATTGCGGTCATTATCGCCCGGCACCCTTGTGTCATCGCATACCGGGCGGAAGCGGTTCCAGAACGCATACCGGTGGAGGTTACCGATGACTGCACCGAATGCAACTTCTGCCATGACCGGTTTGAGTGTCCCGCCCTGTACAAAGATGAAGATTTAGGCCGGACCAGCATCAACCAGGCCCTGTGTGTTCAGTGCGGCGTTTGCCTGCAGGTCTGCCCCACGGGAGCTATTGTAATTGCGGAATGATGATTACGGATTGCGGAATGTGTAAAAAAAAAGCACCAAGATGAGAGGAATATAATGGAAAACGTAAATATGATATTCTGTGGTCTGGGTGGGCAGGGGATCCTTTTCATGACCAAGATTTTTGCCCGCACGGCCCTGGATAAGGGGCTACAAACCCTGGGAGCCGAAACCCACGGCATGGCCCAGAGGGGGGGATCGGTGGTGTCCCATCTCAAGTTGGGAACAGCGGCCAGCAGCCTGGTACGGGAGCAGACAGCCTCTTTTCTGCTGGCCCTGGAGGAAAATGAAGCCTATCGCAATCTCCCTTTTCTGGCACCCGGCGGAAGCATATACGTCAACGCGGAAGAAGATGAATTTCCCAGGAAGGATGTCATCCCGTATATTGAAAAGCAGGGGATCACCTACCACGCCTTCCCTGCACAGAAAACAGCCATGGCGCTAGGGAACCCCATGAGCACCAATCTGGCGCTCATGGGGTCCTTTGCTTCATTAGAAAACAAGCCCTTTACCTATGAAGAATTGCGGCAGACCATCGTCAGCGTGAGCCCTGCTCGTTTCAGGGAAAACAACCTCAAGGTCTTTGATGCGGGATTTGGAGGTCAGCCATAGCAGTTGATTCATATCCCGGCATTGGTGGGAAGATGCTTGTCTTTTAGGGCTAATTCTTGCAGTTCTGGGGACAGAATATACTGTTCCCGGAATTGCAGATATCATTCAAGCCCTGTCATTTTAATACTTGACTTTCAATCTATCCATGTTAAATTGAAACAATGTTTAAGCGATGGATGCAAATAGACGGGCAAAAAAGCGGCTTGATCCTGGGGCCCAGACGTGCGGGAAAAAGCACGCTGGTCAAAGATCTATTCCCGGATTGGTCCCATGCCACGCTGGATGACCTTGATTATCTCGACTGGGCCAAAAGGGACCCCAAGGGTTTTATTAAAAGCCTCGGAAACAGGGCCATTATCGATGAGATTCAAAGATCGCCGAAACTTACCATCGCCGTCAAGTATGCCATCGATAACCACGGGTGCCGTTTTATTATGACAGGTTCCAGTTCCCTGGGACTTCTGGACGCTGCGGCGGACACGCTTGCGGGACGTATTACTCTTTACTCTCTACCCACCGCCTGTTGGGGCGAATCGCTTCAACGACCCACTCACCATGTACTTTCTGAAAGACTGACTCCCCCCGCGATCAGGGATGCCGCCCGGGCTCTGGATGATGCGATTGTCTATGGACAGTTCCCGGAAGTCATCATGCTGCGGCAGGCGGAAGAAAAGCGGAAACTTCTCAAAAACTACCGGGACACCTATTTTACGCGGGATCTCATGCAACTGTCCAATATTGAAAACCTGGAAGGACTGCTGGCCATATTTCACAACCTAGCCCGATCCATAGGCTCCCATCTGGAAATCTCTAACTTTGCGCGGGAGGCCGGTTTAAGTCATATCACCACCAAAAAATACCTGAACTGTCTTCATCAGTCGCAACTCACCTTCAAACTCTACGGATATCAGTACGGCCCTGCGAAAAGACATATCAAAGCCGCCAAGACCTATTTTGCCGATAATGGCATCATCGAAAGCCTCACCGTCCGTATGAATGATGGGCAGCTTCTGGAGAATTTCGTCATTGCGGAATTCGAAAAGAGACGAAAAATCGGGTGGATCGATACAGATCAGTTTTTCTATTACAAATCCGGAGCAGGTCGCGAAATTGATCTGGTTTTTGAAACAGACGGGTTTATCCATGCCATTGAAATCAAAAACACTCGAAAGCCTCAACAAAGGGATATTCGAAACCTCCACCACTTCAAAGAACAATCGACACGTCCCGTGAAAAGCTTTCTATTCTACCGTGGCAACGAATATCTTAATATGGATGACGTGTCGGTTATTCCCGTGTCGGCCCTGTTTCAGGGATTTTGAGGCAAGTATTTCCTGATGGACATGGGGTCAAATCTTTATCCTTGACAGCTCTGCTTCAATTCTTTCCCACAGCTCAAGGATGCTTTGGTCTTTCGAGACGCGCTGTCGAAACCGCTTCCTGCCTTGACTCACCGTACTATAATCGATATTCATCAGCCTGCCGATCTCAGGGTTGTTCAATCCGGCCTTGCGATACAGTAAGTCCATGGCCATTTGACGCAACGGGCCAGGCCGAAATAGTATTTCATTTAGGTCCGTGCCGGTCGTGCGGTAAATTTCGTCGAGCACTGTATCGCGGGCAAGATATTTTCGAACTTCGCCGACAGCCGGTCGCTCCCGGTCGTAATCCTTATCCTTCAGGTAAGTGGCCTTTATCTTGTTGACGAATTTGTCGCCTCCGAGCAGGCATTGGCCGATGATCTTGTCTTTATACGGCAATCCGCCGGTCAGATCCGCCACAATCTGTTCCTTGTATCGACATCGACCGTTTTCCGTGTCTCCGCCATATTCCTCCAAAACAACTTGGTACTCGACAAACGCCAGGCGGTTGTTCGGGGACACCGTTCCCGCAAGACTGCTCCAGGGATAGCCCCAGAGATAATCGAGCTGTTGTTTAATCGGCAATTTGACGACTCTTTTGACTTTCACGGGATTCAGGTGGATGTACCTGGAAACCATTGTCAAGTATTCCGACTTATCAACCAATACACTTTTATATCTCCCTTGGAACAGGTGCCCGACGCGATGATGCCTCCGATTGAAAGCGGACGTGTAAGTGATATTGAAATGGCGCATGAATTCGCTAAGATTTCCAAGCGGGGTTTCCAAAAGAAAGTGCCAGTGGTTTGACATAAAGACATAACAGTATAACCGCGTCGAATAAATGGCGTTTGATTCCGAAAGGATTCCCAGGAACTTGCGGCGATCCGTGTCGTCCTTGAAAATTGGCTTCCTCTCGTTCCCCCGATTGGTGATATGGTACAGGGCGCCAGGAAATTGGATGCGTAGTGGTCTTGCCATGTCATTTTCTATAAATCATATTGGCAAGAGCGTCAAGGATAAAGATTTGACCCCTTTCGCGGTTATCCTCCAATGGAAGATCGGAAAAATTCGCCTGCATTAATGTTGTGGGGAACGCGATCCTGATCGGGACGCTTTTTTTCCCGCCTTAGGGTTTCTCCTGCCGGATCGAGATTTCGATTCCGGTCCCAGGCGTTTGCCGGAACCTGTCGCTTTTGCCTTACGGGTTTGCGATCGCTGTTTTGCAGCATTCCTTTTGGCAACCAGCTCTTTTATGGCCTTGTCTGCCTTTTTTTCGCTGGCTGGGTTGTTGGGGCGAAAAAGAACAAAATCCGGAACATCTCTATCCACCGTATAGCCGTCAACTTCTTCCACCGGGATCTTCTGCTTCAATAGTTTTTCAATGGCTTGTAGATAAGGCTTTTCATCATCACTGACCAGGGAGACGGCAATGCCACTGACACCCGCGCGGCCGGTGCGACCGGTGCGGTGGACATAATCCTCGGGGATGCTCGGCATGTCATAATTGACCACATAGGGCAGATTGCTGATGTCAAGCCCCCTTGCGGCCACATCCGTTGCCACGAGGATGCGGATCTCACCGTTCTTGAACGCTTTTAGGGTACGTGTTCGGAAAGACTGACTCTTGTTGCCGTGCAGGGCAGCGGCATTGATCCGTTGTGCTGCAAGCTTCTCCGTGAGTTTGTTTGCCCCGTATTTTGTGCGGGTAAAGACCAGTACACGACTCCAGCGTTCCCGGGTAATCAGGTGGATAAGAAGCGCGCGTTTATTTATCCGGTCCACCAGGTGTACCTTCTGGACGACCGATTCCGCCGCTGTAACCTTTGGCGTCACCTCGATATGTTCCGGATCCCGAAGCATTCTTCCGGCAAGATCCCGGATCTCTCGGGTGTAGGTGGCGGAAAACAGCATGGTCCTGCGTTCAACCGGAACGAGATCGAGGATTTCGGAGATCTCCTCGCTGAATCCCAGGTCCAGCATCCTGTCCGCCTCGTCGAAAACCAGGAACTCTATGCGGGAGAGATTCAGATGCTTCTGGCCGGCAAGATCCAGCAGGCGACCCGGTGTGGCCACAAGGACATCGATGCCGCGCCGCAATCGATCGATCTGCGGATTGATGCGAACGCCGCCGTGAACCACGGTGCATCTCATGGAGACCCGCCTCGCATAGGCCTTGATGCTCTCCCCCACCTGAAGCGCCAGCTCCCGGGTGGGGGTCAGGACCAGCGCACGGGGCGAGCGCCTTTCGCCTTTTTCGTGGCTCAGGATTTCAACCAAGGGAAGTGCAAATGCGTCTGTTTTTCCCGTTCCGGTCTGGGCGCGGGCAAGGATGTCCCGTCCCTTGAGGATAACGGGAATGGCTTTGATCTGAATGGGGGTGGGTGTGGTGTAACCCTTTGCTTTAACGCCTTTAAGCAGCTCGATTCGAAGGCCAAGTTGATCAAATGACATGTCATCCCTCAGGGCTTGATGTAGGCATACCCGTCAGCCTGGAACTCAATCAGTGCCACGATACCCGCCTTGATCACCTCACAACCGCCCAGCAATTCCCCGGGATCAATATTCAGATTCGTTAGGGAATTGTTGCACATGAGAAAACGGACACCTTTCGCCGACAGGTCTTCCACACGCGAACCATAGGCAATGGCATGCTCCCGGTGAAAAAGTCTCACCGCGGACCCATTGGCCACCAGGCAGATGGCGGTTTCCGATGGGGGAAACGCCTTCAACAGATTGGTGATGTTATTGAGCGCCATGACCAGGTTTTTCTCTTCATCCCAATCCAGATGAAATACCACTTGGGTCCTTTTCCGCTCCGCGCTTTCTGTTGCCATTTTTTGTTCCTCCTTCCTGCAGCCATGAGAACCCTCCGAAGACCCGTGGAGGACCGCCAGCTTCGCATCAATCAGTTTTTCATTGGAAAGCCGCAGTAATGTGGCCACTTTGTGCATGAGGTAGTCCTCATAGCGGTCCATCTTCCCATCCACGAAAACGATTTCCCATAGAATCTTGATCACTTCCATCTTCTCTTCCGTGGAATAGTTGTCATTGATCAGCTTGGCAAACTGCCAGAGATCGACACTCTCCTTCAACTCCCTGCCCGCCTCCTCGAGCAGATGGTCGGCATGCTCGCCTGACAACTGGTATTTTTCTTTGAGAATAGAAAGAATAATTTCCGTCTCTTCCTTCGTAAAAGCGTCGTCAATGTGGGCCATCTCCAGAAAAAGGGCGCAGGTGGCCACACGAACATCCTGCACATTCCTGTCGCATGAAGTGTTTTCCCCTGAGATCCTGCTGAAAATTTTTTTAACCATATCTTTCATATGACAATCTCCTGTTTGGTCTGTCGTAGTGATTCCCAATGCAGCGGAAAAATAGAAGGGGTGGCTCGTTTTTCCCCCAATGGGGTTTGGATGTTACCCAGGATCCTGGTATTTCTCCTTTATGGACAATATTTCGTCTTTGATGGAAAAGAAGGCATCCACCACTTCAGGGCTAAAATGGGCGCCCCTCCCCTCCTTGATAATACCGAAAGCTTTTTCCAGAGAAAAAGGATCCTTGTAAGGACGTTTTGTGGTGAGGGCATCAAAGACATCGGCGATGGCTGTAATCTGCCCCACCAGGGGGATCTCCTTACCCTTGAGCCCATTGGGATAACCTGAACCGTCCCATTTTTCGTGGTGCGTGAGGGCGACGATTTCCGCCAGTTTCAGGTATCCGGCCTCAGCCCCTTTCAGTATCCGGCCGCCGATAGTGGTATGTTGTTTTATGATCTTCCATTCTTCTTCATCCAGTTTTCCCGGTTTTAAGATTATGCGATCCGGAATGCCGATCTTACCCACGTCGTGCATAGGCGCTGCATAGAGAATCCGTAGGGCTACATTTTCACCTAACCCCATACAACTGGTCACGGCTTGGGCATAATGGCTCATGCGCTTCACATGGGCGCCTGTGTCTTCATCTTTATATTCAGCGGCGGTGGAAAGGCGATAGATGGTATCGAGGGACGCTTCGCTGATCCTGTCCAGCGCCTTTTTTAGCTGTATTGTTCGTTCTTGAACCTTTTCTTCAAGGACCCGGTTCTGGTCATATAAGGCGAGTTGGGTTTTCACCCTTGCCTGAACAACGTGTCGATTCACCGGTTTTGTAATATAATCTACCGCTCCCAGTCTGAATCCTTCGGTCTCGTTCTCCACCTCCCCCATGGCCGTTACAAAAATAATGGGAATTTTTCGGGTGTCACGATTCTCTTTCAAACGCCTGCATACCTCATATCCGTCCATATCCGGCATCATAATATCGAGGAGGATCAAATCAGGGGGGCTTTTCGACAAGGCAATCCTGAGTGCCTTTTCCCCGTTGAGGGCAACCTTGATGTTGTAATCATCCCGTAATATCCCGTCTAAGACATCAATGTTTTCCGACATGTCATCCACCACCAGGATGGTCTGCTTGCCAAGACCGTTTTCCATTTTTTACCTCCCGACTCGGATAAACCGAAAAAGCCCTTAAAGCGAGCCAATCCCCAGCTCTTTTTCTATTTCAACCAACAGCGACAGTGCCGCCTCGAATTCGTAATTGCTGATCAAGTCCGTCAGCTTGCTCAGCTCTTCCCGGCCACGGCCGTAACCCCCCAGATATTCCTTGAGTTCGGAAAGGCAATCCATGGCCCGGGTGTCATCATCTTCCAGAAAAGCCCTGAGGTCCTTGATGCGGGAGGTAATTTCTTTCAGGTTCACTAACCCTGCCTCCCCAGCGACCGCAGGGCCGGAACCCTCGCTTTCATCCCCTGCCCATGCGACTGAATCGATGGAATCCAGGACCTGCTCCAGGGAGCTGGACAGCCTGCTTAACAAACCTCCCAATCCATCAATTTGACCTTCAATGATGCTTTTTTCAAAATCCTGAGCGATTTCAAACAATCCATTGGCGCCGATGTTGCCCGATACCCCTTTGAGGGCGTGTACCAGATGTTTTGCCAGCTCCATGTCATTGTCTTCTATGGCTGACCCTATCCGCGAAGGCGAATCGGAAAAGTCCGCAGAAAACTTCCGCAACGTATTTTCGAAGACTTTTTTCTTTCCTCCCACTCTGGCCAGGGCCGATGCCACATCAATCCCGGGTATATGGGGAAGATCCCCTTCAACAGTTCTCTTTTCAGTCTCTTTTTGCCCCTTTGTACCCTTTGGAACTTCCCTTTCCCCGGGTTTAATCCACTTGACCAGGGTGAGGAAAAGGAAGTCGGGATCAATGGGTTTGGTCACATGGTCATTAAGGCCTGAAGCCAGACTTTTCTCCCGATCCCCCCCCATGGCATGCCCGGTCATGGCGATGATGGGGAGTGAAGATTGAAGATGGGAAATGGGAGATAGGGGATCCTGTTCCAGCTTTCGGATCTGTTTCGTGGCTTCATAGCCATCCATCACCGGCATCTGAATATCCATAAGAATGGCATCAAACGGCTTCTGCTCCCGGCCACTGGAACCCAGAGCGAAAATCATCTCCACGGCTTCGCTACCGTTATTGGCGGTTGAAACAACCAGACCGGCATCTTCCAATATCTCTCCGGCCACCTGCCGGTTGATCTCCTGATCGTCCACCAGAAGAATCCTGGCACCCCTGATCTGATCCAATCCTTTGATGTCGACGTCTGCAGGTTTTATCATACGGGATTTTTCGGTAATATCCCTGCCAAAGGCTTCCATGATGGCCCTGAACATGGCGGAATATGTCACCGGCTTCAGCAGAAGTACATCCACATGTTGCTCCGCCTCCCGGGTTGCTCCCAGCCTGCCGAAACCGGTGACGAAGAGAATCGCCGGTGCCTTTTCACCGGCCACACGGCAGCTCTCTTTGATCCGTATAACCGTCTCAACCCCATCCATCCCTGGCATTTTCCAGTCCACCAGTACCAGTTCATACGGTTTTTCCCCGCCTTGACGGGCCGCCCTTTCCAGTTCTCGAAGGGCTTCGGAACCGGAACCCACGGAGGTTACCTCCAGAGTCAGCTTTTCCAGGAATTTCTGAAAAACACGCCGTGTGGACAGGTTATCGTCCACCACCATGGCCCGTATTCCCTGGAGATCCACCGGGAGCTTCATGTGATCGGTTTCGGTGCTGGCTTGAAGGTCGAAAGCAATGGTAAAAAAGAAGGTGCTCCCCTTTCCCGGATCGCTTTCAACTGAGATTTCCCCCCCTGCATTTCAACCAGCCGTCTGCAGATGGATAACCCCAAGCCCGTGCCCCCGTATTTTCGGGTGGTGGACGTATCGGCCTGTGTGAAAGCTTCAAACAGTCGGGAAATCTCTTCCCGGGTGAGGCCGATACCCGTGTCCTGAACGGAAAACCTGAGTTTCACACGATCCCTTGTGGTCTCCACTTTCTCTACGGTTACCGTGACTTCCCCTTTTTCAGTGAACTTTATGGCATTGTCCACCAGATTGGTGAGGACCTGGCCGAGCCGTATGGGATCGCCTATGAGGGAAAGCGGAACATCGTGGTTGATGGAAAGGAGAATCTCGGTTCCCTTTTTCTCCGCCTTGATGGCCACCAGACCGGCAATGTTATCCAGGACTTCCTCCAGGTCAAAGTTGACAGACTCAATCACCAGTTTCCCTGCTTCGATCTTGGAGAAATCAAGGATGTCGTTGATAATCTCCAACAGGTTTTTGGAAGAAAAATCGATTTTGCGAACATAATCTTCCTGTTTGGGTGTCAAAGCCGTGTTCTTCAAGAGATAAGCCATCCCCATCACCGCATTCATGGGGGTGCGGATTTCATGGCTCATGTTAGCCAGAAAATCGGATTTGGCCCGGTTGGCAACTTCAGCCTCTTCTTTGGCTTTCTTTAATGCCGCCTCCATGCGCTTTTTTTCGGTAATATCCTCCTTGACCCCCACAAAATGGGTAATTTCGCCCTTTTCATTCAGAATGGGGGAAATGGAAGCCGATTCCCAATAGAACTCTCCGCTTTTTTTTCGGTTGTAAAACTCGCCGTGCCAGTCCTTTCCCGAAGAGATAGCATCCCACATCTCTTTGTAAAATTCCGGAGGATGTGTGTCGGAACTCAACAACCTGGGATTCCGCCCCATGGCCTCTTCCGTACTGTATCCCGATATTTCCGTGAATTTCGCGTTCACATATTCAATGGTTCCCTCCCGGTCGGTTACCAATACGGATGCGGGACTGTGACGGGTGGCAAGGGATAACTGGCGAAGCTGATCTTCCGACTGTTTGCGATAGAGCCCCAGGGCAATGTTATCGGCTGCCAGGGAGAGCGCATAAAACTCGTATGAAGAGAAGGTCTCCCTTGAGAAAAGGGCCATCACCCCCAGTAGTTTGTCGTTCACCACCAGGGGGTACCCCGCAAAGGCAACCATCCCCTCTTTTTCGGCCCATTCAGGATCCCCGATGTTGGGATCGTTCAAAACGTCGTTGGTGGTCAACTCCTTTTGCTCACCGGCAATGCGCCCGATCTTGAATTTTCCGATGGGGACGCGCCCGTGATCTCCGTCTGTGTGGGAGTAGATCCCCGCGCTGGCTTTGAGGATCAATATCTTCTGCGTGTCATCCACGGTCCAGATCCGGGCAAACGCTGCATTGACCCCGTCAACCAGGATTCGGCAGCAATGGTTGAGGATTGCCTCGTTTTCTTCGTTCTGGTTCAGGGCGGTTCCGATGCGCGCGGACATTTCCGAAAGCCGCCGCCGGTCCTGGATGGCATTCTCTTTCTGTTTTTGATCCGTGATATCCCTGTAATCTTTCAGAATGCCCACCAACGACCCGTCCTCGGCGTATAGGGGCGCGGCCGATTCAATGAAGTCCTTTCTGGAGCCGTCTTTCAATGTGACGTTCACTTCCTCCACAAGAAAGTCTTTTCCCTTAAGGGCTCTTTTTAAATTGCATGTGTCATCTCCCCCGGCCTTCAAATGGCAAATGGAAGCATCGAAAAAATCGCAGCATCGCTTGCCGATCAAAGATTTTCTGTCAACCTGCCACAGGTGAAGAAATGTGTCATTGACCTTTACAATATTGAACTCCACATCCACCAGGATGAGTCCGTCGGAAGTCGCGTGAAATACCTTTTCAAGTTCCTCCTCGGTCTGTCGGCGCACCAGGATTTCATTTTCAAGTTGACTGTTGGCTGTCTCCAGCTGATTGGTGCGCTCCTCCACCTTTTTTGCCAGTTCACGGCCATAATCCTGGACCTGTTTAAACAAGGCGGCGTTTTCTATGGCCATCCCCAGCTGATTCCCGATGTTTTTGAGGATGTCCCTGTCCCGGTTGGAAAAACCCCTATCCGCTTCTTTGTGGAGCACCATGATACCCTTCACGGCTTTCTTGGACATCAGCGGCACCACAATGTCCGCGTGGGCCGTCATGTGGGGCAAACATTGTGTATGGTCGGGATTTTTTTTGGAATTGGGGGAAAAAATGATTTCACCCTCTTGTGCAGCCCGGCCACACAGGCAGACGTTTAAGCCAACTTTCCGCTCATATCGGGCCTGCTCTTCTGAAAGCCCCCGATATGCCACCAGAACAAGTTCCTGAGCGACATCGTCCATGAGGAAAATCATGGCCTCATTTTTCAGATCTAACAAGTCGAGTCCCAGGACGGCATCTATTGACTGTTCCAGCAGATCTTTCAGTTCAATGGATTGGGACAGGGAATAGGCGATCCTGTTGAGACTTTCCAGCCGTTGCTTTTCCTTTCTCAGGGCTTCCAGCATCCGGTTGAAATCCTCGGATAGCTCCTGCATTTCATCCCGGCTTGTGATTACCAATTCCCCTTCAAAATGCCCCTCAGACACCCTTTTCGCGGCTTTTCTGAGTGCGTTGACCGGCTTCAACAGAAAATGCACAAAAACAATTGTAAACAGCCAGGTGATGATCACCGAACCGATCATCAGATAGAGAAGAAATATTCTGAATTCATGAATGGGGGATTGGATCGTACTGAACGGTATGTTAACGCCGATCAGTAAGGAAAGTTTGTCGGAGAACTTCAGAACGGAAGTAAAAATCTCGCTTTGATCCAGGTATATTTCACTCTTTTCATGTGAGAGCATTTTTTTTGCTGCATGGGGATAGTCTTTAAAAAGGCTTTCTCCCGTATCAAGATTGTGCCGACTCCCCCATTCGCTGGAGCGATTCTTGCTGTTGTATAGGTAATAGCCCTCACTGTCCGTTATGAATACATTGATATCCTTTTTTTCCAGTATCTCGGGCCTTGATCCCATAAAGAGAGAGGCCGTTACATTCAGTACCACCAACCCCAGGCGTTTTCCGCCCTCATTATAAACAGGGGCTGCATACCGTATGGTCGGTTTATACGGGACTTCGATTTTCCCATGCTCCCGGTTGAGATCCACCCTGGAGATGAATATTCTCCCTGGGCCCAGTTTCATGGCCTCCTTAAAATAATACCTGCTAGATTTATCCTGAAGTTCATTCTTCGGAACGATACGGGCATTACGACCGTCAAAATTTACGCGGACAACCTCCAGTCCGGAGGCATCCATGAGACGGATTTGCATATACTGTTTGTCGTATTCCGCTATATTCTTGAACGATTGCTGCAGTCTTAAAATGGACCTGCGGTATCTCTTTTTTTCCTCAGGGGCAATCCCGTTGCCGTCCCTGGTGCTGAGGACATTTACAATATCCGGTGAATGGGTAATAAGGGTGATTTCATGATCAATTTGATTCAGAAAATTCTCTATGTGATTTCGCCACTCCGTAACGGTACTGGAATATATGATCTCCCCCATTTGGTGAACATGATCTTTAGCATGCATGAACATGAAAGTCCCCATGGTACCCACACATAGGAAGCTGAAGAACAACATCAGGGCTGCGATCTTATACTGTAGCCTTATTCGCAATTTTTTCTTTTCCATCGCTTCTTCTCTCCCATTGGATTGAAGATGGTTGACTGAAAAGACCCACCTGGGAATCTCGGACACGCGACGATTCACAGGATACACAAATCAGGATGCAGAGTGCAAGATTTCGTTAATGATATCAGAAGTTAGGGTATCGGAAAAGAATAAACGCTTAGAATTGATGTTCAGGCTCAGGAAGGGATAATTCAAAAAATACCATTTTCATATTTCAAGCCCCGACCCAATCCCTGGCGATTGCCAGGTAAAATTCAACGGCCCGGCCGATTTTTTCCACCACACAGTACTCATTGGTCTGGTGGGCCTGTGACGGTTCCCCCGGACCCAGTATCAGGGTGGGGGGGGTGTTTAAGGCATAGGTCAGAACAGAGGCATCGGTGAAAAAATTGACATATCCCGGTTCCGGCCGGCTGCCCTGAACACGGGCCATAATATCCAGGACCTGTTTGATCCAGGGATCATCTGACGGCGTCAAAATACCGGGCAGATCAATGAGACGTTCAATTTTAATATCCGGACCCAGATGCGCCTTTATATCTTCAAACAGGCGGGCATGTTCCACACCCGGTACGCTGCGCAGATCCACCCGAAAGCGCGCGGAATCCGGGACCATGTTGATCTTACTGCCGCCCGCAAAGGTCCCCACGTTCACCGTGGGTTTACCCAATTGTGGATGAATTTCGGCGGAAGAAAAGAAATCCTCGAGACTGGCGGCGGCACGCGCCGCCTTGTAGATGGCATTATCTCCCAGATCCGGCATGGAACCGTGTGCTGATTTTCCTTTTGCAATGCACTCCAGCCAGAGTGCCCCTTTATGGCCCAGAAGGGGGATATTGCCAGAGGGTTCCGCCACCACAAGGGCGCCGGCTTCATCGGGCAGGACCCCGCTTTGTTTCATCTGAAACGCGCCTTCACTGCCCGTCTCCTCCCCGGCGGTGAATACAAAAACAACACCGCCCTCCCCTTTGGGTTCCCGGGCCAGTTGAAGGGCGGTGACGGCCATGGCCGCGACCCCGCTCTTCATGTCGCTGGATCCACGTCCCATGAGACGGCCGTTTTGAATCTCCGCGCCGTGGGGAGGGCTCTCCCATGGGGCGGCGCCGATAGGAACCGTGTCCAGATGACCGGTGAACACCAACGGCAATTTCGAGGATTCTCCGGGCACGACGGCGATGAGCCCCGTCCTGTTTTCACCCAGTCTGGGATAGCTGACTTCAAGTCCGGCTTCGGCCAGAAGCTCACCTAAATATCGGGCCGCGGGTTCTTCGTTACCGGGAGGGTTGATGGTATCCATCCGGATAAGGGTTTGGGTCAGTTCAACGGGATCGGGGATGCGGGTCATTTTTTCACCTCTTGTGATTTTCTATCCGAAATAGGCCGCCTGGACCTCTTTGTTGTCGCGCAGGTATTTGGCATCACCTTCGGCCACCACGCCCCCTTTGGAGAGCACGTACCCGTAATCTGAAATGCCAAGGGTCTGCCGCACGTTCTGTTCCACCAGAAAAACCGTAACGTTCTGTTGCCGGATGTCCTGAATGATACGGAAGTTTTCCTTCACCAACAGGGGGGAGAGTCCCAGGGAAGGCTCATCAATAATCAATAATTTCGGCGCCCCCATCAAACCCCGACCGATGGACACCATGGCCTGTTCACCGCCGCTCATGGTGCCGGCCAGCTGGGAGGAACGCTTCTCGAGAAGGGGAAAGATCCGGTAGACCTTTCTCATGCGCCGAAGCAGAACCTGTTTATCATCTTCCTGATATCCCC
The DNA here is from genome assembly GCA_016844935.1 of Desulfobacteraceae bacterium. Lineage (GTDB taxonomy): Bacteria > Desulfobacterota > DSM-4660 > Desulfatiglandales > Desulfatiglandaceae > NaphS2. The sequence goes on along the minus strand of JAERTK010000108.1, from coordinate 46,371 downwards.
CCAGCAGAAGATTTTCTTCCACCGTGAGACCTGGAAAGACCTTACGCCCTTCCGGTATGGATGCAAGCCCCTGGCGAATAATCTTGTGGGTGGGAAGATGCGTAATATCGGCGCCCTCGAAAACAATGCGCCCGGTTCTGGGAGGGGTCAACCCCAGGATGGAACGGATGACGGTGGTCTTTCCAGAGCCATTGTTCCCCAAAAGACACGTAATGGTACCCTCAAGCACTTCCAGGGAAAGGTCCTCCAGCACATCTGCCCGGTCATAGGCGGTATAAATACCCTGGACACTCAATGATAAAACCTGTCCTTCCATCAGTCCACCCCCAGATAAGCCTGTTGAACCTCCGCATCGGAGGCAATCTCCTGGTAGGTTCCCTCACATATTTTCTTGCCAAAATTGAGCACCGCACAGTAATCGGTAATGCGCTCCATAACCGACATCTCATGTTCAATAATGATGACGGTGAGGTCTTCAATTTTTTCCTTGATATGAAGGATATCATCAATCAAACGGAAGGTTTCCTCATGGGTCATGCCCGCTGACGGTTCATCCAACAGCAGCAGTTTCGGATTGGAGATCAGAGCTCTGCAGATCTCGATGCGACGACGGGAAATCATGGGCAGGTTGACCACCGGCTCAAAAAGTTTATCGGCCAGATCGGGGTCGAAGATGGTAATGAGATCCCGGCTTTTGTCCCGGATCTCCCGGTACTGGGCAGCCAGCGCCCGCCTTCTGTAAAGGTTGAAAAAGAGGCCGTTTTCAAGCTGGTTGTGATCACCCAGGGTGATGTTGTCCATGATGGAGAGCGGCAGAAGGAGACGGGATCGTTGAAATGTTCGGGCAACGCCTGCTCTATAAACTTTCTGGGGGGAAAAGTTGGTAATGTCCTCACCCTCAAAGGCCACCTTTCCGGACGTGGTGGGATAAATGCCGGTCACCACATTGAAAAAAGTGGTTTTACCGCTTCCGTTGGGTCCAATGAGGCCGAGGATCCGATTCCGCGCCACATCCAGGTCCAGATCGACCAGGGCCGTTACGCCACCAAAATTTTTTCCAAGCTTTGAGATATTCAACAATACGTTCTGCAATGTGAATCCTTACCGTCTCAACGATTTGACCATGTCTTATTTCAGCGTAATATAGCTGCGCAAGGGACGCGGCAGCAGACCCTGGGGTCGGAATAGCAGGATGGCGATCACCAGAGCAGAGAACAGCAAAAAGCGATACTCCTGCAGGACCTGGAATTTTTCCGGAATGAGGATCACGATGACCGTCGCTACCACTGTCCCCCACATGGAGCCCAGTCCTCCCAGAATCACGATGGACAAAAGGATCAGCGAGTCTCCGAAGGTAAAGTTGGTTGGCGCAATGTACCCGAGCATCATGGCGTAAAAAGCACCCGCCACCCCGCAGTAGAAATTTCCGATGGTAAAGGCCGTAATCTTCCACCGGGGGATGGATTGCCCAAAACAGGCACTCACCGTTTCGTCCAGACGTACCGCGTCCATGTTGAGCCCTACCCAGGAGTCTTCCATGCGGCGTGCCAGAATAAAGCCAAAAATAAGCAGCAGCAAGATAACAGCAATATACCCCAGATAAAAGCACCCCTCAAAGGAACCGATCACAATATCCCGGTTGAAATCCCAGCCGAACAGGTTCAACGCGCCGCATTTCAACCCCTGTGGCCCGCCAAGGGTATCGTTCACCTCGAGAAACGTCTTGAACAACAGCGCGAACGCGATGGTCACCAGCGCCGCGTAGTGCCCCCTTGTCTTTAGAACCGGGATCAGGACGACGAAGCCCAGAAGCGCCGCCATCAAGCCGCCCAAAAAGATAACCGCCAGATGGGGTACGCCCGTATTTTTGGTCAGAATGGCCGCCGTATAACACCCGACCCCGAAAAAGGAGGCACCCGCGAAATTCAATACCCCCACGAATCCGAATTGGATATTCAGACCCAGGCAGGTGAGGACGTAGACCAGGACCGTACCCACTAAAAAGAGTACAAAGGGATCATCGTAGAAATAAAGGCTTACGGCCATAACCCCGGCAATCACAGCGATGGAAAAAGCACGCTGGTGGTCCTTTGCGCTCTCTCCCACAACGTCCAGGACCCGCAGATACTTAAACGCCGTCACAACGAGCCCCGCTCCCAGAAGGAGCCCGAAAATCACCATCTGCGATTCGCCCGCCAGGAAAAACACCATATAGACGGCGCCCGCCAGCACCGCAAGGAGAGCGGGGAAAAAGGAAGTTCGTTTCCTTATTGACTCAGACATTCGTTTAGACTCTTTCCGTTTCTTTTTCGCCCAGAAGACCAGTGGGTTTGATAGCGATCAGGACAATAACCACACCAAAGGCAAAAACATCCTTGTATGCACTGGCGAAAGGCAATGCCGCAGCGCCAATGGTCTGCAACAGGGCAAACAGGAATCCCCCTACGATGGCGCCATAAATGTTTCCAAAACCGCCAACGGCGGCAGCGGAAAAGCCGATGGCCCCCAGGAGCAACCCCATATTAAAACTCAATTCATTATAATACAGACCATAGATAACGCCGGCAAAGGCCGCCAGGCCGCTTCCGATGGCAAAGGTAACATACACGACCATGTTGAAATTGATCCCCATGATTCGGGCTGTTTCCTCGTCCTGACTCACCGCACGAATGGCCATCCCCAGTTTGGTGCGTTTGATGATGATTTGCACCAGCATGATCATCAAGATGCCGGCAATGAACATGGCGGCGTTGTCAAACCGTAATGTGAAATGTCCCCAGGAATGACTCCAATCGGGCAAGAGGGCCGGGAAATGTTTGGGGTTGGCGCCGTCGGGGTAGAACAGGCGGATGGACTCCCTGAGCACGGTCCCCAGCATGAGGGTAATCAACAGGGTGTTAAGCGGCGGCGCCCCCTTCAAAGGGATGATCAAGACTTTGGCAATGACCGCTCCTAAGAAACCGATGGCCGCCATGGCAAACAGGGCCACGATGGCGAGAATGAACCAGGGAGAGGAAAAACCCACCAGTGCTAAACCGAGATAGGCTGAAAATGCCGTGAAAACACCCCAAGTCAGCATATCTCCGTGGGAAAACTTGATGACGTCCAGCACACCGAAAAAAAGGGTGAACCCCACCGCCACCAACGAGTATATCAACCCCAGCATCAGTCCATTCACAATATGCTGGGCGATCAGTCCAATGTCCATCAGGGATTAGTCCATATATTCAGATAGAAAACCGGCTGTGTGGAGCGGGTTGGTTTTCCCGCTCCACCGGTTGGTTCAGGCTAGGTTAGCGTCTTTTCAGTTTGCGTTTGCCGCTTGCGTATTCGGAATTCTGCCACGGCACCCACTTTCCGTCCTGGACCACATATTTGGTAATGGCGGGAGAAGTGTTCTGACCGTGTTCATCGAAGGTCACGGAACCCACAATGGCCTCATAACCCTTGATGTTTTCCATTCGCTTCACCACCGCCTTTCGGCTGGGGCCGACCTCTTCAATAACATCCAGGATCAGGTTCATGGCGGCAAAGGCAAAGGGACCAAATGCGTCCGGCGCCTCTTTATATCCAGCCTTGCCGTATTCCTCCAGAAACCATTTTCCGCCCGGAAGATTCTCTACAGGCTCACCTTCCCTGAAAGCGATGGTCCCTTCACCCAGGTTGCCTGTTCCCGTGATAAACGCATCGGAAATAATACCTGAACAGCTCTGAAACTGGCTGGTGAGCCCCAGTTTCTCCATCTGCAATCGAATCCGCACGCCCAAGGGCGTCAGCCCGCCAAACCAGATAATGTCCGGGTTGAGCTTCTTGGCCTGGGTGAGTTCAGCGGTAAAGTCCTGTTGATCGGAAGTTACACCAAAGCTGCCCAGAATTTTTCCGCCGTTCTCTTTGAGGTATTTGGTGAAGTATTCGTTCATACCCTTGCCGTAGTCAGTGGTATCATAGAGCGTCACCCAGGTCTTATATCCCAGGCCCGTGATGAACTTCGCGGCAACTTCATTCTGATTGATCATGGTACCGTTGATCCGGTGAACCTCTTTGTAGTTGTTTCCGTAGGTAATGTCCGGATGGACTGCCCCCCAGACCACAACCGGCAGACCGAATTTGTGGTAAACATCCACGGAGGCCAGCGCCACCACGGAGCAATATTGGGTCGCGGCGGCAATGATCTTTTTGTTGGCGGCCGCCTTGGTAGCCACTTGAACACCTGCGTTAGGCTTACACTCATCATCCAGGACCACCAGCTCATAATGGTACTTGGCTTTGGGGTCTGCATTTCTCAGCTTTACCGCAAGGTCAGCCGAGTTCCTTCCCCCCACGCCGATGGCGGAGACACCGCCAGTCAAAGGGCCGATAAAAGCCACTTCAACGGTCTTCTTTGCCAGAACCGGACCTGCTGCCATTATCAGAAGTAAACCGAGGGCGAAGCTGATTAACCTTTTCAATTTCATAGCAATTTTCTCCTCCTTTTCATGTGGATACTGAACTCCTGGCGCCTCGAAAAGCTGCTTCCACAACTGGCAAAACGTTGACCGCCAGCTGCCGGCTGTTCGAGAAAATTTAGGGACAGGTTTATCTGTTTAGCTGTTGGGTGTCAAGCAAAAGAGGAGAAACCAGAATCATTCCAATTGACTCATTGATTGGATTCACTGAAATAACGGTATTGTCAAACCTGCAACCTGTTTCCGTTCCCTGGGAGAGAATTTATGGAGAACATCCGGGTACCCAGTACGGTTTTTTGACCTTCCGGTTGAGGCACTTTAAAACGAGCTTCCGGTATGCGGCGGCAGAGTCCAACACAATTTTCCGTGCTTCCTTTGCCCCCAGCCACACCGGATCGGCATTGACTTTCCTGACGGATTCGGGATCGTAAAAAAAATTCTCATCCAGGCCCTTTGCGGTTTTGTAAAACCGCCAGAAGATCCCCCATCGATTTTTGATTTCCTGAGGCACATCCGAAATATCTTTTATTTTTTCAGCCCTTGGATCTTTGATATTGATCACATAGATTTTCCAGTCGGTCTCAAGATCGGTACCGTCAATCATCCCCAGAGCACCGATCACTCTCACCTGATACACCAATCCCAGAGGGGATGGCGCGGACCCCACATCGATGACATCAATGGGATCCGCATCTCCCGGGAATCCGGTGATGGGATCCTCTTCAAGGACGTTTTCCCAGGTTCGCGGCAATGCCCCGTAATTTCCCGGCGCAGGAGACCAGGCATAGTACCGGGGCCGCTTGAAGTTCTGATCTTTGACCTTTTTGCGGTCCTGCCACATGGGGTTGTGGGGCTCCCATTTGTTCAATTCAACCTTGGCTTGGGTACCGCGGCTGATTTCAAAAAATGCGTTCACCACAAAACCCTTTTCATCGTCGGATATGATCAGCGGCACATGGTGCCACAGGGAAACCGGCTTTTTATCTTTGCTGTTCACGGTCTGGGCACGAAAACCTAAAGAACCGAAGGAACCCGAAAGCACCCGCTGCAAACCCGGAATCCCTTTAAAGGCTTTACACTGCCCAAAGTCCACATCCGCACAAGTATCCAATTCCCGGCAGGTGCCGTTTGAACTGCAAGGGGGTGCGAAGGCGGGGGTAATGGTGGTGTTTCCAGGTAATGCGGGGCCTTTTGAAAAAGCGACCCCGGAAAAAGAAAAACCCAAGAGAATTGCCCATAGAAACATTTTCACAAAACAAGACAGAGGTTTGCATTTTTTTCCGTTCATTTCCTTGCACCTTTAGTCAATGTCAAGAATCAGGAATTGGACCGATGCTCACGATGGATTGATTGAATCACATCGTCGAGCCTTTGAAGAAAATTTGATTTGTCACGTTTTTTAAGCGGTGGCGGCCCGCCTGTTATTTCTCCCATGGAACGGAGTTCCGACAACAGGTCCCGGGTCGCAACAGCCTGACCGATGTTGTCTTGGGTAAAAGGCTTTCCGGTCGGACCCATTACACGTGCCCCTGCCTTCACACAGCGGCTCGCAAGGGGAACATCAGCGGTAATCACGATGTCTAAGGGTTGCGCATGTTCAGCAATCCAATCATCGGCCGCGTCCAATCCGTCACCGACAACTTTAAGCGCTATCCATGGTTCATTGGGAACCCGCATCCAGGAGTTGGCCACCAATGTGACATGGAGGCCATATCGGCCTGCCACGCGATACACCTCCTGTTTCACCGGGCACGCATCGGCATCTATAAATATGTGTAACAAATAAAAGTCCTCACTATCCCCTCATATGCACAACAAGCAACTCGCCGGCAGCGACAAAGCACAACAAAAATGCCAATACGCCGCGCAGGCCTTTAAAACAACAGCCGTAACAACCCGGAAAATGCCAGGAAGATCAGCAGTCCGAGACAGAATTTCTTATACGCGGCCTCAAGGGAAGGCCGGAACATGGCGCTCCCAACCAGCACACCGGCCGTCACAAAAGGTGTCAGAAGCAAGGCACGGATGATGGCAAGTTTATTCATCACCCCAAAACCAAACAGATACACCAGGGTCGTGACCGTGGTGATCACCAGAAACATCACCAACGACGCACGCATTGTCCTGACCGGTGCTTCTCGCGCCAGCACATACAGGGCCACCACCATACCGCCCACGTGGGCGAGACCCGTAACAACCCCTGCGGTGACGCCGGATGCATACAGACCGGATGTGCGGGCCAAAAACCTGGGGCTTGCGCGGAGCAGCAGCGCAATTGCCAGACCGAGAATGATGCACAGAACCACAAGCTTGGAGGTTTCAACCGGAAGCGCTGTAGTGGCGTACAGGCCCATGGGAAAACCAATCACGGAACCGATTGACAGCCCCCAGACAATTTTCATATCCGCATCCCGAAGGCCGCCGCGAAACATGATGAGACTGGCGGTGGTTTCAAGAATACAGCAGATGGGGATCAACTCCAAGGGTGAAAGGATCAGCGCCACACTCGCCATAATAAGGGCGGAAAGCGCAAACCCCGAAAATCCGCGCACCATACCGGCCACGAAAACGACTCCGGCAAAGACCACCATCTGCATGGACGTTAACTGCACCCAGTTTTGGATATGTTCTGTCAAGAAAGTGCCCTCTTTTCCCGCCCGAAGCCGGAATCACCGTCCGCGTACAACCTCCGGTTCGAAAAAAGCACCCCCCGGGTGGACACGAAATGATATATTATTCACACTTGCCGTCGAACGCAACCGTAAACCCTTTTTTCCGTTCGTGAAAAAAATATTGCTGAGCGGACATAAATGCCGTTATAATGAACAGCGGTTTCAGAAAGACGACCCGCTCGTCCGGAAGGATAGATTTTATACCCACGTAAGGGGAACCGACCAGGAGGTTTTGAGCCATGGAACTACTGGAAGCCTGCCACGATTCTCCACTTTTTCTGCGAAACCTGATGGCCTGCTTTCAAGAGGTCATTCTCGTCACGGACGGGGAGGGGAATATCTTGATGGCCAATGAGGCCGCTGAGGCGATCCTCGGCTATGCCCCCCATGAACTTAACAATAAAAATCTGTCACTTATCTTTACCCCTGAAGATCTGACCTATTTCTATCCAAATTTACTGGAACTGACCCGGAAAGGCGAGTCGTTTCAGGGGGAAGTCCTTCTGGTGAAAAATGACAAGGTCCGTTTTTTCGCTTTCATTACGTTACGACCCTTTGATGACCACCGCCTGGGAAAATCCTTGAATTTTGTTTGTATCAGGGACATTCACGCTCAGAAACAGCTTGAAATCACCTCGGCCGAAACCAATTACGAAGATCTGGTAAAGGTGGCCAACGGGGTAGCCCATGAGCTCAGGAATCCATTGGTGGGCATCGGCGGATTTGTTAAACGGCTGTCTGATAAATGTAACGCCGTCCCTGAACACGCCGAGTATTATGATCGGATCATCCGTAATGTCAAAAAGATCGAAATCATCGTCAGGAAGGTTGAGCTTCTGGCGAAATTGCCAAAGCCCTCTTTCAGGATGGAAGATATGAGGGCCATCATCGAAAAGGGGGTCCAACCTTATCTCTCCGTTCTTGAAAAACGGAAAATTGATTTAAAGACCCTTGTGGACCGGGCCACTTTGAAACTCGACGGGGAACTCATTATCAGGATTTTTTCTATTTTAATTGAAAACGCTCTGGACGCAATGCCCGGTGGTGGAAGCATTGTGGTTCATGGCGTAACAAATGAAAATCACTATAAAATAGCTTTTTCCGACACCGGCCGGGGCATCTCTTCCGAGGACCTTCCGTTTATTTTTAATCCGTTTTTCAGCACCAAAGCAGACGGCGCGGGAATAGACCTTTCGGTTGTCAAGCGGATCGTGGAACGTCACGGGGGAAGCATCAAAGTTCGTTCAGAAGAAGGCCGGGGGGCCAGCTTTACCCTGAGGTTTCCCCTCGAAAGACGTCGCGCCATACGGAATTCCCGGATTTAGAAATAAAGCGTATCACCGTGCTTCAGATCCAGGAATCTCTCCGTCATATTTGCCTTTTGAAACTCACGCCTTACATCTACAGGCGGTACATGCACCGGTTCATCTCCCAGCCGGAAAGTCCCCCAATGGACGATAAACATCTTTTTCGCCTTTAGATCCTGCATGGCTTGAACCGTTTCGGCCGGGTTCATATGGCTTTGATTCATGAACCAGCGCGGCTCATAGGCCCCCACACTTAAAATAGCCAGGTCGATGTCATATTGCTCGCCAATCTCCTTGAACCCTTGGAAATAGGCGGTATCCCCGCTGATGAAGATGGTGGGACCTGATGCGGTCTTGATGAGATAGCTTCCCCACAGGTTGCGATTCGGCCCAACGATGGGGTTGCGCATGGTCCAGTGGTTGCAGGGGAGCAGAATAATCTGACGCTCTCCGTCGTCAAAGGCATCAAACCAGTCCAGCTTCGTGCGATTTTTCATGCCGATGGATGAAAAGACAGAATCATAGCCCAGAGGTGAAACCACATGGGTCTTTGGATCAAAAACAGACAGGGTATCCTTATCCAGATGGTCATAATGGCCGTGGGTGATCAACACATGGTCGGGCTGCGGCATGGTGTCGATTTCAAATTCAATGGGCGTGAAATTTTTAAAAATGGGGAACAGACCGAAAAATACCGGGTCCACCAGAATCGACACACCCGCATCCCGTATGAGTACGGAAGCGTGATTGATGAAGGTGACGGAAAGCCCTTTGTGGGCCATAATGGGTTTCCAGTCAATTTTGACCGGGGTTACCGGTTCATCCGCATACTGCTCCCTGAAATGGTTTTCCGAAAAGAGTTTCCATTTCAAGAAATCCGAAAACCCTTTTTTACCCGAAGGAGTGAAAGGATTGATGAAACGGTCCTTTCCGTGGTGGCGTTTTTGCCGGGCAATCTGTTCTAAGGTCATATCATTGTTTGTGGCCGCAGAATTCTCCTGAGGCGTTTGTGCATGGGCACACCCCGTCAAGGGTATCATACTCAATATTGCCAGGTCCATACCCCGTCTGGCTGCCGCAATCATGAACTCCCTTCTCGTTGTTGGTTTCAAAGGGGTCATCCTTCTGAAAACCTTTCTCATTCATTACCCATTTTTGTATGGGAACGACTGGTGCCAAGAACAGGGGAACAAGAGAAAAGGCATCGATGGCCTCACAACTATGATAAAGGTAAAAACTACCGGTCAAATACCGCCTTCCAAAAGCAGCACGACCTGCCCTGTCCATCTCCAGCGCTTTGTTCGCTGTTTTGTTACCTTATTACAAGATATTATGGCCTGAATCTTTTGATTTTCAAGTCTTTCAAAACTTTGTAATGTTTATCGTTCCCCGTGAGAACAGGATTACCATAAGCAATTGCCGTGGCTCCGATGAGCGCATCTGCCAATTGCATTGAATGACTTAGAAAATGTTGCTCGACGTAAAACATTGCTTTGGCAGATATCTCTTCGGTTAATTCGGGGGACAGTATATCTATTAATGTTTTTTCTCCACAAAAAATAGTTGACAAAAAAAATACATATACTGTCCCCGGAATACAGGGGTCATGATATAAGGTGTTGATTTTATCATTTGGAATTGTTTTCTTTTTTCATCATTTCCTTTATCTTTTTTTCCTCCCATTCTTTACCAAAGAATTTATCCTTAATTAAAAAAACTTTTGAGCCATGAAGAACAATCCCAATCCCCCAGAAAATAGTTACCCAATAAAACCATAAACTTCCAGGGCTTGTAACTAGATTGATAATTATAAGGAGGATATTGACGCCAGCGTAGGTAAGCAAATTTCTATAGAAGTCTTTTAATTCTTTCACTCTGCTTTTTGCCGCTTGATATTTTTCATCATTCATTGTAGCCACCTGGTGGTACGAAAATCTATCGTTGATTTAGTCTAATATTCCCATAGATCGGGACGTACATAGAAATCCGGGGTCAGGTCTTGATTCTTCGCTCACGAATATACTCTGTCAAGAATGAAGACCTGCCCCCCTCCTCTTCCGCAAAAGGTTTACAAGAGGTCTTCAAAAAAATCGTTGCCCTTGTCATCAACCAGGATAAAAGCGGGAAAATCCTTGACCGTGATCTCATAGATGGCTTCCATGCCCAGTTCCGGATATTCAAGCACTTTCACATGGGTGATGCACTCTTTCCCGAGACGCGCCGCGGGACCGCCGATGGATCCCAAATAGAATCCGCCGTACGCTTGTTCCCACGCAGAGCGTGGGAACGAGGGGGGCGTGGCACAAGGGGCATCGATCCCGACCCTCCCACTTACGCTACCGCTTCACGGATCGGCATAGCGTTTTCGATTCTTGCCATTCGCTTCGGAGAATGCAATGCAGCCCATATATCGTTTCGCTGCTGCAGGTTTAGCCAAAAATTCGGCGTATTGCCAAATACTTTCGACAACATTAATGCAGTGTCAACGGTGACGGATCTCTTACCGGTGCAAAGTTCATTGACAGTCCTTCGACTAACGCCCATCGCAGAAGCCAGTTGCCCCTGCGTAATCCCCAAAGGCGCTATAAATTCCTCAATGATCATTTCACCAACACTGACAGGTTGACGCTTGGTTAAAATCATTTTACACCTCATTTGTAGGTATGATTATCAAGATAAATGCCATCCGCCTCACCCCGTTTATCATCCCAAACAAAAACTGCACGCCATTGATTATTGACGCGTATGGCGCATTTCCCCTTTAGCTGTCCTGATAACTTTTCAAAATGATTGCCGGGCGGGCTCCTCAAATCAGCGTCACACGTTGCATCATCCAGCAACTGTAACTTCCTGAATACTCGGGAACGGATGACAGCCGATATTTTCTTGGACTGAATGTCGTTCAAGAAAAAATCTCGCGGCCAATTATCGCGGAAACTCTTTATCATGGTTACATTGTAACACCCATGGTTACAAAAAGCAACCTGTGGGTATCAATCCTTCAATTACACCCCTGTCCCACCCAATAGCTCAGCACCACTTCATTCCAGTCCGTTGCCGCCCGGAACCGAACATTTCGACCGCATCCTGGATGACACCCAGGTCTTTTCGGGATTTTCCCTCTCCTCCTCCGCAAAAGGTTTACAAAAGGTTTTCAAAAAAATCGTTACCCTTGTCATCAACCAGGATAAAAGCGGGAAAATCCTTGACCGTGATCTCAAAGATGGCTTCCATGCCCAGTTCCGGATATTCAAGCACTTTCACATGGGTGATGCACTCTTTCCCGAGACGCGCAGCAGGTCCACCGATGGATCCCAGATAGAATCCGCCATACTCCTTGCACGCATCGGTCACCTGCCGGGAACGATTCCCTTTGGCCAGCATCACCATGGATCCGCCCCGTTTCTGGAAAACGGGAACATAGGGATCCATGCGCGCAGCCGTTGTGGGGCCGAAAGAACCGGACGCATATCCTTCGGGCGTTTTGGCCGGCCCCGCATAGTAAATGATGTGGTCTTTGATATACTGCGGTAAATCTTCACCGGCATCCAGGCGCTCCTTGAGCTTGGCATGGGCGATATCCCGGCCCACCACAATTTTTCCGGTGAGCAACAGGGGAGTGGCCACAGGGTATTGCGCCACGATGGCCCGTATCTCATCCATGGGCCGGTTCAGATCAATCCGCACGGCATCTTCAAAGGCGCCATCAAGGGAGGGCAGATATTTGGCGGGCTCGGTTTCAAGCTGCTCCAGGAAAATCCCGTTCCGGTCGATTTTCCCTTTGACGTTGCGGTCCGCACTGCAACTGACGCCCATTCCGATGGGGCAGGAAGCCCCGTGGCGGGGCATTCGAATGACCCGAACATCCAGACAGAAATACTTGCCGCCGAACTGAGCGCCGATGCCGGTCTCCCGGGACATTTCCAGAATCTCCTCTTCCAATTCAATGTCTCTGAAAGCGCGGCCGCCCGGTGACCCGCTGGTCGGCAGGTTATCCAGATAACCGGTACTGGCCAGCTTGACGGTTTTCAGGTTCAATTCCGCCGACGTCCCGCCGATGGCAAACGCCAGATGATAGGGCGGACAGGCTGCCGTACCCAGGGTTTTCATTTTTTCCAACAGATATTTATTGAGCGTATCCGGATTTAAAACAGCCTTGGTTTCCTGGTAGAGGTAGACTTTATTGGCGCTTCCACCGCCCTTGGCCACAAACAGAAAGTTATAGCTATCACCCGTTGTGGCATACAAATCGATCTGGGCCGGAAGATTGCAGCCGGTGTTTTTTTCCTCAAACATGCTCAAAGGAGCGTTCTGGGAATACCGCAGATTGTTTTTGACATAGGCGTTGAACACCCCTTTGCTAATGGCCTCGCTTTCATCGAAATCAGCCCACACCTGCTGGCCTTTTTTGCCCATGATAACGGCCGTTCCGGTATCCTGGCACATGGGAAATTCCATCTCCGCTGAAATGACGGCATTTTTGACCAGCTCCAGGGCAACCAGCCGGTCATTCTTGGAGGCTTCCGGGTCGTCTAAAATGGCGGCCAGTTTTTCAAGGTGCGCCGGCCGCAATAAATGGGCGACGTCCCGAAACGCCGTTTCCGTCAAAAGCGTCAGCGCCCGGGGTTCAATTTTGAGGATCTCTTTTCCTTCAAAAGAGGTTGTGGAAACATGATCTTGACTTAGGAGACGATACCGGGTGGTATCCTCTCCCAGGGGAAACATCTCCTGGTAACTGAAATCAACCATTTTTTTCTCCTTCCAAATTCCCGTATTTTAGCATTTTTTAGCAAAAGGCGTTCATGACGAAGTATCTTTTCTATGGGTGACGCTGACCGGTAATGACCCGCTTCTGGGCTTCTTTTCCTTTGAGGTTCTTTTCAACAAAAATCTTTTGCCCTGTAAAAGGATCCCGCTTGGTATAATACATAAGGGTTGAATAGGTGGCGGGTGTGGGCGTAAAAATCTGCACCTGCTCGGGCAGGAGGTGTAAGGTTTTCGTGGCGAACTTTCGAAGGGCATGCATGTGCCCCATGGTACATCCGGGGTGAGCCGCCATGAGATAGTAGGTCAGAAAGAATTTTCCGCCGATTTTTCGTTTCAGCCCGTCGAAGAGCCCGACAAATTTTTCAAGGCCTTGCCCCCCCGGTTTTCCCATGAGATTCAACACCGCACCGGAAACATGCTCCGGTGCAATTTTAAGCTGCCCGGATACATGATGCCGCAAAATCTCTTCCAGATATTTCCTGCCCATCTTACGGTCCCCAAGAATCAAATCGTACCGGATACCCGACCCCACAAAAACCTTTCGCACGCCATCCAATTGAGACAGGGCTTTTAACAGATGCATCTGTCGGCCATGATGGACCGGCAGATCTTTGCACGGTTCGGGAAAAAGACATCCCTTGTCCTTGCACGCCCCTTGTTTCTTTTTAAGCCCGCACTCAAAGCCGTACATATTGGCCGTTGCTCCGCCCACATTGGAAATAATCCCCTTAAAACGGGGATGCTTCAAAAATCCACGCGCTTCACGCAGAATAGACGCCTCGCTGCGGGACGAAACATGCCGACCCTGGTGAACCGTAATGGCGCAGAACCGGCACTCTCCATAACACCCCCGGTGGGTGGTCAGGGAAAACCGAATGGTATCCAGGGCCAGAACCTTTCCCTTTTTTCCGTAAAAGGGGTGGATATCCCTGGCGTAGGGGAGTTCGTAAACCCGGTCAAGGGCCTGCTGGGAAAGGGGCAACGCGGGAGGGTTCTGCACCAGGTAGCGTGTATCCTGTTTCTGATAAAGCCGTTTGCTGGTGATAGGGTCCGCATTTTCGTAAAAAGCCTTGAACATGCGGGCAAATTGTCCCAGGTCTTTCAACACGTCATCGTGTGGGGGAAGTACCAGGTCCGGAGACGGGAATTGAGAATCGGGCGTGGGAATATCCCGGCTGATGTAACAGATACCGCGAATTCCCCTCAGGGACAAACCCTCCCGACGTTTTTGAGCCAGCGCCACCACGCTGCTCTCACCCATGCCATACACCAGCACATCGGCTTTGGCATCAAACAGAATTGATCGTCTCACTCGGTTCGACCCGGCATCATAATGGGATATGCGCCTCAGACTGGCCTCAATCCCCCCTAAGATAATATAGGGCTGATTCTTGAAATACCGACGGATGAGGTTGCTGTAGATGATGACAGCCCGGTCAGGACGTTGAGAGTTTACCCCCCCCGGCGTCAGGTCGTCCCGTTTACGACGTTTTCCCGAAGCCGTATAGTTGGCAACAAGGGAATCCACGGCTCCGGCGGTCACCCCCCAAAAAAGTTCCGGCGCACCCAATCGCGTAATATCCCCATGGCTGTGAATATCCGGCTGGGCGATGATACCGACCCGATAACCTTCATCCATCAGCACCCGTCCGATGACGGCTACCCCCATGTGAGGGGAATCCACGTAAGTATCCCCGGTCACCAGGATCACATCCAAAGAGCGCCAACCTAGATCGGACACCTCTTTTCGGGTGGTCGGGATGAATGGCGGGATTTGGGGAGTGGTATTATTATCAGCGTTCATGGTTGGGGATCTAAAGGGTCTTAACACCCTCCCTCACGGATTCAGGCGCCACAAACGGTCGTTTCCTCGCCGCCGCCATATTGACCGTCACCCGGAGGGCGTGCAGGCCGTATACACCCTGAAGGTTCTGTAATTCCAGTTTTTCGATTTCTTTCTCCAGGTAGTTTTCCTCCTGCAGGTAATCGATATATTTTAGATATTCTCGCATTTCCCGCCCATGGGAATAAACGATGGCGATTTTTCCGGGCTGGGTTAAACGCTCACCGCTCCCTTTGATCACCGCTTTGTCGATGCGCTTCTTGATGATTTCGTGGCGAATGTCATAGGCCCCGTCCACATCAAAACGTCTCTCGTCAGGACGAAAGCGGATGGAAAGAGGGGTGTCCTGGACCAGAATTAAATGCGCAGCCTCAAGGGGCATTTTGGAAGTGGCCTTCAGGTCCTCCGTCCGCCATGCCACACCGCACATGACCATGAGCTGCCACAGCCGCAGGTTTTTGAGATAAAGCATATCAAATTTCAGGTCCTCCACCATGGAGGCGCCGATGTAGATGGTGTGATCCACCCCGTCGGTTTTCATCTTTTCAAAATAATGGGGGAAAAAAGACTGGGCGGTCTCTTCCTCCTCATCCAGGTACACGCTGATGGCTTCATTGATCCTGAAAATGCTCTCCTCGAAATCCTTCCGCTTCTTGTAGAGTGCGCCCATTGACGGCTCAAGAGCCGCGCGATAGGTCTCAATCGGTTCCCGAATACCGGAGTCAGCTTCCATCAGGTGGTCCAATACCGGTTCGATTTCTTTGCGAATAAAATCGGCCTTGGCCACCTCATCCCCGGAATTGAGGCTATCTTTAACCTCCTCAATGTTCCTCTGAATCTGGTGGTTCAGGGCATCCAGAATTGGGAGAGGCTTCTTCTCCTGAGCCAGCAGAATAATCTCCTGAACCATTTCAAACTGTTCCACCAGATCCGACTGAAGGGCCGTGTTGCGGTAATCGCTGGAATCCCTGATGTCGGAAACCCCGTAGAGGGGGTACACATTGGGGAACAGGATCGGTTCCAGTTCCGTCACCATTTCCCGGTCCTGGCCCATGAAATTAATCGCGGCCTGGTGAAAACGCCATTCCACCGAAGGATGAATGGCCGTGCATTTCTCTTTGATAATAGCCTGCACCCGGTGGTTCAATTCTTCCATGCCCCGGTTGATGGCCATTGAAAAAAGCGGGGTAATCTCCTGAAGCTTCATGACGTCCAGCATGCTGAACGCATCCGGGTGCGGAGATTTGACCGAAAAAGTTCCCAGAAGCCGGTCCTGATAAAAAAGGGGGGCTACAAAAAGACTTCTTACGCCCTTTTCGATCATATGCTCTTCCAACGGGGTTTTCCCAGGATACTGATGCAAATCCCGAATAATCTGTCGTTGCCCTTTTTCAACCACTTCAGAAAAAAGTGACCCCTTAAAGTCTTCCTTCATGTGATGCTCCGAGTCCGCATAAATACAGCCTTTCTCGCATTCATGGTCCATTTGGTGGTCGGGATTTAAAATCAACACTTCTTCACCCTGAAAGGCGGCCAGATCCATAATCAAATCCGGTTGACCCAGATAAATACAAAGTTTCTCATGAAGTTTTGAAAATCCTTCTGAAGAAAAGATAGACTCCTTTTCAATCAAATCCCGTTTAAGGGATGACAAGACTTCCTGGTCCGTCACATCCACGGCCCGACACACGCCGAATCCCTGAAAAAGAAAACGGTCGGGCGGTAGAATTTCCATCCAACGGGCGGGGTCGTGACCATCTGACAGGATCCATTCTCTATCCGCATCAGATAACGGTTTCAATTTCCCGGTCTTCCGAATCTCCACAAACCGGGGATCAAAAGAGATGTTCAAGAATCGATTCAAATGGGTGCCGGGATCCTGAACGGTAACAATCAGCGGATAATCGAGGGAAAACGCCATGTCATAAAAGGTTTCGAGAATCAGGGAACAACCCTTTACAATCCGGCCCATAGCCCATTGCTCAGGATCCAGGTTTGTCAGATTTCCAAAATCCACACAATTCTGTGAAGGCCACAGCCGCTTGAAACTGGGACTCACAAAAACGGTCTCATTCTGAAAAGGGACAAATGCCGCCGCGTAGTCCTGATCACTGAACGCAGGGGGAAACACCAGGCTCATGAGCATATCAATGAGGCTTCTATTTTTTTCCAGCACCTGCATATCCACAATGGGCTCAAACATTTCCGGCGCATTTTTCAATTCTTTTTCCACGGCTTTCAGGATGGCTTCATCCACACCGCCATCCTTCGTCAAAAGCTGCCGCCAGAAATCGATGAGGCCGGAAAAACTGAGAACGCTCCTAAACGGGAAATTACCCACCTTGTCAAACATGTCGGTTTCCTTTCTTTTGGAAGAAAAAGCCAGAAACAGCTTAAAGTGAAAGATATCCACCCATCGCCTGAAGGTCAAGGAAGTTTAACAATCCGAAAGACCCGGTTCAGACGCTTGTAAATGCATTCAAGATGCTTACAATACCGGCTTGTTCAAATGACCACACTGGAGCCCGTAAAACCATGTCGCAAAAATTAATCAATGAGAACCTCAGAAATGTTGCCATCATCGCCCACGTGGACCATGGAAAAACCACCCTTGTGGATGGTCTGTTCCGCCAGAGCGGCCTCTTCCGAAGCAACCAGAAGGTGGAAGAACGGCTCATGGACACCATGGAGTTGGAAAAAGAGCGTGGCATCACCATTGCCGCCAAAAACTGTTCGGTCAAATGGAAGGGGGTTCGGATCAATATTATCGATACACCCGGACACGCGGACTTCGGCGGAGAAGTGGAACGTGCTCTCAGCATGGCGGACGGTGCCATCCTGCTGGTGGACGCATCCGAAGGGCCGCTACCCCAGACCCGTTTTGTGCTGAAAAAAGCCCTGGACGCTCAACTTAAAATCCTGGTGGTCATCAACAAAATCGATCGGAAAGATGCCAGACCCTATGAAGTGCTGGACGAAATATATGATCTGTTGATCGACCTGGGGGCCAATGAAGATCAGCTTGAGTTTCCCCTGCTTTATGCCATAGGCCGCGACGGTATCGCCCAGACCAGCCTGGAAGAAAAAGGCGAAAACCTCCACGGTTTGCTGAACATCATCATTCGGGAAATCCCCGGACCCTCATACACCGCCGACGCACCTTTTCAGATGCTGGTCTCCGATCTGGGGTATTCGGATTACATGGGCCGTCTGGCCATTGGAAAAATCTTTAACGGTGCCGCCCAATCAAGGGACAGCCTGGTATGTCTCGGGGAAAACGGCGAAACCATGGACCTCAAGGTGAGCAAACTCCAGACCTATGACGGCATCACCCTCAAGGACGCAAACGGTGTCAATGCGGGGGATATCGTGGTTCTGGCCGGCATTGAAAATGTAAAAATCGGTGACACCATCTGTAATCGGGAGAGCCCCCGGGCGCTCCCCCGGATCAGTGTGGATAAGCCCACGGTGAGCATGAAATTTCTCATCAATGACTCGCCCCTGGGGGGAACCGAAGGGAAATATGTGCAGTTGAGCCGTATCCGGGAACGCTTGTTTAAGGAGACGCTCCTCAATGTGGCCATTGAGATGGAAGAGAACGGAAAACAGGAAGGGATACTGGTAAAGGGCAGAGGAGAATTTCAACTGGCCATCCTGGTGGAGACCATGCGGCGGGAAGGGTACGAATTTTCCGTGGGTCGGCCTGAAGTGATCTTTCGTCATGAAAACGGTCGGAAAACCGAACCCATGGAACGGCTCATGGTGGATTGTGAAGAGCAGTTCATGGGGCTGGTGACGGAAAAGCTGTCGTTACGCAAAGGGCGCATGACCAACCTGGTCAACAACGGCATGGGGCGTGTTCACATTGAATTTTCGGTGCCCACCCGTTCCCTCATCGGCTATCGGGACGAATTTTTGACCGACACCCGAGGCACCGGCATCATGAATTCCCTGTTTGATGGGTATGAACCGTATCGGGGGGACTGCCCCAGCCGGTTTACCGGATCCATCGTGGCGGACCGTTCAGGTCATGCCGTGCCGTACGCCCTCTTTAACCTGGAGCCCCGTGGCCGGCTCTTCATCACCCCCGGGGAACCGGTTTATGAAGGGATGATTATCGGAGAACACAACCGAAGCCAGGATATTGGGGTAAACGCCACCAAAGAAAAGAAACTCACCAACATGCGCGCGGCCGGGAAAGACGATAACGTACTCCTCTCTCCCATCAAACCCTTGACCCTGGAACAAACCATCAGTTTCATACGTGAAGATGAACTGGTTGAGGTGACACCCATGTCCATCCGCATGCGAAAGGCCGTACTGTCCAGCCAGAAAAGGCATCTCTCAAGGGCCGCCAAAATAAAAGAGCAGACAGAGAAAAAATAATCGGGTAGAAAAGGGTGATTCACAAAAGTGACTGTGGGGGGAACGGCTTATGAGGCCAGAACACTTGAAAATCTCGGCAGTATTCCTGCTGCTTTTCTTTATGTTTTTCTGGAATATGGGTTTTTCCCTGGGCGCGGAAGAAGCCCAATATTCCCCCCGGGAAGCGGGCACCCGTCTGAAAACCGTCCGGTACACGCCGGTGGAAGTGGACCGCTATCCATTGGCCGGGCTGAACCTTGAAAGTCCGCGCGAAACCGCCCGGGCCTTCTGGAGCAACATGAACCGGGCCTTCGCAGCTTCCCTTGAATCGGGTGCCAGAAGTCGGAAAGCGCAGGCTTTCGTCAAACGCGCCTCCAAATGCCTAAACTTAAGCAAAGTGCCCCCCACCATGAAAGAGGCGGTACGTATTGAGTCCACCTTTCTGCTCATGGAAATCTTCAACCGTATTGATCTTCCCACCTACAATTCCATACCCGATAAAAAAATGATGCAACAGGAAGGGTGGACAAAGTGGACTGTTCCCCATACGGGAATTACCATCTCAAAGGTCCTGGAAGGCCCCCACAAGGGAGAGTACCTTTTTTCAAGCCGGACCGTCGATAAGCTGGATGAGTATTATGAACGGTCCAAACACCTCCCCTATAAACCGGACACATGGAAAAGGCCCTACGAAAAATATATATACTCACCGGGAACCCTGATCCCTCACCAGTGGATCGAAAGTCTGCCCAAATGGGCCAAAACGCCTTACTTGGAACAGACGCTGTGGCAATGGATCGGACTGGCTCTGGTACTTCTCTCAGCAAGCCTCATTGTCTGGATCATTTACCGTTTGGAGTACCGCCGAAAGGCTTTCGCCAATAAATCCGAAACCCGCTGGCGTTTCGGAAAGCTCCTTTTTCCCGCCAGCGGCATGGCCCTGGCCTGGATCGTTGAAGAATTCATTGACTTCCAGCTGAATATCACCGGAATGACGCTTCTCATCAGCAAAGTGGGTCTGCGGCTGATCTTTTTCATCTTTGCGGGCGTTGCCATCGTCATACTGGGCAATATCCTGGTCAACGGCATCACATCATCCGAACGCCTTCAGAAGAGAAGCATCGACAACAACCTGGTGCGGCTCAGCCTGAGGGTGCTCACGCTGGTGATGCTCTTTGCCCTGTTCTGGTACGCGGCCAACTATTTTGGTCTGTCCGTCACAGCGGTATTTGCCTCCGCCGGAATCGCGGGCCTGGCCATTGCCATGGCGGCCCGGGAAACCCTGGCCAACTTTTTCGGCGGCATCAGCATCCTGCTTGACCGACCCTTTACCACGGGAAATTACATCATACTGGATTCGGGAGAGAGGGGGGAAGTGGTGGACATCGGCCTCCGCAGTACCCGCATATTGACACGGGATGAAATCCTCATCTGCATCCCCAATTCTGTCATCACCAACGTCAAAATCGTCAACGAAAGCGCTCCGGCACCCCGGTTCAGGATACGGATCAAGATCGGCGTGGCCTATGGGACGGACGTGGAGCAGGTGGAAGAAATTCTGATGGAGCTGGCCCAGAAAAATGAACTGGTGGCAAACAATCCGGCACCCCGCGTACGCTTCCGCGCTTTCGGGGACTCTTCTCTTGATTTTGAACTGCTCTGCTGGGCGCGACGTCCCGAGGAAAAAGGCCGGCTGATCCATTCATTGAACAAAGAAATCTACAATGCGCTGAATGAAGCCGGCATTTGTATTCCGTTTCCGCAACGGGACGTACACCTGATCAAGCCTTCGGACGAGGGGGAAAATCAGAAGGGGAAACCCGGAACGAACGGCTGACATCAAACCACCCGAATCAACGATCACAAACCAGGATGCGGGGCCCATCGACAAAGGTGACTTCCATCTTCTGGTAAGAGACCTCGCTCACAAACCCCTTGCCGAAGGTCTTGTGGTCGATCACGTCATCGGTTTTGTAAGACCCCTGCATGGTGTAGGGCACTGGGTCTTTGTCCTGAAACTTACCGACCAGCTGCTCAAAAATCGCTGCAGGATCCGGTTTCCGGCTTTTCGCTCTCGCTTTGGTCTTTTTTGCAGCTTTCTTAACCATCTTTTTCTTCTCCGGCTTGTATTTGTGTTCACTGCCGCAGGTACGGCACTGAACCCGTTCCACAATACCCTCACTGTTATGTAACACCACCATGTGGGTCAAAGGCAACTTACATCTTGTACACTGTGTCACCAGTATCTGAGCCACAGGCGTTCGATCTTTATCCTTGGTTGTCATGTTTTTCCTTAACCGGCGACTGGGGTCCAGTCTACGTTTATAGCGAATTTTCTGAATATGTTCAAACTGGAATTCAGTTCCCCAGGAAAGCCGTCAACCGCTTGATGGCTTCATCGAGAGTTTCATCTTTTTTACAAAAGCAGAACCGGACCAATTCTCTCCCCCGGCTCCGGTTATTCCAGAAGCAGGAACAGGGGATGGCCGCCACGCCCGCTTTTTCAGTCAGCATCCGGCAGAATGACACATCATCATCAAACCCCAGGCTTCGAATGTCCACCAGGAGATAATAGGTGCCGGCGGTGGGAAAAACCTGAAACCCAAGGCTTGCCAGCGCATCGGACAGACGGTTCCGTTTCTTCGTATAGTCGGCCAGAAGTTCACGGTAGTAACCGTCGGGGAAATCGATGGCAAAGGCCATGGCCTCCTGCAAGGGACCCTGTCCGCAAAAGATGATGAACTGGTGGCTCATGCGGACGGCTCGGGACAAAGCGGGTGCTGCGATCACATAACCAATCTTCCACCCGGTCATGGAAAAGGTTTTGGCCGTGGAGGAAATGACAAAACAGCGGTCCTTGAGTTCAGGGATTGTCAAAAGCGTGGCGTGTTCCCGGCCATCGTAGACCAGGTGCTCGTAGACTTCATCGCCAATGGCATAGGCGCCATATTGAATGCACAATTCACCAATGTAAGAAAGTTCTTCCCGGGTAAAGGTCTTGCAGCAGGGATTTTGCGGGTTGTTGATCATAATGGCTTTGGTCCGGGGGTTGAATGCTTCGGCCAGTTTCTCCTTGGGCAACGCAAATTCCGGACCTTCCAGCGACACATATCGGATTTTTGCTCCGGCCATAGCAGACACCGGCGCATAGGTCTCATAGCTGGGTTCCAGCAAAATCACTTCATCCCCCGGTTCCAGAATACCCAGGAGCGTGGCGCACAACCCTTCCGTGGCACCGCCGGTCACGGTGATTTCGGTTTCGGGATCCACAGAAATCCCATAAAACCGCTCCATCTTCCGCGCCAAAGCTTCCCGAAGCGCCGGAATGCCATACGACAAAACGTATTGGTTCGGACCCCTTTTGATGGCTTCAGCTGCTTTGTTCCGAATGGCCTCAGGCCCGTCAAAGTCCGGGAATCCCTGGGAAAGGTTAACGGCTCCGTGGGCGTTTGCCAACACGCTCATTTCCGTAAAAATCGACGTTCCATAAGGCCGAAGCGCCTCTGCCACGACCTGGTTTGTTTCATTTTGACCTTCGTTGTTCAATTCATACCCTCCTACCTAAATAACCGTCAGAGGCTAAACGTTAGCCTTCATCTTCAAAAATACAGTAAATTATCCTGAAATTATTATAAAAAAATATATTCCGTCATTGGGGCGTTTCAAGCGTCTCAAAAAAAGCTTCCAGCCGCGTGCGGGTCTGCTCCTCGGAAAAGGCCCTGAAATCGGTGATATCCGCTTCGATAACAACGGAAGGGACCTCCAGACGATCCATGAGGATCCGCTTGAGGTCATACTGACCCACGGAATAGGGTTTGCAGCTTTTGGCTGAATGAATGACCAGGCCATCCACATGGTAATCCTTGATGAGACGCTCCATCAAAAACAGCCGGTGGTTGAGGTTGTTGTTCAAAATCACCTGGGCATAGGTTCGGGCCATGGACTCAAAAGGCTTTTCCTCATCCATATGGGCGGAGGTTTCGGCCCAGGCATTGGTGTAGGTGGCGGTCACAAAATTCATCCCTCTTTCGGCAAAAAGTGTGGAAAAATCTCGCACCTTATACCAGATGGCGATATTGTCCCACATGAGCCTTTTCCGTTCATCCCGAATGGCGCCCATACCCCGATCGATCCGCTCCTCCAGTTCGGCCAGCAGGATCCGGTAGTACTGTAGGGTCACGGGGAGACCTCTCAAAGAAACAATGGGCGCCAGGTGAACAAAGGCGTCAAAAATGGTCATGGGTGCGGGCCTGTGCCGCATGGTTTTAAGAACCTGTCCCCAGCAGAGCGACGCGTCCTTTGCCGAGTGAATCACCCGGCTGAAAGTTTCTTCTTTGAACTTGTTTCCGCTCACTTTCTCCAGCAGGGGAATCATCCCTTTCAACTGACCCACCATATAACGGATGTCTTCTGCCTGGATGTCCTTAAAATTATAAGGGGTGTCAAAGAGCAGCAGCGGAACTTTCAAATGGTGGGCCAGTACCCGATACCAGTATAAAACCGTTTGACAGATGTTGTTGGAGGCAAACAAGAGATCCGGCCGGGGCAGTTTTCCCACGGGGGTTTTCCCGGAAAGCATGTGCCCCAGATCAATGCGGGCGTACGAACAAAGATCCTGGTGATATCCATGGTCTTCCGCAATGCCGCAGTACTCGGGCCCCAGCCGCTGCGCACCGCACAATGCCCCGTGATTCTCAGGATAGATGGTGTAAAAGCCAAAAGCCCGAAGCAATTCCACCGGCGCACCGCTGGTAACCCAGGCCACAGGCTTGGCCCCTTCTGCGTACCGGCCCAGAAAATAATGACGGGTCATGATTTCCTTCAGGCGGGTGGCGCATTTCAACCGCGGGCCAAAGGGGGTACTGCTGGCGGGTGCAGGACGTTTCTTCTTCCCCTTTGCGGCGAGCCCCATCACCATGGGGGCTCCCAGGTCTTTCATGATATTGTAAGATAGACGTTTTGCCCAAGGCATGGGTTTTAATTCCTCAGCTTATCATCTCAACAAACGCTTCCACCCGCGTGGCCAGTTGACCACTCAGGGGCTCGTTAATTTCCAGATCCAGCAGCAGCGTTTTTAAACCCGCATCTTTCAATGCCGCCACCATCTGGGGCACATCAAACCATTCCGGTTCACAGAATTTGATGCCGCAGAAGATGACCCCCTGTACGTGGGTATTACGAATTTTATCCTTCATAAAATCAAGTCGTTCCTGAATGGGTGACCCCCGGGTGGGACAGGGCGGCATGGCGAAATAGTTTTCAACCAGGATTTCATAAGGATCCTGATCTTTCAAAAGGCGCAACGGCATCCGCCTGTTGCAGTTCAGCAGGTCATCGTCTACCACTCGAACCCCCTGCTGATCCAGAAGGCGCAAAATTTCCGGGTGGGGAAGAATGCCGCTCAAAATGACTGCGGGACCTTTTAAATTCTCGTTCTTCGAAACCGCCAGGAAGGTCTCAAAGCCGGAAATAAAATCGTCCGGGTGCAGGTATTCCGCCAGACGGATATTCCGATAAAAGGACGTGTTGGAAACAGCCAGTTCGCCCAGGCGTCTCATTTCATAGGCATTGCCAAGTCGTTCCTGCATATCCAGACCCTGATCCACCCGCTGTTTAAACGCATCAGGATCCATGGGTCCAAAATGATTTTCCAGTTCAGCCGTGAGGGATTTTAGCTGACTGAGATAGTAATCGCGGGCCCCTTTATCAAAGGGGGCTTTCGGATGGTAAAAAAAGCAGCAGGGAATTTCGAGTCCCAGGTAATCATTGACGATGGAGGCCAGGTTCTGAATGGAATCGCAGGTGTGGGGAAACAGAAATCCATCCAATAGCCTGGTTTTATCCTGAAGGATCAGTTCCAGACCGGACCTGACCACTGAGCAGATATAAGGCTGAAGATGCGCGTTGGCATTCGCTGTTAAAAGCGGCGGATCCCAGATTTCCACGGGAACGGTGTTCATGGCCCAGAAAATTTCCCGGGGGTATTGGGCCGGGAAAACACCGAAAAGGCGTCTTCCCATCTGTTTCTGCCGCCGCAAATACGCACTTCGATTCATAAATGTTTCCCTTCAGGACCGCTCACCATTGAAACAGACACATAGTCGGCACTCTAAAAGATGCGTGCGCAATCTGTCAAGGTTCATATGCGAGGGGAACCGCTTGAAAAAAGGCCGAACATCGAATTTGATATATGTGAGAATACGGCGGCTTACCGGATCGCGGAAAGGACGTTCTTCTAAAGAGGCAACTGAGAATCAGCAATTCAATGCCAACCTTCAAAGAACTTTCCAGGCGTCTTCACCGGTCCCCTTAAGGCTTTTCCGGGGGTGAACCCTTCCATTCCCTCTTTCAAGAGCGGGGGGGGTGGTATCCGTGTAGCACCCGGTAATAAAAACGACCGGTTAAATGGCCGTTCTTGAAGGAACAGATTTCCTTTACCGGTCCACCGCTTTCAAAAAACCCATCAATCACCTCATTGTTGATATCGTGCGGTTTCTCCGACACCAGGATCATGGTCTTTTGCGCTTGGGCTTCTGGGGGGAACCAGAAACGGAACATGTTACTATCATATCCAAAAAGGTGCCGGCCACCGGTATCGAGGGATCCGGCTCCGGTATTTCTGCCGGTTTCCAGTCCCATGGCGCGGCTGCGGTAAAAAGCAAGCCATCCGCTCAAGAAAAGCCTGTCCATGCCCACCACAAGGGGAGCCCGCCCGGTTTCCTTCTCCACTTCCCTTGTGATTTTCTGGAACCGGACCCCCAGGTCAGGCCAGCCAAGCCCGATCTGGTTCTGCGGATATGGCACCTTCGGCAATCCCAAAACCATGTAGTGCATGGCCACCCCCAGAAAAACCAGCAGAAAAATAATGGTGATCCGCCAGGGAGCTCTGGCCCACCGGTGCAGCCGGGATGCTTTGGAGGGAAGGGGTTTGGTGATGAGCCGGGCGAGAAAGGGGAGAACCCCCAGCCACAGGGGACCTGTCCAGTTCAATTTGACCGAATGGAAAAAACTGAAGAAAAAAAACACGGAAAAGGGGATCAATGTCAACAGCAGGAGCAAGCGATAAGCCTTTGATATAACATGATTTTTACTGGACTCTTCCCCTAAGGCCCAGGTTTTTCGGCTGATACAGACAGCTGAAACAGACAGCAAACCAACGGGCGTTATGAGAACCATAATGCTGCCCAAAAGCCCTATAATGTCAAAATCAGAAGCGGAAAACACCCGCTTGGGTCCCTGAAACATAAAAGATGCCCATTCATTTTGCGCGTTCCAGATAAGAACGGGGCTGCAGATAAACAGCGCCAGGAGAACCGATAAGTAGGGAAACGGCGTTTTAAGCCATTTCAGCGCCCTTCGATCGGAGATCAGGAAAACGAAGGCAGCCATACCCAGTAACGCTATGGTGTACTTGGAAAGCATTCCCAGGCCAATGAAAAGGCCCGCTCCAAACCAAGCGGATCGTTTTTCCAGAACGAAGACCCTGAAAAAGTAGTAGAGAGCGCCGGCCCAGCAGGCCGTCAACGGCGCATCCGGCAGCATCACGAAACCAAACATGTAATAGGCGGGCAGAACGGCGAACAATAAAACGGCCACGGTCCCGGCAGTCTTATCAAAGAGGGTCTTGGACAGCTGAAACACGTAAAAGGCCCCCACGAGCCAGGTGGAAAAAGCGCCCATTCGAACCGCCAGTTCATTGTGGCCCAAAAGGGTCGTAAATATCCAGATAATCCATCCAACCATGGGAGGATGATCGAGATATCCCAGCGACGGATGCCTGGAGTAGTTCCAATAGTAGGTTTCCTCGTGAAGAAGCTCCGGCAGGCCCAGGTAAATCACGCGGAGGGCCACCGCGTAAGCAACCATCACCAGGGCCCAGCGGGCCCAGAAATCCGGTTCTCTTTCCGAAGATCCGGGGCTCACACTGGAACGAAGGGCCATCCACGCTCCCAATACCAGGTAGGCCGCCGCAGACCCCACGGTCATCATCAGCAACGGGGGGCATTCATCAATCTTTGTCATCCAGCCGAGGATGGCGCCTCTCAGAAACGCCGCCAGAAGAATCACCACCCCGAAAGCGCAGGCTCTTCCCAGGGGGGAACCGGCTTCTTCCGCACCCCATTTTCTCCAGCCAAAGAGATACGCCGCTGCAGCTGAAACCAGCAGACTGGCCATATGGGAAAGGCACAGCGCCATACCGGCCCGATCCAGAAAATACCAGAGGGTAACATCCATGAGCGGCCCCAGAACCAGGGCCCCTCCGAAGGAAGGAATTAGGGGGCGGGAATTCCTTTCAAGATTCAGACTTTCAGTCGTCTTTTTCATATTATTAAAAGGTTATAGGGTTTCGTCATGGTCCGGGTCTCTTCCACGGATAAGATGCTGCCCAGTTATAATCGCAACCTGCCTTCAATGCGAGAAAAATCTAGTAAATCGCTTCATTTTCCAGGACAGACGGAGAAGCGGCGGACGAGATAACGGGTATCTGCCGAAGATTCCAAGAATTGAATGGTTTTCGCGCCATTGCCCCGGTTCATATCTCCTTGACACAACATCTCAATTTTCATATTTTTCTTGGCAGAAACGAAAAATCATTTTTTGGCACTTTCTTAATTTTCACAAATCTCTTATTTGAGGTCCCATGCCGTTGGAGACTGATAAAACCCATCCCCCACCGGAATCCGAGTTGTTTATTCGTGACCACCTGGCGGGATTCCGTACGGAACTGGCCAACCGCAGGACGCTTTTGGCCTATATCCGCACCGTTCTGTCTCTGGTTGCGGCCGCTCTGGTCTTTATTAAATTCTGGGAGCACCCCATCGTGATCGCTCTGGGATGGGCGCTTCTGCCCCTCGCCGCCTTCTTTCTGGTCCGGGGACTGCTTATCTACAGAAGAGTTAACCGGTTTGTTCATCGGGAAGAGGAAAAAACAGGGGAATCCGACGGGCCCTTCGCCCACCCCCCAAACCAGAGGGGAAGGTGACCGGGTTGCAATCCAATGGAAAGGTCTCCGGACTGGAAAGGCCGGAAAGGAAAAAATGGGTGTGCGAGGTCACAAAATTCCTTATCCGCCTCACCTTTTTCCCTTTTTTCCGCTTGGAAACCAGGGGAAACGAACACCTGCCCCGAAATAAAGCCTTTCTGCTGCTCCCCAAACACCAATGCTGGCAGGACATCCCCCTGATGGCCATTGCCACCCCCGAACCCCTTTATTACGTGGCCAAACATGAGCTTTTTGAAAACAGGGTTATCAGCCGACTCTTGAAATCCCAGGGGGGGGTCCCCCTTAACCGGGAAAAACCGCTCAAAAGCAGGAATTCCATCAGGGCCATAATCCACTTCCTGAACCAGGGCGAAGGGGTGGTGGTTTTCCCCGAAGGCACCTATTATCGAGGCCGGATGGGCCCCGGAAAGGGAGGGATTTTAAAGCTCATCATTTCGCGATTGGCACTGCCGCTCATCCCCGTGGGGATCCGCTACCGCAGGGAAGGGATCTGGACCCACGTAACGGTCTCTTTCGGCCAACCCATTTATCACAAGAACCAGACGTCCACCGATGAAACCTTTGAACTGCTCATGGAAGCCATCGGGGAACTCTCAGGCCTGAAAACCCGAAACAAGGAAACAAACACATGAATAAAATGAATCATATATATGAAATGATTGACGCTTACCGGGATGAAGTCATACAGCTGCAACGAGATTTGACGGCACGGGTGGCGCTGGGTCCGCTGAACGGGGGGACAGGCGAGCATGAGAAGGTGGATTTTATCCATCAACTGTTGCGCCGCATGAAACCCGACCTCATTCAGGAAATCCACGCGCCCGATGAAAAGGCCCGGGACGGTTACCGCCCCAACCTGGTGGCCAGGTGGGAAGGTCTTCAAAAAGATCCGGCGGTGTGGGTTCTGGCCCATGCGGACATTGTTCCGCCGGGGAACCTTTCTCTCTGGGAATGCGACCCCTACCATATCAAGGTGGACGGGGACCGCGTTTACGGCAGGGGTGTCGAAGACAACCAACATGGTTTTGTCAGCGCCTACCTTGCGCTCAAAGCCATACTCGATTCGGGGGAACCATTAAAACGGTCCTTTGGATTGATCATTGTGGCGGATGAAGAAACGGGCAGCCAATACGGGCTCAGTTACGTTCTGAAACATCACGGCCAACTCTTCACCCCCAGCGACCTGATCATTGTGCCCGATGCGGGCAATGAAAACGGCACCATGATTGAAATCGCCGAAAAATCCATGCTATGGCTGAAATTCACCATAACGGGCCGGCAGTGCCACGCGAGCACGCCGCAGAAAGGTCAAAACAGCCTGGTGGGAGCCGCTGAACTGATCCTGGCTCTGGCGGAGCTGAAAAAGAAATTCCCCCTTTCAAATCCCCTTTTCAGTCCGCCCGTCTCCACTTTTGAACCCACAAAAATAGAGGCCAATGTCTCCAACGTGAACACCATTCCCGGGAGAGATGTTTTTTACGCCGACTGCCGGATCCTGCCCGACTATCCCGTGGACGAGGTCATAGCCACAGCCCGGGAGATCGCCAAATCCGTAGGTGCCAGAACAGGGTTCAAAATTGAGGTGGAAACCGCCCACCGCCATGATGCGGCCCTGCCGACCCCATCAGACGCGCAAGTGGTGAAGGCCTTAAAAAAGGCTGTTTTGAAAATCACGGGGCAGGCGGCCAAACCCATGGGTATCGGCGGCGGCACGGTGGCGGCCTTTTTCAGGGAAGCGGGATTGCCCGCGGCGGTATGGTCCACCTGTCCGGATACGGCGCACCAGCCCAATGAATACTGTCTGATTTCCCAGGTAATATCCGACGCCAAGGTATTTGCCGCCATCTGTCAGGATGATGAAGGGTGAGTAACACCCACCCCGGAACACCCAAAACTCAGGTTTTTTTGAATTGACACTGTCTCGACAAAAATATACCGTGGTTTTCGGGAATACTCAGAAGCCCTTTTTCAACATGTGGCAGTCAGGTAATATTTTATGAAGGTGAAATTCTGGGGAACAAGAGGCTCCATCGCAGCTCCGGGGAGGGACACCGTTGTTTATGGCGGAAATACCTGCTGCGTCGAAATTTTACTGAATTGCGGCGAAACAGTCATCATCGATGCGGGATCCGGCATTCGGCCTCTGGGAGACCACCTGATGGCCACCCGGGAAAGAGTGAATGTTCACCTGTTGATGACCCACGTGCACTGGGACCACGTGCAAGGGTTTCCTTTCTTTGACCCGGTTTTCAAACCCACCACGCAAATCGCCATAGACGGTGCACCCAGATGTATCAAGGGGTTGCGTGCCATTTTTGATTCCGGAATCGGAGACGGGTTTTTTCCCATTCGTTTCGAAGATTTAAGGGCCGATATTCATTACCTGGATGAGCTTCGCTACGGCCCCCTGAAAATTCAGAATACCACCATCACCACCGTTCCCCTTCACCATCCCCAGGGAGGTTTCGGATTCCGTTTTGAGGAGGATGGCAACTCCTTCGTATTCATCACGGACAATGAACTGACCCGGAAAATCTGGCGGGGAAAACGCATTGAAGATTTCGCTCCTTTCTGCCGGGATGCCGATATCCTGGTCCACGATGCTCAGTTTCTTCCGGAGGACATCGAATTATACCGGGGCTGGGGACATTCGGACTACAGCACTGCCCTGGAACTGGCTTTGAAGGCCGAGGTGAAACATCTGGTGCTGTTTCACCATGAGCCTTCCAGGACGGACCGTGATGAAGCCCTGATCGAAAAAAAATGCCGGGAGCTGGCTGGCGAACAAGGGGCGCATATCAAAATCGAAGCTGCCAGAGAAGGCAGTGAACTGACACTTTAACAATATATGCCGAACCCTGAAAAGCGGGGATGGTTCTTGTGGATTACAGATGACTCGACCGGATAAAAAAGAGATTGTACTGGTTCTGGGCGGCGCCCGAAGCGGAAAGAGTTCATGGGCACTGGAACACGTTGAAACGCTATATGATTCATACGCTTTCCTGGCAACTGCTGAAGTGATGGATGAAGAAATGGCGGACCGGGTGCGACTGCACAAGGAAGTCCGGGGCCCCAAATGGCAATTGAAGGAAGAACCCCTTGAGATCGCCGGAATCCTGGAAACAGGTGTTTGCCACGTGGAAGCGGTTCTCATCGACTGCATGACCATCTGGTTGAGCAATGTCCTATTGCAAAAGGGAGAAGAGATGGTCCCCTCATACCAGAATGCACTCCTTGAAGCCCTGGCCCGAAGCGATCAGTCGGTTGTTATCGTCAGCAACGAAGTGGGAACCGGCATTGTTCCGGAACACCCCTTAGGGAGGCTCTACCGCGATATGGCGGGCTCCCTGAACCAGAAGTTGGCGGCCGCAGCCGACAAAGTGGTCATGATCGTGGCAGGGCTCCCCATCTATTTAAAGCAGCCCACATCTTGAAAAAACCTCCAAAAGTCCCCTTGAGCCCTCCGAAACACCCCATACGGCGATCGGTTCTGGCGCTGTGGATTGCATCCGTGGCTGTGGTCATTTACCTTTCCCTCTGCCCCAGCCTTGAAATTCCTTATGATTTCATAGATGCAGATAAAATAGTTCATCTTCTGGCTTATCTCTGGCTTTCCGCCCTGCCCTTTTTTGCCTTCCCGGTTCCAAAGGCGGCTCTTGCCGGCGCCTTAAGCATGGTTCCCCTGAGCATCGGTTTGGAATTTGCCCAAGCCTATGTACCGGGAAGATGCTTTTCGGTGGCAGACCTGGTGGCCAACTGCCTTGGTGTGATGATGGGAATATGGCTGGCCCGTTCAGTCAAGCGCTTTTATTTTGGCAGGACAGGGTAATCGTCCAGGGGTCCTGACTTTTCCAGCCATGACATTTGTTGGGGTGGTTTTGAAGGGACCCGATGGTCGCCCGGCTCCCGTTTCGGTTGGAATTTTCGTCGGATCTTTTCATCCGGAATCAAGCCGGGGAACAGGGAAAGCTGCAGGTAATTGTAATAGTCAGGGCAATTCATGCCTCTGCAGCTTTCACACACAGATACATGGACCTTGTGTCTGGTTTTTTTCTGTCTACAGGTAATGTAAGGCAAGTTACTTTTCCGCTGGTTCTCTATTTTTCAGTGCTTACAAATGGTAAAGCATGGTCAAATCATGCCGTCTACTGGTAGAAGATACAACCCTGAACCTCGTCATAGATCTTCTGCCAGAGGCCTTCTCCACCAAAACTCTCCACATAAACCTTCATTTTGGGCTCGGTCCCGGACGGCCGAACCGCAAACCACGACCCCTCTTCCAGGGTGACCTTGACACCGCCGATGGATGCGCCGTTTCCAGCAGCCGTCGTGGCAACAGAAGCAATGGACAGCCCCGCCACGGAAGGAGCGTCAATGGACTCCGGGGTAAGTTGCTTTAAAATCTCCCGTTGATCCTGGGAAATGGGGCCATCGGCTCTTTTGTAAAAAGGTGCACCATGTTCCGGCACCAGGACGTCATTATAGATCTCAGCCGGGGTTTTCCCTGTTTTTGCAATGATTTCCCCCGATAAAAGGCCCGCCGCAAAACCGTCCTTGTCCGTGCACCACGGAAGGCCGTCCATCCTCAGAAAAGACGCCCCCGCACTCTCCTCACCCCCAAAAGCCAGATCACCTTTTAAAAGCCCCTCCACAAACCATTTGAACCCCACCGGCACTTCATAGAGATCCCGCCCCATATCCTTAACCACCCGATCGATCATGGTGCTGCTCACCAGGGTCTTGCCGATTTTGAGATCTGAACGCCATGATGGTCGATGCTGAAGCAAATACCAGATGGCCACGGAGAGGTATTGATTGGGGTTCATGAGCCCCGTGGGACACACGATGCCGTGACGATCAAAATCCGGATCGTTTCCCCAGGCCACATCAAAGCGATCCGCATGGGCGATAAGGTTTTCCATGGCGTAGGGGGACGAACAGTCCATACGGATTTCCCCGTCCCAATCCAGTGTCATAAACCCGAAAGCCGGATCCACACGAGGGTTTACGACCTCCATATTCAACCGGTAGATATCAGCGATCACATGCCAGAAATGAACTCCTGATCCCCCCATGGGGTCCACGCCCATTTTTATCCCCGCTTCCCGGATAGCCCCCATATCGACCACCTGGTCGAGCGCCTTGACAAACGGCGTGATGAAATCCTCGCTATGGGTTGTTGAAGCAATTCGGGCCTTTTCATAGGGGATCCTTTTGATATGGTGATGCGCCGCTCCCATCAGGAGATTTGCCCGGTCCTCAATCCAGCGGGTTTCCGTCACATCCGCAGGGCCCCCATGGGGAGGATTGTACTTGAATCCCCCGTCCCGGGGGGGGTTGTGGGAGGGGGTAATGACCACCCCGTCGGCCATTCCCTTTGAATTGTCCCGGTTATGCCTCACAATTAAAAAAGAAATCACCGGAGTGGGCGTATACTCATCTTTGTCGTGAATGACCGTTTCAACCCCGTTGGCAGCAAACACCTCGAGCGCGGTCCGGAATGCGGGAATGGAAAG
Organism: Desulfobacteraceae bacterium; assembly: GCA_016844935.1. Lineage (GTDB taxonomy): Bacteria > Desulfobacterota > DSM-4660 > Desulfatiglandales > Desulfatiglandaceae > NaphS2. The sequence continues at coordinate 12,452 of JAERTK010000108.1, read as the reverse complement.
GGCGTGGGTATCAAATCCCATGAAAAGCGGTCCCTTTGGTCCTTTTTCAGATCGAAAATCACAGATGGCCTGGGACATGGCCGCCACATGCATTTCGTTGAAGGTTCCCCTCAAAGCCGACCCCCGGTGCCCGGAGGTACCAAAAGAGACCGGTCCCGTTGCATGGCAGGTGTAATAAGCGGATACCAGTTCAGGAATATTCTCCAGCATGGACTCCGGCGCCGGTTTTCCAGCCAACTGATGATGCGTCATTGTCTACCCCTTTCAAAAGTTATCCCGACAGACAGTTTACGGGTTTTAGAATAGACTCTTTTCAGCGCTTTTGACAACCTGAATCTGGAATGAATCGTCTGCTTTAATAGTTTTCAGTTAATTTTCGTGTTTCTTTCAGACGACGCAGCAACCGCAGCGATGACAGCGGCACCCCTTCCGGACCCATCTTTTGAATGTACCAGGGCTATTTTTTCAGATTTTTGGCCATACAGTTCTTTGAATACATCCGTCATTTTGGTGCTGAATCCGGGGTGTTTCTCAAAAAGTGAACCATCAATCCCCACCGTGTGCCTATCTTTGAGGTTTGGATCCATCCATGTCAGTACAGCGGATATGGCCGCCGCACCGAGCCTGGCTGCCCTGGACGAAACAATCCCGCACAAACGTTTAAATTGGGTTTTATCGCGAAGGGATATATTTAAAATGCCATTTCGTTCAAGAAATAATGTCACGCCTTCAAGGCGACCCGTTTTATCACCTTCAATCAGGGACATATCTTCTGTTTTGAAAGAACCTCTTTCCTGAAAATATTGGGCCGCATGGGGTTTATTTACCAATATGAGCTCTCTTCCGATCAAATCCATCAAAACAAGTCTGGCAATCTCCCCCAGGTACATCCCAGATACCATCTTTTCCAGATACATAGCTCCCGGATTAACAGACGTTTTGTCCAGGGACCTGTCGTAAGCGTTGGGCTTTACTTTATCGAAATTACCCCATTCAATATTGACAATCATATGCCCATTTCTATCCGCCACATTCAATTTCTCCATGTTGGAAAGCGCTTCCCGGTAACAGGCATTGGTCCCCGTACCCATAATAACCCCCAGATCACAGGCAGGATCGGAATAGCTCCCGGCAGCCAGGGTACCCACCGTATCGTTGACAAGGGCTGTGATATGAATACATCTGATATCAATCCGTTTTAACGCTTCATTTAGGAGTACCATGACATCCCGTCCCTGAACACCTGTTGCCGTAAACCCTTTTGTCCAGGCAATCAGTTTACCGGCGGCAATGCTTGTTTGTTCTACCGGAAAAGAAAACGTGAAGGCAAGATCATGGGTTTTGTTTCTGTCAATATGGTTTTCCGTCAGGAAGGTATCAACACAGCCGGCAATAAAATCAAAAAGCGAAACCCCTGTTCCCCGCATATGCTTTCGAGGAATAGCGAATTCGCTGGCAGCCGGAACCGTGACATTCCCCTTCCCGTCCAGTATTACGGTAAGCACTCTGAAATTTGTTCCCCCGAGATCAAGGGCCACAAACTCACCTTTTTCATTTCCCTTGGGTTTGTCGATGAACGAAGGGATCATCTTGAGGGAACTTTTATCACCGAATAGACCTTTCCCCATTTCAACGTGGAAATCCTCGATCATCACTCTGATATCATTTTCTGAAATTGAAAATACTTTTTCTAAGGATGAAAAAAAATCTTCACCGTCACCAGGCGGGGCACTGATCATGGCTTGCTCCATACAATGGCTACCATCAGGATGGGGATGAATCGTTTCAATTTCATCAAAGCCCGAAAGAATCGAGCTGAAAATAAAATTCAACAAGTTCTGGCCTTTCAAAGCCAAAACCCGTATAATCCAGCGAAAAAATACATATCTTCTATAGCTGGAATATGCAAGACAATATGTCTGTTTCAGAAAACTCCCCAATGATGGATCCCGAACTCATTTCCCGGTTAAACACGCTCTGGGAACCGGTCTATCCACATCTGGCCCAATGGATTAAACCCTGGATGCCGGAGAACACCGGCCACATTCTGGAAATCGGTCCGTTTTCCGGGGGAATCATTGCTTCTCTGCTCCAACACCATCCGACAGTCCAGGGGTTAATCGCCTTGGAGGAAGAGGACGTGGCACAGAGTGTCCGAAAATCCTTCGGCCTTTTTTGCCCCATGCTGATTTCACCGCTGGCGCATCTGCCCCTGTTGCCGACGTTTGACCTGGTGGTCTGCAGGGGGGCCTTTTTCTTCCTTACCCCTGAAATCATCAAAGAAAGCAGGCGCATCCTGAAATCCGGCGGCTGCGCGCTTCTGGGGGGAGGATACGGCCCGGATACGCCGAAGCACATTATTTCACCCATTGCTGAAGAATCAAAAGACCTCAACTACCGATTGGGGAAAAAGAGACTCTCCCGCAGCAATCTGGAAAAAATGGCCTCGGAAGCGGGAATTGAGACCCAAAGCGCCATCATTGACGAAGGCGGGCTGTGGCTTTTGATATCCTCAAGAGACTGAGTCCACTCATGTACACCGGTTATCCGTTAACCCGGGAATGGAATTTTCAAAGGGGTATTTTTTAATGTTTTTGACCAGCCAAAAAGGATTTTCCATAGGACATGTCAAAGACCGGTTCGCAGGATTCCTCGGTCTGATTTCCCTGCTGTGGGCCCTGGCCATTTTATCCGGCTGCGCGGGAACCCCGGACCGTTATTATATCCCGAAAGAAATTCCCATTCACTCCGGGACGGTTTTGAATCCGACATTTAAAGTAGACAACTTTGTGGACATCGAAAACGCACAGACCGATGACAACTGGATTCAAATCGGCTCGGAAACTCACGACTGGCTGGCAAACCTGAACCGCTGGACGGACACGGCCACGAATCTGCTGAAAACGGAGATTGGCAAGCGGGGCATTTTGGCCACCGTGAATACACCCACTGTTTTTGAACTGATCCTGTGCGAAGATGAGGAAACCGGCGTAAAAGGCACCCTTTTCACGGATGTGAAAGGGATGGGATGCCCCCTGGACACGGACCACGACGGTGTGCCGGATTTGCTGGATCGATGCCTCGGAACCCCTCAGGATGTACCGGTGAACCACCGGGGTTGTCCGCTGGATACGGATGGTGACGGTTCCCCCGACACCAAAGACAATTGTCCGGGGCCACCCGTTGAAAAAAAAGAGCCCAAAGGAAACAAAGCGCCGGTAAAAAAGAAAGCGGCTCCCTCTCCGGGAATACCTGTTTCAAAGAGTTGTATGGCGGAAACGAATCGTTTTACGGTGACAGGTCCCGTGCCACCGGATGCGGTGGTTCAACTGATCAGGCAGCAGCTCGAAAAGAATCAAATCGTGATGTCAGAAACGACCCAGAACACCTTTACCTTCTCCGCCACCCGGGAACAATGGAAAGAAATCATGCCTTACCTGGAATTGGAACTGGGCAAGAGAGGCGTCAGGGTGATAGACGGCCCGCCCCGGATCCTAAGGCTTTCCGTTACCTTTGTGGAACTGTTCTGGACATTTCATGACGTGGGATGCCGGCTTAATCTGGCCGTTGAAACAGGAGATAACCGGCTGCGGAATTACAAGGTGTCCACACTTTCCCCGGAGCTCTATGTGGCCTGCGATGAAGCGGTTTCAAAGGCTGTTTCCGGCATGTTCATGAAAGAAAGAATCATTGTAGATACTGATATCGACATGGTTCCTGACACCCGGGATGAATGTCCCGACACCCCGAAAGGCGTCACAGTGGACAAAGCCGGGTGCCCTCTGGACGGGGATCAAGATGGAATACCGGATTTCCTGGACAAATGCAGCCATACACCCGAAGGCGTGGCAGTGGATGCCAAGGGCTGCCCGCTGGATACGGACGTTGACGGCGTGTCCGATTACCGGGACGAATGCGCCGAAACCCCCAAAGGTGTGGCAGTGGACCGGCAGGGTTGCCCCCTGGACGCGGATGAAGACGGGGTCCCCGACCATGTGGACCAGTGTCCCAACACGGAAAAAGGGATCCCCGTCAACAGTAAGGGCTGCCGCAAAAATCCCAAAAACCGGTATGTCCTCATACCGGATCTGGATGGGAAGGTGGGAAAACTGGAGGTCTCCAGTGAAAAAGGCGCACAGGTGCTGGACAAAGCCTTCGAAGCCACCGGATTGAACCGGGCCGATGAGGTTCCCAGCACCCCCAAAATCATGGATGAGGCGGAAGTGCGAAGGATTTTCAAGGACGCGCTGGCTGCCCAGCCCACGCCCCCGGTTCACTTTCTCCTCTATTTTATAACCGGAACCACGGACCTTACACCCAAATCCATGGGCCAGATGCCACAGGTGCTCAGAACCATTCAGGACCGGAACTCAGTTGATTTGACGGTTTCCGGCCATACGGACCGGGCGGGATCAAAAGGCTTCAATCGCAGACTTTCCCTTGATCGCGCCCGAAAAGTAGCTGAATTCCTCATTTCCAAAGGGGTTGATCCCAACATCATTGAAATCACGAGCCATGGTGAAGGAAATCCCCTGGTCAAAACACCCGATGGTGCGGCGGAACCGAAAAACCGTCGGGTTGAAATCGTGGTCAGATGATCATGCAAAATTCCGTAATCCGCAATTTTACAGCTCCGGCGCCCATTTTTGAACCATTTCAAGTATCCGCTTCTTGTTGATGGGCTTTATCATATAGTCGTCCATACCGGCTCCCAGGCACTTTTCCCGGTCCCCTTCCAAGGCGTTGCCAGTCATGGCCACAATGGGAATCCTTTTGCTGGATGATTGAGGCACAAACGCCCCGTTATCCACGCCATCCGGTTTTTGGGCTTCAAAATCCCGGATCGCTTTTGTCCCTTCAAACCCGTTCATGCGGGGCATTTGAATGTCCATAAAGATGAGGTCAAACCCCCCTGGGGATGTGGTATATCGCGTGAGTGCTTCCTCGCCGTCTTTCGCCACAACCACCGTATGCCCTCCCTTTGAGAGCATTTTTTTCCCAAGTTTCTGGTTGACCGGGTTGTCCTCCGCCAGAAGGATTTTTAAATGCTTTTTTTTCTCCACCCACACCGGTTCGGGTTCAACGGACAACCGGCCAGAGCCAGAGCCAGTGCCGGAAGCGGGTGCTGGGAGCTGCTGACTCAGGGAAAAAGTCAACTTGAAACAGGTCCCCTTCCCCGACTCACTTTCGACCGATATGGGCACTTTATGTTTTTCGAGGATCTCTTTGACAATGGACATCCCCAGACCGGTTCCCTGCTCCCCGCTGGTGCCACTCTGGGAGGTTTGGGTGAACTGGTCAAACAGATAGGGGATCTTCTCGTCTGGAATACCGATGCCCGAATCAATGACCCTCGCCCGCACTTTCCCTTCCGGTCCCGGTTCAACGGTTATGCGAATCGTCCCCTTTTCCGGGGTAAACTTAATGGCATTGGACAACAAATTGTTAAAAACCCGTCCCAAAGTGCTGGCATTCCCCAGTATGGCCGCATCATCCGATTGATCCTCAAAATCAAGGGCCTGCCCCTTACCCACGGCCAGATGTTTCAGGGCGCTGATGCTGGTCTTGATCACGGCAACAAGGGAAACGGGTTCCATTTTCAACTCAACCTGTTCCGCCCTGGCTTTGCTGAGGTCCAGGATATCATTGATGAGGCCCAGCAGGACGTTTCCGGAGGCTTTTATGTGCGTGAGCCCTTCCCTGTCTTCAGGATCCAGATATTCCTTTTCCAGAAGCAGGTCCGCAAACCCCAGGATACCGTTTAAGGGCGACCGCAGATCATGGGAACAGACCGCCAGCAGGTTGTCCTTCATGTGGTTGAGTTCCGTGAGATCAAGGGTCATTTGCGCCAGCTCATCGCGCTGTCTTTTTAACTCGAGATGGGTCTTGACCCGCGCCAGGGTGATGGAAGGACTGAAAGGCTTGACGATATAATCCACAGCGCCCATTTCAAGCCCTTTGGTTTCATCTTCCGCCTCTCCTTTGGCGGTAATGAAAATCACCGGGATATTGCTTAATCGTGTATCTTTTTTTAACCGTCGGCACACTTCATAACCGTCCATCCCCGGCATCATGACATCCAGAAGGATTAGATCCGGCGGGTTTTCGGAAGCGGCAATGGAGAGGGCCTGTTCCCCGCTGGTGGCGATGCGGATTTGATACTGCGACCGCAACAACTGCCCCAGAATCCTGATGTTGGCCGGCATATCGTCCACTATAAGAATTTCGTCCCGACCGTTTTCAGAATTTTTCATGAAAGGTCCCCTTACAAAAAGAATCTGCCGGATCAAATCTTGCGCCTGGTAGAAATTAGCAAATTCCATTTGAGGTTACAAGTATTTGAAAAAAACCTCACAAAACTCAGACTGTTCAAAAGCAGCGGGCCGTCCCATGGGGATGGTGCACCTTTCAGTTTATGGCTTGACGGGAAACGACCTTTCTTCTAAGATCGGGAAAAATGTAATTGAGATTTCCTTCAATGCGGTTTCGTTAAACAGCATCCAGTGTTCGTTCAAAATTGATCCATGGAGGAACCATCATGAAACCTGCCATCCTGTTATCCGCTTTGCTCTTTTTCCTCGTCCATGCACCTGCTTCCGCCGAGGAACCGGTCGCCGGCGTCATAAAAAATACCACTGGAAAAGCCTCCATTGAAAGCGGCACAAACGTCCAAACCGCAAATGCCGGGATGAAAATCCATGTAAAAGATGTGCTTAAGACCGGCCCCGCGGGGACCATGGGGGTCATTTTCAGGGATGACACCACCCTCTCTCTGGGTCCTGATACCCGCATCGTCATTGATGAGTTTCTTTTTTCACCGGCTGAAGGGAAACTGGGCTTCGTTTCCAGGATATCAAAGGGTACAGCGGCCTACCTGTCTGGGAAGATCAACAAACTGTCACCCGGGGCCACCCGTGTCGAAACGCCCCTGGCCGTACTCGGCATCAGGGGGACCCGGTTCCTGATCGAGGTTGAGTAGGATGTTTTGAAAAACAGGAGGATTGAGAATGCGGGATCTGATCGTGGCAATTTTTTCGGTGGTGGCGCTGTTGTTCACATTTTCCTTTACGGGTTGTGCGAAAAAAACCACCTTTGTTCTCCTGCCCGATCCCGATGGAAGTGTCGGTGAACTGGCCGTAACCACCCAAAAGGGCACCCGGGTTGTGTCCCGTGCAGAACACGCCACCCAGGTATCCTCCGCACAGGAACTGCCCAGCCAACCGGAAAAAATGGCCCAGAAAGACATCCAGGAAAAATTCGGTATGGCGCTGGCAGCGGATCCCGGCCAACCCGTCACCTTCAGTCTCTATTTCGAAAGCGGCACGAACCGGTTGACAGCGGAATCAAAGGCTCTTATCCCCGACATCCTTACAGCCATTTCCTCCAGAAAATCACAGGACATCAGCGTGGTGGGACATACGGACCGGGTGGGCGCCGAAGACCTCAATTTCCGCCTCTCCCGAAAACGCGCCGTTGCCATTAAATCACTGCTCGCTTCCGAAGGGGTCGAATCGAATCTCATCCACATAGACGCCCACGGAGAAAACAACCCCCTTGTCCCCACTGCGGATGAGGTGGCCGAACCCAGGAATCGCAGGGTAGACGTCACCGTCAGGTAATTGGTGCCGTTCTTCAAAAAAGAGATGCCGTTCCGGATGCAAAACCCATGATGGGAAGTGGTCTCAGAAGCCTGGTCCCGGGCCTCTTCATGACCCTGTTGATGGCAGTCCTTGCCTTCATTCAGCCTGACTTTATGAAGTCACTGCAGTTTAAAGTCTATGATTTTTTTCTGAGGACCCACCCTCAGGAAAAAACATCGGATTTGCCCGTGGTGGTAACCCTGGATGAAGAAACCATCCGTAACTTCGGCCAATGGCCATGGCCGCGCTATCGCATGGCGTTGCTGGCGGAAAAGATCAGACGGTTGGGCGCAGCCAGTATTGGGCTGGACATCATGTTCCCCGAACCGGATCGAACGTCCCCGGTGGTTTTGCAGAAAGAGCTCCTGCGGGACCTGAAAGTCCAGGTGCGGGTAACGGGCCTCCCCCATGAGCTCAAAGACCATGACCAGGTCCTGGCACGCGTTCTTCGTCACGGGCCGTTTGTATTGAGTTACGCCTTCCTTTTTCAGAACCACTCACCACCGCCGCCATCTGAATTTTGTCATCTCAATCCACTGAAAGCAGCAATCATCAAACCTCCAGGGGGATGGGATCCAGCCGATCACCTGCTTTCAGGTGACGGCGTTATCTGCACCCTCAAGGTATTGAGTGAAGCCGCCGGGAGCTCGGGGTTTGTAAACACCCTGCCGGATGATGACGGCGTCATCAGGCGCAGCCCCCTGCTGGTGTCGTACGAGGGAAAACTCTATCCCAGCCTGGCTGTGGCCAATCTCATGCGGGCCATGAACCTCCAGAATATGACCCTCAGGATCGAAGCCGACGGGAGCATACTGATGCGTCTGGGCCAAAGGGTCATACCCCTCGACAGATACGGGTGCCTGTGGATTAGTTTCAGGGCGCAGGGCACAACCATTGACCGGATTTCAGCAGGCGATATTCTAAACGATAAAATCCCCGCCGAACGGTTGAAAGATAAAATCGTCTTTGTGGGGACCACCGCCGCCGGAATCGGTGACCAGCACACAACACCCATGCGCAGCAGCTTCCCCGGTGTTGAGATTCAAGCCGCCATTCTCGACAACATGGTAACGGGGCAGTTCATAACCCGACCGGCATGGCCCGACATCACCCGATTGATGCTCGTTGTTTTTAGCGGTCTTTTACTCTCTTTTACCTTCTTTCCTCGAAATCCCCTCTGGAGTGTCCTGGGAGTTGCCATTCTATCCCTGACCCTGTGGTGGGGATCGTTATGGGTCTTTTCCACCCGGGGCATTTTTATTTCCCCTTTAATGCCGCTTCTGACAGTGGGCGCCGTCTTTTTGCTGTTGAACTTTTCGAGCCTCATGCGAGCACTCTCAAGGGCCAAAGGTCTGCGCCTGTCTAAATTGAAAGCCGATGAAGTCAGTCGCTTCAAAAGCGAATTTCTGGCCAACATGAGTCACGAAATCAGAACACCCATGAATGCCGTCATGGGATTGAGCCACCTGGCCCTCCAGACTGATCTCACCCCCAAGCAGGCGGATTATTTGAATAAAATTCAGAATTCTTCCAACTCCCTTTTGGGGATCATCAATGATGTACTCGACTTTTCCAAAATCGAAGCCGGAAAATTGGACATGGAGACCGTGGATTTCCGGCTGGAGGATGTTTTAGATAACCTGAACAGCCTCATGGCCTTCAAAGCAAAAGAAAAGGGGCTGGCGTTCCTCTTTAAAATTGACCCCCGGACACCCAGCCACCTGTTGGGCGATCCCCTTCGGCTGGGGCAGATCTTAACCAATCTCTGCAATAACGCCATGAAATTTACGGACCAGGGAGAAGTGATGGTGGAACTCCAGGTCCTCGAAAAAAATGGAAACGGGATCACCCTTGAGTTTTCCGTTCGGGACACCGGAATCGGTTTGAGCCGGGAGCAGAGCGAAAAATTGTTTCAACCCTTCACCCAGGCCGATCGCGGCACAACCCGCCAGTATGGGGGAACGGGTCTGGGCCTGAGCATCTCCAAGCGGCTGGTTGGCATGATGGGGGGTGACATCCGCGTGGAAAGTCAACCGGGCCGGGGGAGCACCTTTCTCTTTACAGCCCAATTTGGTTTGCAACCTGAAAAATCCCTGATCCCTGTAAGCATGGAAACCTTTGGTCTGGAAACAGTTAAAAAGCCGGTAACAAGAGGGATTAAGCCCGCCGTTAAAAAGATGCTTGATGGCATCAGAGGCGCCCGGGTACTGCTGGTTGACGACAATGTCATCAACCAGCAGGTGGCCCAAGAGCTATTGGAACAGGCAGGTCTTTCGGTTTCCATCGCCGCCAATGGTCAGGAGGCCGTTTCGGGTGTGGAAAATGGCGCATTTGATCTGGTCTTGACAGATATTCAAATGCCGGTCATGGACGGGTTCCAGGCAACCGCCCTAATTCGCGAAAACCCCCGCTTTAAAGATCTTCCCATCGTGGCCATGACGGCCCAGGCCTTGACCGGGGACCGGGAGAAGAGCCTGGAAGCCGGTATGAACGACCACATCACCAAACCCATTGATCCGGATCGGCTCTTCAACGCGCTTGTGAAATGGATCAAGCCGAAGAAAAGACCCGGAACGTCCCCGCCTTCGGCGGAAAAGACCTCAGCCGTGGAAGGCCCTGAAATCAAAGACGCACCCGGGCTGAAAATCAGCGAAGGCCTGGCACGGGTTGCGGGGAACCAGGTACTTTACGGGAAGCTGCTTGGGGATTTTGCCGAAGAATTCAGCGCCATGGGATCGAAGCTCCACCAGCTTATGGATGACAATAGACTTGATGAAATGGCGGCGCTGGTGCATGGGGCCAAAGGGGTTTCGGGCAATCTGGGGGCCAATGGATTGAATGCGGCTGCCGCCACTTTGGAAAAGGCCATCCAAAACGGGGATCCTGTTCCCATAAAAAATCAGATTGACCGGTTTGAAAAAGAGTTGAAAACCGTTCTTCATTCCATTAATAATGTTTCACTCAATGGATCCACACACAAAGGCGGTTCAGGTGCATCACCCCTGAATAACCGGGCGCCTGATGTCAAAGGGGTGGAACCGCTGATAAATGAGTTGAAGGACCTGCTTGAGGAATCCAGTCTCGATGCAGACCAGGCCCTTTCAGGGATTAAAGACCGGCTGGATGGAACCCGCTTTCAAATCTACATTAAATCCCTTGAAAGCAGCATAAGTGATTTTGACTATGAAAAGGCGTTGTCAGACCTGATGCAACTGGCTGATGCGCTCGGCATCAAAATTGGTGAGAGGAACTGAAAATGCGAAAAAGAGCGGTCATCACCGGTCTGGGGCCCGTAACACCGATCGGCATCGGCAAGAAGGCCTACTGGAAATCTCTCATGGCAGGCAAATCAGGCGCTAAAAACATTCATTTTGATGGATGGGAAATGGATCAATATCCATGCCAGGTCGCCTGCCCCGTTGACGGTTTTTCCCTGACCGATTACCTGCACAGAAATAAAGACTTCCGGTATCTTGGCAGGACTTCCGAATTCGCCATGGCCGGAACCAAACTGGCCCTTCAAGATGCGGGTTTTGATCTTGATACCATCGAGCTGGAAAAAGGGCGTCGCACCTATGGGGTCAAGGATGTGGATCCGGGCCGTATGGGGGCCATACTGGGTATCGGGGCTCAGAACATGGATCTCTGCGAAAAATGGTATCGACAATTTCTTAAGCACAACGGTCCCAATAGGGTTTCCCCCTTTGCACTGCCCCATGTGCAGATTTGTTCCGTACCGGTCAATGTTACCATGGCATTCGGCATTAAAGGGATTGCCTGCAGCGTATCCACCGCCTGTGCATCTGCGAACCATGCCATTATAGAAGCCTACAAGCAGATCCTTCTGGGGGAAGAGAAAGTTATGGTCACAGGGGGCGCAGATGCGTGCATTACCCCCTTTGTATTCGGCGGTTTCGTATCCATGAACGCCATGAGCAAAAGGAATAATGAACCCGAAAAAGCGTCGAGACCTTTTGATAGAGACCGGGACGGCTTTGTCATGGGTGAAGGGTCCGGCATCATCATTTTGGAAGAACTGAACCATGCGCTTGACCGTGGCGCACACATATACTGTGAACTTTCGGGCTATGGTGCCACATCGGACGCCTACCACATTGCCGCTCCCGACCCGGAACCCGACCGGCAGGCGCAAGCCATGAAAGACGCCATAAAAAGAGCCCGGGTGGCACCTGAAGAAATTGACTATATCAATGCCCACGGCACCTCCACCGCCCTGAACGACCCTGCCGAAACCCTTGCTATTAAAATGGTGCTTGGCAATGCGGCACAGGGTGTCCCCATCAGCTCCACCAAGTCCATGACAGGGCATTTGATCGGCGCTTCAGGTGGCATCGAGACCATCGCCACGGCCCTGATGATCAAAAACGGGGGAATTCATGCCACCATCAACCTGGATACCCCCGGAGAAGGCTGCGATCTCTTCTATGTGCCCCGAAAGGCCATCCGCAAAGACATTTCAAAGGCCATCAACAACAGTTTTGGATTCGGCGGTCAGAATGCCTCCCTTCTGCTCAACCGATACGATGCATGAACCCATGTAAATAAAACAGGAACGGATTAGAATGGGGAACTTACGCATGGCGGGGTCTTGCCAAGATCAGAATCGGCAGGACAGACCAGGGATGTGCGGACCTGAAAAAGGCCTGTGACCTGGGAGAATGCGGAATGCTGGAAGGGGCCCTGGAAAAAGGCTTTTGCCAGGATCCCCCTGTGACGGAATAGGCGTCACTTGATTGGTTTATAAAGAGGTAAGGGTCTCGGCAGAGACGCGATGGCCAGGGGCGTCAGTAG
>JAERTK010000107.1 GCA_016844935.1 Desulfobacteraceae bacterium | reverse complement strand
GTTCCGAAGAGTTCGGTCACACCGGTGTAATCATAGAGCCAGAATTTATATTTTTCGGTTTCCTCATGAATACGGGAACCACGTCCCAACATCTGATAGAACTTGATGGGAGATTGTAGATATCGGAAAAAAACCACGGCATTGAGCCGCTCAATATCCACGCCCGCTTCCAAAAGATCCACGGTACAGGCGATGAAGGCTCGCTGTCCAGATCCTCGCATGGGTTCGATCAGATCCGCACCGTTGTTTTTGCCACCCATGCATTTGAAGGCATAATGTTCCCTGGGAGTCCGGTCCCGTTCGCGGCACCAGTTGACATACAGGTTGTTGAGTGCCATGACAACCCGATCGGCGTGAATCTCCCGCGTGCAGAACACGATCACCTTCTGTTCTGGCCCGCCGTTCTTGCACAGTTGCTTGAACAGATCCTTACTCATGGCCCGAATCCTGTCCGGCAACAGCAATTCATCGTCAAAATGCCTGGCGTTGTATTCATTTCGGGTGAGATTTTTTTCGGTAATGGGCTGGCCGGTTCGAGCATCCACTGGCTTTTTTGCCATCACTTCGTCGCGGGTAAAGGTTTTCAAATCGATGGTTGGTTTGCGCCTCACGATTTCGCAAGCCGCCAGGTAGCCGTCTTCCTGGGCCTGGATCAGGGTGTATTCATATACCGGTTCGCCGAAATATTTGACATTGTTGGCCGTGATTTCAGCATCTTCCTCCGTCCGCTGCTTCGATTCCCTCAATTGCCGTGGGGTGGCGGTGAGGCCTATGTGTATGGCATTGGGATTGCGTTTAAGGACTTCGGACCATTTTCCCCACGCGGAACGATGGCATTCATCAATAATTATGACACTGAAGGCGTCTTTCGCATAATGCTCGGTGAGAAAGCTGGCAACATCTTCCGATTCGTCATCCAGGCCCAGGGTCTGATAGGTGCCGATATGGACGCGGGCATTCCGAGCGGCGTTTTTTCCACCAGTTGTTTCCACAATACGGGCATTGTCCCCGAAAACCGCTTTCAGTTTGTTGTAGGCCTGTTCGCGCAGTTCATCCCGGTCGCACAGGAACAGGGCGGGTTTGGCCAAGCACTGTGCCTCGTGCAAACGCCAGAGCAAGTTGGCGGCGATGATGGTCTTTCCCGAACCCGTGGCCATGGAAAGCAGTACGTGAGCCGATTCACCCGTTTGTTTGCATTGGATAATCTTTTCAAAGGCTGCTCGAATAGCGGCGTCCTGGTAATAGCGGGATTGGGGATAGGCGGGACTGTCGGCCATAAACAGCATGACTGCTTCGGGGGTACGAATATCAATGCCCGTATCCAGAGCAACGCGCTCGGTGAGATCCGCATGGCTGGGAAAATCGGTAAAAGGAAAGGGACCTGCTTGTAAACGGGTGAACTTGTCGAATTCGCCATAACGATGACCGTTGGTGGAAAAAACGTATTTGACATCATGTCGCCGACAATCGGCATAGCCCTTGGCTTGCTGCATACCTTTGAGGGGATCTTCCGACTCTTTCTTGGCTTCCAGAACCGCAACGGGTAGGGATTTGGGCATGCTGCCCATTCTTACACAAAGCAAATAATCGGTGCGCCCCTTGCCCCTGCGCCGCCTCCCTTTAGGCCCGATGGGTTCCACGGGTGCAGGGGTTTCCAGTTTCAGCCGCTGATGATCATGGTAACCCTTTTCGCGCAAGATAGGATCAATCAGAAAATAACGGGTTTCGGCTTCGTTGTAGGTCATCGGATCTCCCTCGGAAGACATATCATATAACAAAGAGGGAAATGTCAAGCCGTTATATTTTTTAAACAGTGTCGTTTCAGTGAGATTACCATATGTCGAATCGAATTTTGGAGCCTATGATATCGCAGGTCGGAAAAGAGATTTGACAGAGGATTTTTTTGAAATGAAGTTCATGTCCGATACCAACCTACCTCCTTTCAAAAATGGGTCAGATACCCACCATCAACAGCCAGCATGTGACCCGTGACATAGGAGGCGGCTGGCGAAGCCAGAAATACAATCGCACCGGCGATCTCATGGGGTTCTCCCCAACGGGCCAAAGAGGTCCGTTTGGCCAACCGGGGGCCTATTTCGGGATTGGTAACAAGCTGAGCGTTGGTTTCCGTGGCGAAAACGCCCGGTGCGACGGCATTGACCGTGATTCCGGAAGGGCCCAGCTCGGCAGCCAGTGCCCTTGTGAGAGACAGAAGCCCTCCTTTGGCGGTGATATAGACGGCATCCCCAGCAACCCCCAGAAGCGCCGCAATGGAAACCATATTGATAATACGCCCCTCGCCCTGCGTCAGCATGATCTTTGCAGCCTTTCGAGACAGATTGAAAGGCGCAATCAGGTCCACTTCGAGCAATCGACGAACCGCATCCATTTCAAACTCGAAAAGTCCCCGCCGATCCCGTATGCCGACGTTGTTAACGAGGATATCCAGCCGTCCATGCGTTTCTTGAATCTCTTGAAACACTTGATCCTCAGCCGCTTCATCGGCCACATCAAAAACACATGCTTCCGCCGAACCACCCGACGAATGGACCGCCGAAACCGCATTTTCCAGACTTTCAAGATTCCGTCCGTTGACCAGAACGTGCGCACCGGCCGCAGAAAGGCCTTTGGCAATTTCCAGTCCCAATCCGCGACCTGACCCCGTAACCAGGGCTATTTTTCCATCTAGCGCAAAACCTGAAAACGACATTAAGCCTCATCTCTCTTCTTCAACTCCTCGTCCCGCAATACGCGGCGCAGGACTTTTCCCACGGCGGATACAGGGAGTTCTTCACGGAACTCTATCAGCCGGGGGCGCTTGTACCCGGCCATATTCTCTTTGCAATAGGCCAGGATATCATCCTCGGTGGCCGTTTCCTCCGGTTTGACCTGGATAAATGCCTTTACGGCTTCACCGCTCCGATCATCCGGAATGCCGATCACTGCTGCCATGGCCACCATGGGATGTTCAAAAAGGATATCTTCCACTTCCCTGGGATAGACATTGAATCCGCTCACCAGAACCAGATCCTTTTTGCGATCGGTAATCACAATGAACCCATCTTCATCGATATGTCCAATATCGCCCGTAAGAAAAAACCGCTTTCCGTCGATATCCTGGAAAACAGCCTCCGTTTCTTCCGGCTTGTTCCAATACCCTTTCATGACCTGGGCACCATGAATGGCTATTTCCCCGTCCTCTCCTCTGGGCAATTCCTTGTCGCCGGCCTCTAAATCCATCACCTTGATATCCGTGCTGGGGAACGGGAGCCCGATGCTGCCGATCTTCCGGGTTTCCGCATCCGCGGGATTGCAGCTGGCAATGGGCGCCGTTTCACTGAGCCCATAGCCTTCAATAATGATAGCGCCCGTCTTGGCCTCAAACTGCCGGCAGACTTCCGGCGGCAGTGGTGCACCGCCCGAACTGCAAACAATAAAAGAACTCAAATCATAATCCTCGATGTGAGGATGGTTGACGAAGGCCACGAAGATGGTGGGAACCGCCGACATAAAGGTCGCTTTGTATTTCTGAGCCGCTTTCAGGACCTCCGTGAAGGGTGGCTTCCCCGCCCTGGGGTCCGGAATGCAGATAAGACGGCCTCCCAGAGAACATGAAAAGAGCATGGCGCAGGTGAGGCCGAAGCTGTGGTACCAGGGAAGAACTCCCAGGATGGTCTGGGCTTCTCCCCGTTCGAGTTTTTCCAGTTTTCCGCCCGGCTCCTGACGGGTAAGGGACCACTCGTCCAAGGCCGTCAAATTGGCCATAAAATTGGAATGGGTGAGGCAAGCCCCTTTGGGCCTTCCCGTGGTGCCACCGGTGTAAAGGATAAGGGCTAGATCTTCAGTGGGGGAAATTTCAACATCAGGGGGTTCAGGCAGAGATCCTTTGACCACATCGTCGAACAGAAGATGACCCGGTTCGTGTTTTTCAGCCTTGGGGATCTTCCCCAGCAAACCGCCAATGAATGCCATAATGGGCGGCAAATAAGATTTGACACTGCAGATCACCACCTGCTCCACATCCGTATCCCGCATGGCTTCCACAACCGTTGGATAAAACTGGGGATGATCCATGCAGAAGACGATTCTGGCGCCCGAGTCCTTGAGTTGGTAGTGCAACTCCGACGCCGTATAAAGGGGGTTGCAGGTCACGCAGGTGGCACCCGCTTTCAAGACACCAAAAAAGATCTCAGGGAAATGGGGCAGATTGGGTAAAAAGATCGCCACCCGGTCTCCCTTCTGAATCCCCTGGCCAGCCAGGAAATGCGCCAAACGGTCTGCTGTATCCTTGACACGGGCGTATGTTTTGAACCGACCGTTAAAGATGGTGAAAGTGTTGTCAGGATAGGTCTTTGCGGATTGGTCCAGAAGCGAAAAGATCGGTTTTTCATACCCCGTGATCTCACGGGGAACCCCTTCGGGCCAGTAAGGTGTGTCCCAAGGTCCTTGTGCCATCGCATAATCCTCCTGAATTAATGTGAGAATTCTAAAACAGCCGTTGTTTTCTAATATCTCTTTTCACATTAATTTGTCAACAAAATCATGTAGTCGCCGTGTTCATGACGCAACCCTCACCGCTCGAAAGTTATTGACAAGTCTTTGCATTCATCATATTTGTCACCACTGAAAATGGCTTATGGAGCGGTCTTAGTAAGTGTTCGTCCACAAATGAGAAAATTTGTTCGAGTTCAAGGAAGGTGAAAATTATAACCGCAGGAATACATTGAAGTATTTCGAGGATTATAATTTTAGTCTGACACAGAAATCGGGCAAATTGGCCATTTGTGGATGGACACTAGTAAATGAAATGGAGGAGAACATGATGTCTGAAAAAGCGGGTTTGCGGGAAATCATTGGATCGGTAAAACCCATTGAAGAAGAATGGATGGAAAAAGCGAGGCAGAGGACCTCTCAACTGGTCATGCCCACACGCGCCCTTGGAAGGATTCATGATATTGGAGAACGTTTGTGTGCCATAAACAGGACGTTCAAACCTTCAATTGACGCAAAAGCCTTTCTGGTGATGGCCGGTGACCACGGGGTTGTTGAGGAGGGCGTCAGCGCATATCCCCAGGTCATTACCGGTGAGATGGTCCGCGCATTTCTAATGGGAGGTGCGGGCATCAACATCCTGGCCGGAGGGGTAAATGCACAAATCCAGGTGGTGGATATGGGCATCATTCCGGATTTGGACCCCGATTCCCTTGAAAACGGAGACCGGCTTCTGGTTCGCAAAATGGGCAGGGGCACCGAAAACTTCACAAAAGGCCCCGCCATGACACGTGAGAAGGCAGAAGAAGCGGTGCTCACGGGGTTTTATGTGGCATCAGATCTTCTGGAAAATGGCGTGGAAATATTGGGGACGGGCGACATGGGCATCGGCAACACCACCCCCTCCGCGGCGATCGGTGTCGTATTGACCGGCGGGAGCGTGGAGAAGATGGTGGGCCGGGGAACCGGCGTCGACGATGAGGGCCTTACACGGAAGAAGGATGTCATCCGCCGCGCCATTAACGTGAATCAGCCTGATGCCCGGGATGGTCTGGACGTTCTTTCTAAAGTGGGGGGATTCGAAATCGGCGGCATCGCCGGATGCATACTGGCCGGTGCCTACCATAGCCGCCCCGTGGTGATCGATGGTTTTATCTCAACGGCCGGTGCCCTCGTTGCCAATGCGCTCTGTCCAGCCGTCAAAGATTATCTCTTTGCGGGACATTGTTCGGAAGAACCGGGGCATCGGGGCATGCTGGATTATCTGCAACTGGACCCGATTCTGGATTTGGGAATGCGCCTGGGGGAAGGAACCGGCGGCGCATTGGCCATGGGGATTATCGGGGGTGCGGCCAAAATTGCCAGGGAGATGCTCACGTTTGAAGAAGCGGGTGTTACCAACAAAGACTCCTGAGACACTGCGTTTTAAATGAAACACAGCCAGGCTGTCCGCTGCCGGTTTGTGATAGCGGTTCCTCTAAAATTCCACAAGGGAGAAAACCATGGAAAATGAGACTGTAAACTGTCCTAATAATACCAAAATCAACACCTATTGTTCCTGTCCGAAAACGGATTGTCCAAGGCACGGCCTTTGTTGTGAATGTGTGCACACACACAAGAACAGGGTAACGGAACCCATTATAAAGCGGTTCCCCCATTGTTTGAGAGACCTTGTTCAGGAAGCCATAGCCGAAGGGTGATGGCGCAACAGACCCAGGCTGAAATTTCCCCCTTGACATACCCAGCAGATCAGTATATCAATACACGTTGATATACTGATCTGAGCCTTGGTGAGAAAGGGAAGACCTGGAGGAAAGATTGCCGCACTCAAAAGCAGTAACCATACCTCGTTTGAACGACCATCTCGATACCGTTGCCACGCTATCCAAGAGCCTCGCCGATGAAAACCGCCTCCGCATTCTCCTTTGTGTGATTGGCGGGGAAAAATCTGTTTCCCAGATAGTGGAAGAGCTCAGACTTTCCCAACCCCTTGTTTCCCACCATCTTAAAGAATTGAAACGAACGCTTTTGCTCCATGTGGAGCGACGTGGGCCTTTTATCTATTATAAAGTGGCAGACCAGAGAATTATTGATATCCTCAAACAACTGCATGAACTGGTAACAGATCTTTTATCAAAAAGAAAAACATTTTAATTCCCGGAGATGACGCAGCATGAGTACAGAAAAGATTCAAAAACTGGTCGAGAACATGGCACCTGAGGAAGCCGCACGGGCGCTCACCGGCATATTGGAGAATGTGTTCCTCTTTCTGGAAGAAGAAACGCGACTTGAATTGGTGTCAAATCTGCTGGGGACACCTTCAGATGAAAAGCTGACCAGCATGGTCCATCTTTGAATGGCCACCTGCATGGACGAAGGTGTCGATCCAACGGATATGTGCCAGAGCATGGTGGACAAAGTGGCCCGGTCAAAACAACTCGCATCGGTTGCCGACCCCGAGATCCTATCACTGTTTGAGGACTGGTTGGAAGAACTCGACGGCGAGGTAATCGCTTTTGCCAGAAAAGCGGGCTCAACTGACCCATCCGACCTGGCGAAAGGCTGCGGTCTCTCCCGGTCAGGTGCGGAATTTCTCATCACAAAACTCAAAAGAGAGGGAAAACTATGACATCCGAAATTTCCAATTCCCTGAATGCGAGGGTGTGCAGATGAATGGCCTGAAAACAACCATATTCGCCATCACGGCCCTTGTCGTCACAGTGGGTTTTCTATGGTTTACCAACCGTTCGGTGGCCCCCAAGAAGGCCACTTTTGAAGATGTGGTGGCCGAAGCCCGAACCGGCGGGTATCAACTGATCGATTATAAGAAACTAAAACAGGTATATGATCAAAATCCCAAGGGGTTGCTGCTGGTAGACACCCGCCAGGAATGGGAATACCGGACCGGACATATCAAAGGGGCCCTCAATTTTCCCATGGAACCCACCTGGCTGAGCCGCTGGAAGAATAAGGGTGCACTGGAAAAGTTCCTCGGTCCCGATAAAAACCGTTTCCTTGTATTTTTCTGAGCAGGCCTTGCATGAGTCCGAAGCGACTCGGCGGCCCGGGTGGCCGCAGAACTCGGTTACAAACACGTTTATCGTTATCCCATGGGTTATCCCGAATGGAATGAGAAGGGATTTCCCGTGGCAAGCAGACCCGCGGGTCTTTCCCAGGTGGAGGCCAGACCCGATGAACCGGGGCCCCTTTACGGCTGGGCAATGATCTGGACGTTGTTGGGCATATTTGCCGGCGGTATGGCCTTGAACCTCACACCCTGCGTTTACCCGTTAATCCCCATAACCGTCTCCTATTTTGGGGGAAGAAGCGGCGGGGGCCGGGGGAACCTTTTCGCCCATGGGGCCTGCTACATTGGTGGTCTTTCGCTCACCAATTCCATCCTCGGTGTGACAGCCGCCTTGACCGGCAGCCTCATGGGAGCCCTGCTGCAAAACCCCATCGTGCTCGTCATGATTGCACTTGTCATGATGCTGTTTGCGGCGAGCCTTTTCGGATTCTGGGAATTGAAACTTCCCGCGGGGTTGACACAGGCCGCTTCAAAATCCTACACGGGATATTTCGGGACCCTCTTTATGGGGATCACCCTGGGCGTGGTGGCCGCACCCTGTATCGGCCCCTTTGTCCTGGGGTTGCTAACCTGGGTGGCCAGCATGGGAAGCCCATGGCTGGGGTTTCTCATCTTCTTCACCTTGAGCCTGGGCCTCGGCCTGCCCCTCTTCTTCCTGGCTGTTTTTTCAGGGCAGATTGACAAACTGCCAAGATCCGGCGAATGGATGCTCTGGATTCGAAAGCTCATGGGGTGGGTCCTCGTGGGCATGGCCGCCTATTTTATCAGACCGATTTTCCCAAAATCCGTAGGGGTATTTATCCTTGCCGCGGTGGCTCTTTCCGCAGGTCTTCACCTGGGCTGGATCGACAGAACCAAAAACGCTTTCCGGGGTTTCGGGTGGGTTAAATCACTTGCCGGGACAACGGGACTGGTCCTGGCTGTCATCCTCACGAGCACCTGGTTCATGCAAGGCCCCGGTGTGGCATGGCAGCCCTATTCCAATGAACTGCTCGCCCAGGCGAAACAACTGAAAAAACCCGTCATCATTGATTTCTACGCAGATTGGTGTGCGCCCTGTCGAGAGCTGGATGAAATCACTTTTCACGACAAACGCGTGGTTGATCGTGGAACGCTTAACTTTATAATGATCAAGGTTGATCTGACGCAAAAAGGCAATCCCCTTCACAAACAACTGCTGGCCCGGTACCGGATCAAGGGCGTTCCCACCGTGGTGTTTCTGGACCGTAACGGTGTTGAACTGCAGAATCTTCGCGTTGTGGACTACTTACCGCCGGGCCAGTTCCTGGGCCTCATGCTGGATGCGGAAAAATATGTCACATCCGGCAATTCTCATTTTCAAATCATAATGGCATCAAAAAATTTCCGCGCAGCGCGTGGAATCAAAGGCGATATTTCATATTGCCATATTTATTCTAAAAGGAGGTCACCATGTTAAAAGTTAAATTCTTTCTTAATGAACCTAACGGAAAACCTTGAAAACATTTCAAAACCATGATGCCCAGGTTGGGCGAAACTTACGATATTGAGATCGAGACCATCAGCAAACCGCCTGCGGAATTCAACACGGATGAATACTTTGAGTTGGATTTGCCGGTGGCTCCCGCCATTATGGTCGGCGAGGAGATTGTGACGGAGGGTTCGGATATTTCAGATGAAAAGGTCGAGGCGGCCATTTGCAAAAACCTCGGTCTTCCGCCTCCGGAACCGAAAAAGAAGGGTATGCTGGGTCGTTTACTGAAAAAGTGATGTTGTCTTGTAAAGTTAAGGAGTTATGATGGTTATCATTGAAAAGTTTCTGGGTATGCGTCTGGAGATACCCGAAGATCGTCGCTATTACATCAAGCAGGGCCTTTGGGCCAAACAGGACGAAGAGGCTATCGTGTTCGGGTTGAGTGAACCGGCCTTGATTCTTGCCGGTGGTCTCAAAGATCTCGACTGGCTCGCGGCGGAAGGTGACGCGGTTCAGCAAGGGGCGACCGTTATCTTTGCCATTACCGGAAAAATCTTGTACCTGGATTCACCCATGAAGGGGGAAATCCAATTTAATAGCGCGGTAAAACACGCTCCCGCGCTCGTGTTGGATGATCCCTACCAACAAGGGTGGCTATTCAAGCTGAAATCGGGTGAGGAAACGGAAAACGCTTTTCTCCAGTTGGCGAAGGCATCCGCATACGCTGAAAGCCTGAAAAACTCAGAGGGATGCAAAAACCCGGAGGGTTTGAAAGGCGGTGTTTCGGGAATGTGCAAGGCCGTATACGGCGGCATCGTCGCGCAGAAAATCTAGTGGTTCACCGATCGGTAGCGACTTCCTGAAAACCAGGGCAAAATGACAGCCGACACGCTGTCAGCGCGCCGGCAACGGGCCTGCGGGCACCACCCACTCCCGGGCGAACAAGTGCTTCTTCACCTTGCCGGTGGCCATTTCCCGGATCTGCCAGGCTTTGTGGCGGCTGGTGATGTTGATGCGACTGCCCATGGCGCCGGGCGGGGCCGGCGCGTCCAGCGGTTGCTGAATCACCATCAGGTCATGGGGGCCCCGAGTGGGTGCTTCCGGCACCTTTCCCCCGGCCGGATAGCCGCGCACTACTGCTTGAGGCAGCAGGAAGCGGTGGGTTTCGGCCTTCGAGCGAAATTTCTCCGGTACCCACACCACGCGGCCAGCGGTGGCGTTGGTGAGGGCGGTGTCATAAGACCCCAGCGGCGCGTCGAACACCGACAAAAAGCTGGACAGCGACAGAAACACCGAAAGGGCTGCGATTGCGCTGCAAACGGCGATCCAGCGAGGCCGTGCAATGGCTGTCACAGCAAACGCGATAGCCGCAATCACCAGCGGGAAGTGCCACCAGGAAAAGACCTGCATACCCAGCTCGCGCGCCAATAACAGTGAGATCCATCCCACACCCAGCAGCACCGCAACGGCGCCACAAAGCGACAGCACAAACGCGTAGCGCCACACATGATGGGAACGGGTGGCCAGCAGTACCGCCAGGGCCGGCATGCCCTCCAGCAGATAACGCCCGCTGCGCTGACTGGGAATGCAGAACACCACGAAGATGGCGAACACCCAGATCCACAGCAGCCGCTCCTCATGGGACAGGGTGCGGCGGTGCTTCCAGCTTTCCACCATCAAACCGAACAGGGGAAAGGCCAGGAGACCCGCGTTGAAGAACCAGCTGCCGCCCAGCGACCACACAGTGTCCCCGCTCCACAAAAACCCCTTCAGCCATGATCCCATGCTCCCCGCCATTTTGCCCACATTCTCCCCCACCACGAACTCGCGCCAGATGGCCGCGGGTTCCGGGTCGAAAACAAACCACAGGGAAAACATGCCCAGGGACAGCAGTGCCGTCCAGACGAGACCCGGCAGTGAATGGCGTACAAACGAGGCCACCCGCCACCCGCGCACATGCAGGTGCCAACATGACAGCCCCACACCGATGGGCAGCAGCTGCGCGAAACTTTTGGTCAGCAGCGCCATGCCGGCAAGCACCCCCAGGATGGTGGGGAAAAGGAAGCGCGAATCAAAGGATCTCGGCTTCCACCACAGCATTGTGAAGAAGCATGCAAACACCCAGAATGTCTCCGGCGGATTGGTCAGATAGGGCCGCCCATAGCGATAGGTGGTGAAGAAAGCCAGGTAGAAAATTGCCGCCAGCGCCCCCTTAAAAAGGTCACGCCCGGATAATCGCCACCCAAGGAGGCCGCAGAGCAGCGCCGTACTAAAGGTCCACAGCACGCTGGGCCAGCGCAACGCCACCACCGACCAGTGATTTCCCCAATCGGTGCTCATCAGCCCCTGCCAGAACAGCAGTGGCGGCTTGGTGTTTCCCATGCCCGGGATTCCCTGCAGGGGAAGCCACTGGTTGACCATGCTCGTCACCCGGGTGATATGGGCATACACCAATTCATCGCCGTTACGAAGAATGTGCAGCGAACCAAGACCCTGCAGATAGGTACACAAAGCGAAAATGAGCCCACTGACGGCCAGGGGCGCCGCCAGTCGCCCCCGCTCCGGCGGGCCCGCTTCCGGTTCCATTCCCTGGGCGCTCACATGGCGGTAAGTCCACAGGTCATTTAAAATAAAGTTGATCACGCATCCCATACCGATGCCGAACAGATTGGCCAGCAGATAGGGCATCCACGTTGTCAGCAGATTGGTGATGGTCAGCTGCGCCAGGATACCTGCCCAGTTGGCGGCGGCGTACTGCAGGTATAGATGCACAATGGGCAGCTCCCGGGCGCGCTCGCGATCCTTCCAGGTCCATCGCCGGTTCCAGTAAAAATTGCTGGTCATGCTCAGCAGGATCCCAACGGCCAGGGAGAGGTTGAGGCGAAGCGAGAGGTTCCCGATACCCGAAAACACGTGTTCCTGAAAGAGCCATAGGACCGCCTGATTGATAACGATGCCGCTGACCCCAACCAGGCCAAATTTAAAGAAGCGGTGACGCTGGCGCCAACTCCACGCCATGACGGAACGAACGGAATTTAAGGGACTGGTCATGAGACCACGGGGGGAATGGTGTCTGTTTGCAGCAGATCGCAGGCCTTTTGAAACACGTCCTCCGGAAGAATGGCTTTAAGGCAGGCATTGTTCCCGTCACACGGGGAATTCCTGTGGTTATAGGCGGTAACGCATGGCGAACAGGGCAGTGGCACATGGAGGCTGACAGCCTTTTCACTCAGCGGACCATACAAAGCCGGGGTCTCCGGGCCGAAAAAAATAATGGATGGCATGGGTGTCAAGGAAGCAAAATGCCCGGGGCCCCCATCGTTGGTGATGAGAAGGGATGCAAAATGAAAAAGGGTGATCAACTCCATGATGGTTCGGGTATAACCGGTGAGATCAATACAAGATCGGCTTTGACAACGTGAGGAGATCACTTCCGCCAGGGGCGCATCTTCTTTCATTCCGATAATCCCCACAACATACCCCTTTTCCACCAATTTCATGGCAATTTTGCAATAATTCTCCAAAGGCCATGCCCGTATGGGAAGGAGTCCCCCTCCCGGATAAAGCAGAATCAGATCCCTTCCAAGGGTTTCCGGAAAATCGCTTTTCAGCCTGTTCTTCAAGCCTTCTTGTTGGTCCTGATTGGGATTCAGGGTCGGGATACGAAAAGTGTCCTCATGCGCCACCCGTTTCACCACGGGGAAACCGTCCGTGTTTCCAATGGACATGGCCAAGGTCACAAACTGCCGGGATATGTGGCGGTAGGGGTTGTAAAGAACGGGTCGATTGATAAAATCACCCCTGTAGAGGCCTTCCTGGGTGTGGGGATGAAACCCCACGCGCAACCCGGCGCCACTTAAGAATGCATAAATGCTGCTGATCCTCGAGAAGAGTTCACAATCAATCACCGCGTGTATTTTCTCTCTCCGCATCTTCAATATGAACCGGGTGCTGTCTTTCACCAATGCCGTCAGCGAATCCCCATCAACTGTCAGGATGTTTCTTTTGGGAACGAGTTTCAGGGTTTCCAGGCATTCCCTGTTCTTTTTAAAAACCAGGACAAATATATCCGCACCGGGGTGATATTTTTTCAAATAAGCAAACATGGGGTGGGCCAGCACTAGGCTCCCCATTTCGGAGAGAAGTATGACCAGAATTTTTGGCGATGAAGTTGCAATCCCCCCCGTCTGCTTCTTTCGGGGAAACAGGGAAAGCAGGCGGCAAATGATTTTACCTGCGATGCTGTCTATTTTTCGTTGAAACTCGATATTCATGGTTTTACCTGGGGGCTTTATCTTACGGCCGCCCTATTTTCAGTACACCACAAAGACGAAATGGTTATCGGCATCCTTAAAGACGGGCGCCGGCAGCTGGTCTCTGTAGTCCTCGTAGTGATCCCTGGTCAGAACTAAAATCACCGGGCGTTCGCCTGCGTTTTCCCGTAGGGTGTCCTTAAACGCCGCAACACTCAGAAACTTTCCCGGTCGGTTGTCCTCATGTTTCAATCCATATGTGAATTCGCCGGCTTTTTCCAGAACTTTCGCGTCATCCCGCTTGAAAAACCAGCAGACCGCACGAAGGACATTGTCATTGGATACCAGCACAGCATTCGGGGTCACCCTGGATAGATTGCGCTCAAGAAGCCCTCCCGGCGTTCTGCGATCCATGGCGCTGTTGGGAACGGACAGGCTCGCAAGGAAAAAAAACGGCAGGATACCTGCACAGTAAAAGGCCATTTTTTTCCGGTAGTCTTTCATCCGGATGGACCCTATCACCAGAAAAGCCCATAAAAAAGCCCCGAACGAACCCACTAGCCATTTGACCCCTTCGTCCGGATCATAAACCCTGATCGCCTCATATAAGCTAAGGCCGGAGACCAGCAAAAACAGACCCCCAAGACCACACAAGACGGCCAGCACCCAGGCGGAAATCGAAAATGCCCGGCATTTACCCGCCTCAAAGTATGCCACAAGGCCCATGGCAAAAACAATGGCCAGGGGAGGAAAACACGGCAGGATATACGGGATGAGCTTGCCGCTGCAGACGGAGAAGAAAAGGAAAGGGAAAAGGAACCAGCATATGGCAAACCGTATGAGCGGTTTTTTCATTTCGAATTTGAGAACCGTGGGAATGGCAGCCGGGCTTTGAGCCACCCACGGGAGCGCACCACCCGCCAGAACGGGCAGAAAATACCAGAGCGGCTTCGGATGCTGTCCCCGGACCGGATCTAAGAATCTTGCCACGTGCTCCGTCCAGAAAAAATAGTTCCAGAAATCCCCTTCACGAAAATGAATCATCAAGGACCAGGGTAAAACGACCGCAAAAGCCGTTACCACGGGAATCCATGGTATCCTGAATAGATCTTTATAACGGCCCTCCCAGAGCATAAAAGGCACTATCGCCAGCACAGGGACGGCGAAGGCCAAAAATCCCTTCGTGAGAAAAGCCAGTCCGCAGAAGACCCCCATGAGTGCCAGAAAAAACACCTTCCGCCGCATTTTATCCGCCATGTGCGCAAAGAAGAAAGAGACCATCGCCCCGGTCAGGAGCATGGAAAGCAGGCTGTCCAGAAGATTGATGTGGCCGATGACCAGCACCAAGGGGCAGGTCAAAAAGATGGCCGGTGCCAGAGCAGAGGCCGATCCTCTGGGTGAAAACCGTCGTACCAGGAGGAAAATCATGAAGGCGGAAATGATGACGGACAGTGCCGATGGTATCCGCAGGGCAAAGGCATTTTCGCCGAAGGTGACCATACTGACGGCATTCGCCCAGTATCCAAAGGGGGGTTTTTCAAAGTATTTCAACCCGTTCAGGCGGGGAACAACCCAATCTCCCGAGGTGAGCATTTCCCTCGGTATTTCCCCGTACCGGGTTTCATCCGGAATGGTCAGCGGTCGGAAACCCAAGGGAAGGACATAGATGAATGCAAAGAGAACAAAAAGTGCAATGGAAATTCTTTTCATGATCGGGCTGGGCTAAAAAACCGCCGGGTTTTCATGGATGGGGGTTTATGAGTTTGTCTAAGAATTCCTTGAGTCGGTCACTTCCGGGCGTAACATCAAAAGCGAGTTCCCCATTGATGTAGATGGAGGGTACAGGCGCGGGACGTCCCAACGCTTTGGAAAGCGCCAATAAACGTTTGGCCCCGCTAAGCTCTTTGGTGATGATCTTTTCCCATCGTACCTTTCGGCCGTACTCAGGGACCACCGATTCGACCAGCCTGGCCATGTATTCGCACGGGATTCAATGGGCGCCTTCGTGAAGCACCTCGATGTGAATAATATCGGTTGTCATGACGACCCTCCCGCCTGTTTCAACCCCTTCTGGCTCAGTGTCTCTTCAATGGCCTCTTTAAGCTCGAACATAGGGGGAATCGCGTCGAAGAACAGTTCCCCGTCAATGAAAAGGGAGGGAACCGGCGCCACACGGCAGTGTTTCCGGACGGCCTCCTCACCATATAGTTCGCAGGAAATCTCCAGAAACCTTTCTTTTCCGGGGCTATGCATGAAATCGACCCTTCTATAGTCGATATATCCATCGTATTCGGGCAGTATTTCAAGGACGGTTTCATCCATATACAGACACGGCAAGCAGTAGCTCGCCTTGTACATAACTTCGATAATGATCTTTTCTGAATCCAGCAAAAGGGACCTCCATCAAATAATCGTGTTTTCTCTCATCTTCCGTAAAGAAGTATCAGATTTATCAGGCCAAGGCAATGGTTTTGATACCTTTATGGACAGGCTCAGGGGTCCTTAAACCTTGTCCCGCAGGTGGGTCTCCGCCCAGCATACCCCTTTTTTCCAGAAGGTTGAGATGAAGGAATCCCCCCTTAGCTGTGGACGTCTTTGATAAATCGATCGGCATTCAAAGCGCATCTGGCACCGTCCGCACAACCGGTTAACACCTGATACAGGTCGGTATCTCTCACATCTCCGGCAGCAAACATCCCCGGGATGGACGTCATCAGTTTTTCGTCGGTTTTGAGGTATCCCCCGTCAATGGTTTCCACAGGCATTTTCACCATATCCGTATTGGGTTCCCATCCGATGGCCAGGAAAACACCATCAACAGAAAGTGTTTCCGCATCCCCGGAAGAGGCCACAATTTCCAGTGCTTCCACCAGATCCAGACCCACGTATCCCGTCACCTCCGTTTCCGGCATCAGGTCAATACTGTCCTGACCGGCCAGACGTTCCCGATGGGACGCATCCATTATCATCTGGGCACTCCGGTAAATGACAAGCACCTTTTCGGCAATCCGGGACAGGGTGAGGGCGTGCTGAGCAGCGGCATTGTCACTTCCCACGACCGCCAGTGTTGCATTTTTCCCCCTGAACAAAGGCCCGTCGCATACGGAGCAGAAATTCACGCCTT
Organism: Desulfobacteraceae bacterium; assembly: GCA_016844935.1. Classification (GTDB taxonomy): domain Bacteria; phylum Desulfobacterota; class DSM-4660; order Desulfatiglandales; family Desulfatiglandaceae; genus NaphS2. The sequence continues at coordinate 27,267 of JAERTK010000107.1, read as the reverse complement.
TCATTTCCGACTGGGTTACCGGCAGTTTTCTGGGAACCCGTCCGCTTGCAACGATGGCACAGGGGGCCGAATACCGGATACCGTTCACATCCGTCCCGAAAAAAGTATTTCCGTCTTGCTCAAGGGATTCGAGGCGGCCCATGGTAAACATAGCACCTTCGGTCTGTGCCTGTTGAAAAGTCTTAACCCCCCACTCCGTTCCCGGTATGCCATCAGGGAATCCCGGGAAATTGGCCAGGTTATCCACCATGTACAAATTCCCACCAGGAATATCACCGAATACAACACAGCGTAGTCCCAGTCGCTGTCCGTAAAGGGCGGCGGTCAACCCGGCGGGACCGGTTCCGATGATAATAATATCAAACGAATTCGCTTCAGTCATGATCAATCCATTCACCGATAACAGGGTTTGTCAAATGCCCAATCGTCTGGGGTGACGTCTATGATTCTTCCGAATAGGGCTGATATACGCCAAGGCTGGACCAGGATCCCGTCTGGGAAGCCGTTTCAATTCCTGCCATGGATTCGGGCGGCCCGATAAAAACCACAATGTTCATATGCGTTATGCGATCTCTTGGAATATCCGATTCTTCAATGGTCCAGTCGCCCATGACATAGTTAAAGATATGCATACCGTTTTCATCTTCCACAAATCCTTTGGCCCGAACCACTGAAGATGGGAGTGTTTCGGCAATGGTTTTCACCTCGCCGAGGTTTTGGCCATTCCAGCGGTACCCCACCGACATCAGCATATCCGGGGGTGTGATTTCAAGATCCGGACTGTCCAGCAGATCATCCAGAAATTGGTCCAGTTCAGCATCGGTCAACTTCTGCCTGTCCGAAAGGGATTCCCTCAATGTCGCCGCTGGAGATTTTTCTACGGCATCCAGCTCCAGAAAACGCTCCAGTGGAATATCCGCATAAGTGGTTTCAAAGAAAAGGGGGTCGGGATGAAACCGACCGATAATCTCTTTGGTCTTCTCAATCTTTTCGCGCGATGCCGTATCCGTCTTGTTAATAATAAACACACTGGAGGAGGCAATCTGCTTTTCCAGGGACGCGTAAACCTTATAAGCATCGGAGAAATGAGCGGCGTCCACCAGGCAGAACTGCTCTCTGAAATGGAACCGATCGTCAAAAATCGGCAGTTTGAGATCTTTTTTCAGATCCGACGGGTTGGCGACGCCGGTGGACTCGATGAGCAGCACGTCGGGTTGGACGGTGGTGTTCAACTCGTAAAGGCCCTTGATAAAATCGGTTTTGACACAAACACAGAAAATGGAGCCCTTGCTGATCTCCATCATATCGATGTCATCGCCCTCCACCAGGGTGCCGTCCACACCGATTTCACCAAACTCGTTAACCAGCAGGGTCAGTTTCTGGTCTTTGGGAAATTTTTCGATAATCCGGTTCAGGAGCGTCGTTTTACCAGCGCCCAGGAATCCTGTGATCAGGTACACACGGGTGACATCGGGCATAATCTACAGTTTCTCCTTTACAGATAAATAGAGATGTCGGTTTCAGCCGGCGGGTTCCTCCGGAAGCGGCATGGCCTGACCGGCCTTGGTGAGGCTGAGACAATTCCGACAGAACCGGCAAACACCGATTGATGTTTCGGGCTGTTGTAGTTTTTTTAAATACGCGGAATAGGCGCCCAAAGCATCCGTTTCGATCACTTGGTCCAGATCGTCCGGTGATTCCAGCTTCCTAATCTGGTCCGATTTGCCGCAGTAGGGACACTTTATGCCGAACAAAGTCATTTCCGTAACGGGCAGACCGTGCTCCATAACAAAATTTCGAAGATCATTGTTTGTTTTAAGGGTGCTCAAAGCAGACCCCTTCTGTGGGGTATAAGGGCCTCGGAAAGAAATACTTCCACCATCCTGCTTGTCCTTTGGTCCGTCTACTGCGTTGCACCCGCCAGCACATATCCACAAATATGCACAGACGGATGCGCCTTGTGTACGAACCAAATTACAGCGCAATCTGGCGGATTTATTTATTTCCGAGACCCTAAATGACTGAACGGGGTCTAAAAATAAAGACCCCGTTCAGAAGGTTAAATGTGTTACTTGACCGTGGAGTCAGTCCGTGTAGCCAGACCAGCGCCGGCCTTTGCAAGGTTTTCCTGAACTTTGTCGAACTGAAATCCGACTTCCCTCAGGGACGCGATCCGCTCCTTCATGGCATCGGTTGGGGCACGTTTGGCCATTTCATCGATGAGCTCCTCATACTGAGGAATGATGCTCGGGAACACGATGTCCCGTTCAATGCAAATGGATGGAAGCACTTTTACGCCCAGTTCCATGAACTTTCCGATACCGTCTTTGTTCTTGATCGACCACTCTTTATATTCGATCATCTCCTGGACATCGTCTGGCAGGGCAGCAATGGATTCCATCATATATCCACAGGCTGCGCACTGCACACTGTCCAGTGTTACAACATCTATCACAATTTTATCTGCCATAATCCGAATCCTCCTTGTCTGAAAGTCGGTTACCAAGAATCCGGGTACTTGGTGTAATAGGTATCAAACCATTCGCGGGCTTCGATTGCCTGGTCCATATGTTCCACCGGAACATCGTAAGGCATGTCTCAGCCGGGTGCGAAGGTATATCCATGCTGACCTCCGGCAGCAAGACTGACGATGGCATCCTCTCTGGATGAGAGCAGCCCCAGGCTGAGCGCCAGGGTCAGTTTCAGGTTCCCGCCAAAACCCACACCGTATTTCCGGGCAAGATCGCGGATGAAATTCATGTTCATCTGTTCGTCGATGGCAAATCCATGGGTTCCAATCTGGCAGACTTCTTCCATGACCTTGGTGGCATCTCCGCAGATAAAGAATGACGATGTAATTCCGGCGTCATGGATGATCTTGTTTGCCGCCTGGCTATTGGGTGTCACATATTCCCTGAATGTCTCGGGTCTGATCTGCGAGGCAACAGGATCCACGTTTGCGATGATATCGCAACCCATCTCGGCATAAAATTCAGCCGCTTTGGCACCGATTTCGCCTGCATATTTGCAGACTGCGGCGGCAAAATCCGGGTTTTTGTAAACATCGGTAAAGATTCGTACGCCGGCCAGGTGGGAGGCCAGGGTCAACGGCCCGCAGAAGAGACCCATCAGGGCGCAGTCCAGTTCTTCCAGTTGAGGTTTGGCAATTCTGGCTGCTTCGTAGAGGACCGGCCAGCGGCCGTCATCCTTTGTGGGAAGTCCCAGCCCCGCTTCTTCCGGGGTCTTATCTGAACACGGGTGGTTCTTGACGGAAGGAACATTGTCTTCCCACCATTTGAGCTCACAACCCACAGAATTGGCTTCCACTGACAAATCAAAGACCAAAGGAATACCGTCAGCCTTGTACCGCTTTGCCGCGTAGACAACACTTTTTGCCAGCAGCTCGGGGTCCTTCAGCACTTTATCAGCAGGTTCATTAATCAGAAAAGCGCAATGAACGCCCGCATAAGGCACCCAGGGTGCTGTGGGTGTCTTTTTGCCTCTGTAGGCGTCAATTAACATTTGTTTAGCCATTTGGACTCTCCTTTCTTCCGCTTTTTCATAGTTAGGATTGACGATACTTTACAAATGACTTCTTTTGGCACCTCCTTTCTTGATACATGCATTAAATAAGCAAAAAAAGACCTCAATAAGGCGGGTATTTCCGCAATATGCGAGGTTTTATCATCATTCCAGAAGAATGATGCCATAGTAATTAAACGTATCTTTGGTGTGCGTTGCGACCTTTGATGTGGTGCCAAGATTTTTCAAGGTCCCGATGACATCAATGGAAAATGACTCCACGGAGGGTCGCTTTTCCTGGGGGAACCGGCAGCTTTCCGGAAACGCGCATTCCTTACACAGGGCGCAGCACTCCCCCACCAGGCTGAAGGATTTGTAATAACCTTCCAAAAACAGCATCCGTTCAAGGCTCAGGGTCCCTTTCCAGCAGCGTACCTGCCCAGCTCTCTTTTGTTGGTTATTCCGATAGAAATCCGAACAACTCTTGCTTCCCACCAACAACAGGGCACTACGGTATTCACTTAAAATGGACCTGACTTTTTCGGGGTTGGGTGTTGCCGGAGGACAACACCAGTTGGTATTGTAGTTGTTGCATCCGTAGCGGCATTTCAAATGAACCCATTCCGCCACACAGATCTTGTCGATGGAAAAAGGGAAAATAGCACCCAGACCATATTTCTTGCCCGCATCTCCCAAACGCTGCACCAGCGCCTGGGAAATCCCCGCTTCATTCCTGAAAGGCACTACTTTCGGTAATGGCACTTAGGAATCCTCCTTATCACCATCAAAACTGAAATGAACGGGCCGGGCAAGAGCCATGCCCATGGCCACCTCTGCCGCCTTTAAAACGGCAGAAGGGATCGCGCAGGAAGCATGGCAGCCGCAAGCCTGGGCCAACTTGTAGACCGGGTTCTGGGTCAAGGGCATAAACAGCTCCCTTAAGGAGATGGTCTCAAGCCGCCCAGCCAACTTTTTAATCTGTTGACACTCCGATTCAGCGATTTCAATATGGACGGACCTTTTGTCCGCCAAACTGGCACGGATGACGCACGTAAAGCCGCACACCCCAGGGTCAACGGCGATACATACGTCATTTGCTGATGTTTTTTGTTTCTCTTCCACTACTGATTCAAAATCTCGTCGCGCACAATCCCTTCAAGATGCGGAAACTTATCCGTCATATGAGGCAGTTGCATAGCCTCCATAAAGTCTTTCTCGAAGGTAGGTTCAACGGTCAGTTCAACATATTCTACGTTCCGTGAACACCAGTCGGCCTCCACCCGCTTTTTCACGTTCAAGAGAGCCGCCCGGCAACCATCACCGGCCGCGTTGCCGATCCCTTTGATCATCTCGATTTCGCAATCTGGGAACAGCCCCATGGTCAGCGCCTTTTCACGATCCACATGGGTACCGAAAGCGCCGGCAATCTTCACCGTATCCACCTTTTCAAGGCCCATGCGTTTAACCATGAGCTTACAGCCGGCATAGAGCGCACCTTTTGCAAGCTGGATCTGGCGGACATCTTTCTGCGTGATGACGATGTCCTGGTCAATGCTTGATTCGTCGGCCCAGGCCAGCACGAACTCTGGCTGACTGGTGTCCGGGTTTTTGCGGAAACGGGCGTGGTCTTTCAGCGCCTTTTTGTTAAACCTGCCGGTCTTGGTCACAACGCCGGAGCTGTAGAGCTCGGCCAGCACATCCAGGATACCCGAACCGCAGATTCCCTTCGCCTTCATGTCTTTGGGTTCGGAAAATTTCCGCCAGGCATCGCGTCCGATCACCTTGTAGTCCACTTCCTTGGTATCCGGATCAATGTTAATGCGCTCGATGGCACCGGGCGCGGCCCGCATGCCGTAGGCCAACTGGGCACCTTCCAGGGCCGGACCGGTGGCGCAGGAGGACGATATCAGTTTGTGACGATTACCCAGCACCAGCTCACCGTTGGTACCGATATCGATGATCAACTGATTTTCTTCACCTTTGTAGGGGGCTTCCGCAATGAGTACACCCACATTGTCGGCGCCCACAAATCCGGCTTCATTGGGCAGTACAAACATATAGGAAGACGGGTTGATTTTCACACCCAGATCCCTGGCCCGGATATCCATGCTATGGTGGATCACCGGGGGAAAGGGGGCGAGCCCCACATATTCGGGGTTGAGCCCCAGAAGAATGTGATGCATGGCCGTGTTAAAACCGATGGTAATATCTTCAATATCTTCCTTTTCCAAGCGGAGATACGTTTTACCCTCTTCGGGAACTTCAATTATTTCAGGCTCCTCACCCTTTTTCTTCTTCTTTTTGGTGGGCGGGAATGTCTGCTTGATGGCCTTTTCGATGAGATCGTTCAGCCCTTCGATGATGTCGTCACTCATACGTTTAAGCCCACCCGGTGTGGTCATGTGGAAAGTAATCCTCGCCATGACATCTTCACCGTACTTACACTGGGGGTTCATCATGGATACCGTATCCACAACCTCCATGGTTGTCAGGTCGCAGAAGTATCCGGCTACCGTGGTGGTCCCCACATCAATGGCCATGCCGTAGGCGCGTTCGACCTTTCCGGAGCGGACCCTGATAATTTCTTTATCGTTCCAGACACTCACCGTACATTCCCAGTTGCCATTTCGGAGAGCATCGGGGAGCACCCGTAGCGTCTGGATGTCAATGGTCAGATCCGTGAGCGCATAGTTCTGCTCCAACGCCATGCAGATCCGTTCGAAATCCCCTGTGGGATCTTCAAATGTCGGTTTGTCAACCTGCACGGTGTAAAGCTTTATGGCCGGATTGTGTTCGATGTGGATATCCCGGGCCGCCTTGCTGACCACCTGTTTACCGGCTCTCGATTCTTCCGGAACAAATACCAGGATATCGTCTTCGATGGTGGCCATACACCCCAGACGAAAACCTTTATCCTTCCGTTCCGCGTTGATGAATTTCTCTTCCTCCACCATCCAGGGAGAAACGTGGCTCATGCTGGAGGTGATGCCGTATTTTTCGAAATGGCCATCCTCCACCCGGACCAGGCACTTGCCGCAAACTTTTTTCTCTCCGCAAAGCGCCTCGATATCAACACCCAAGAGCCGCGAAGCCTCGATTATATTGACGCCTTTGGGAACTTCACCTCTTCTCCCGGAAGGCTGAAAAATGACCATGACCTTTTCGTCACTCATGCGAAAAACTCCTTATCAATTTATGGAAAAATACGCCCACCCAATGTGATAGACCCGGTGCCCCACGGGGCACCGGGCAGGGGGATTTTCCCAGGTTTCCTTCTATCCTTTGGCCCGCATTTCACGCAGACGGCCGATCATCTTGATCCCTTCCGATACGGCGTTGCCGGCGGACTCCGCATAACCGTCCGCACCAAACAGGTTGGCCACGTCCTTGGTCACCGGTGCACCACCCAGCATGATGGCCACGTTGGGGTTCTTTTCTTTGATCATGGCAATCACCTTTTTCATCCCGAGCATGGTCGTGGTCATCATGGCCGACATGGCCACCACTTCGGAATCGGTCCTGAGCTGCTCTTCCACGAAGTTTTCGAGCGGAACATCGCGACCCAGATCGTGTACATCCCAGCCGGCCACGTCAAACATCATCTTAACCAGGTTTTTGCCGATGTCATGCACATCACCCTGGATACTTCCGATAACCACCTGGGCGTTAACCCCTTCATCGCTGTCCGGAACGTGGGGCCGCAGGATGGCCAGGCCCCCATACAGGGCATCCGCACACATGAGGACTTCGGGTACGAAATATTCATTTTTGTCATAGAGGTCACCAACGATCTCCATACCGGCGGCCAGGCCGTCCATGATGCCGTCAAGGGCAACATATCCCTCATCCAGCCACTGCTGGGAGGCTTCCTTGACCGTATCTTCTTCGTACTCCACCACGCCTTCTTTCAATTTTTCCAACAGCTCTTCTTGTGTTGCCATGTTTTTCTCCTTTGGTTAATGGTTTTTTCGTTTAATAACCCGAATTTATCCTTAAGTACGACCCACCGCCGGGCTCGGTTTTTTGCCATACTCGCGGGTGGTATCCACGATCGCCTTCATATTCTCCACTTTGATGTCCGGCCACAAGTCGCACCCGGGCCAGACCGCGTCCACCGTACCGTCGATGTTAACTTTGATGGCTTCTGCTGCTTCTTCCGCCGTGGTTTCTTCCTTGCAGGGCAGCTCGTATACATCGAAATTACCGAACAACAGCATATCGTCACCGACTTTCTCACGAGTTTCCAACAGATTGTTTTTGATGTCGAAGCTCAGGGCGTCGGCGCCGCATTCATTCATCATGGGTACGATAAGATCCGTTGCACCGCAGATGTGCAGTACTTTCGGGGACTCCCAGGAATCCAGAATCTTTTTGACCCGCGGCTGGATCACCTTCTTCCAAGTCCGGGGACTGAGCAGATCCGTACCGGTAGCCATTTCGCGCAGGGTCATGTAATCGCAACCGGCATCCTTGTAAGCCTTGCCCACTTTAATGAGCATGTCGGTGATCCTGTCCATGACCTGTTCGACCATGTCTTTCTGCTTGAAGACGCCCTTGAGCAGCAGGTCGAGCTCCAGAAGCTGGCCCGCCATTGTAAATGGTCCCAGAATCCAGCCACCAATGGCGTGATCCGGCGCTTCCTGTTTGGCTATTTTGATGGCCTCGCACACCATGGGAATGCGGCCCAATTCGGTGATGTTGTCGGGAAACTCCACTTCTTCCATGGTCTTCCAGATTTTTTCCGGAATGGTTGGGTAGAGGATATCGATGGAATCCTCATACAGGCTGATTTCGTTGCCGACGGCCTGGGATTCGCAGGTCATGTCGTAGGGGACGACCACGGAATCGAAACCGAACATCTTGCTGGACATTACAGCAGATTTCGCCATCATTTCTGCATTGTTATGCACTTTGGGGAACTGGTATCCCAGTTCGTTGATGGCCGGCATCAATACCATTCCCATACCGCTGAAAAAGGGCATGGTGTCAACGGGTTCCTTTTTAAACAAGCGCATCACGCGTTCTTTGGGTGTCAGTTCTGTCATGGGTAAAGCTCCTTTCAAGAATTGCTTTGTCGAATCTTTATGATCATCATTTTTAGCTTTTTAATTTGGCCGCCTTAATGTTGCCTTTTTACTGCAAACCCTTCAGTTGCTCCACGAAATCCGGGAACAATTTGTATAAAGGATGGGTCTCACATACGGGAAGCTGCTTGGTCTCGGCGAACATGGTGGTTGCCAGAAACGCCTCGGCTTCCGCCACTGCCGGCAGAATCCGGGTGGCGCCCGCCATGGGGCCTGAAAAGATCATGTCGTGGTAATTGAAAGCGGAAAGCGCTTCCAACGCCGCGTCTGTGGACGACCATCCCTTGAAGTCCCACATTTCTTTAAAACGCTTCAAATCCATGTAGCTGCCATTGCTGGGTGCGCTCGCCGTGGGAAATCCCCATTTTTCCTTGATCATCCTGTTGGCAACACCGCAGAATGCCGTGGCCGGCCCGTTCATAACGGAACTGTCCACAAAAATGCTCTCGAATTCCGCACCCACTTTCTCGATGGCATCCAGGAGTTTCTGGGTGCCAGTCACACGGCCGGAAGGCATCTGGTCTTCCTGATCAAATGCGACCAGAAGTACATGCTTGACGCCGATATCGGCAATCTCTTTGATCTCGGTTTCCAGATCCTGTTCCCAGACGGTCAGGCTGTTGTAAAACATGCGGTCAAGCAAACCCTTTTCAGCACAGTAGGCTGCCGCTTCCAGTTTGGGTTTCATGACCCAGGCATCAATGCAAAACGGCATGTCGCTTTTTGCCACCACAAAGTCGATAAAAGATTTAAATTCTTTGCCCGTGTTGGCGACAATATCCGCCATTCCGGGAACGCCGGTGTCTTCCGTGTATTTGTCCTGGGTTTTCAAAAGCCATTCAGCCCGCTCTTCGTCAAAACCTTCTTTCCGTTTCCCGGTGAAGACCTTGTCTCCCTTTTGGAAAATGGAACTGACACACACACAAGGGTAATCCCCAGGCTGGCCACCAAACTTGACACCCCCTACCTCACACACTTTCTGCTCTGTGCTCAATTGGAACATAACTTCCTCCTTGGTTAAATCTACCGATCAAACGGATGAAATATTACCTTTTTTCTTCTTACCTTGATGACATGGATTTTTAACAAAGGGGGTGGTTATTTAAAATAGTCCAGGGGATTATTTTCTATCGTCTTTTGGATGATTTTTGTGGAAAATCAAGATGGTTTAAAGAGATGGAAAAAAATAGCAGATGAGGATGGAGGCCATTGCCCGCCAAATCACAGATCCGGATCCACCAAACCCAATTGTATGGCAAAATGAACGAGCTTGACGGGGGATGCGATATTGAGTTTTTCCATGATGTTCGCCCGGTGAGATTTTACCGTACTGATGCTCACGAACAGCATATCGGAGATCTGCCGGGTGGTGTGCCCTTCGGCAATGAGCTGGAAAACCTCCCGTTCCCTGTTGCTCAACCGTTTGTACCGTTGGGCACGGGACGATCCTTTACTGGGGGAGAGGTAGGTATCCACAAGTTTCTTGGAAATGGAAGGACTCAGGAATGTCTCATCTTTCATGGCCGCGTGGATGGCGCTGATAATATCCCTTCCGCTGGCATCTTTTAAGAGATATCCCGACACCCCAGTTTCAAGCAATTCGTGGATATAGTGCTCATGGGCGTACATGGATAAAATCAGAATTTTGGTTTCCGGAAGTTGTTTTCTGATCCGCTTGGCTGCTTCAATGCCGTTCATGCGGGGCATGGCGATGTCCATGATCACAATGTCCGGCCGGAGGTTCAGGGCCTGTTCCACAGCGATATTGCCGTTGGTGGCTTCCCCTACGATTTTCAAATCGGCCTGTTCCTCAAGCAAACGGCCCAAACCCTGACGCACAATAGTATGATCATCCGCCAGCAGAATTTTGATGGTTTTCTTCACCGATGGACTCCTCGGAATATGGGATTTCAATTCGGATTCGGGTTCCTTCACCCGGATTGCTGCGGAGTTGAAACGTTCCACCCAGAAGCGATGTTCTTTCGCGCATTCCCAGCAGACCCAGGCTCTGCTGATCCCTGCCAATGATCTGAGCGTTAAATCCGGTGCCGTCATCTTCAGCCATAAAAATGATTCTCGGGTAGCTTTTGACCATGGAGAGGCGGAAAGCCTCAGCACCTGAATGCTTCAGCGTATTGGTCATAGCTTCCTGGGAGAAACGGTATAATACCGTTTCGATATCCCGGTCAAGACGCTCATCGAACCCGACCATGCTGAAATCGATCTCCAACCCGCTGTGTTTTTCGATATCCGCAAAATATCGGCCCAGGGCCGGCTCAAGGCCGAGATCGATTAACAGCGTGGGATGAAGATGAAAAGAGAGCCGACGAATTTCCGATGATGTGCGGTTGATCATTTTACGAATTTCACTGATCTCATATCGGAGGGGCTCATCTGTGGCCGCATGGTGCTCCTCCAACCGATCCAGCCCCAGCTTGACCGCCGTCAGGGACTGGCCGGCTTCATCGTGCAGCTCCCTTGCAATTCGCCGCCGTTCCTCCTCCTGGCTCTGGAAAAGTTTGCGGGTGAGGTTCCTGAGATCCCGCCGATGGCGCCGGATTGTTTCCATCAATCGGGCGTTTTCGATGGTGCCGCCCAGGAAATTTCCGAGGGATCCCAGAAGATGGACTTCATGACGCGCCAGATCCCGGCCCATTGGAATGTCAAAACCGAAAAAACCCACTCCCCTCCCCTTGAATGTAATTAAATAACAGTCGAGCCATGGGGCCTTTTTCCCATCGGATGAATTATAGGTCACGCGGAATGAGGGAAATGTGCGTTTGGGCGTCAGAACCGATTTATTCCGAACAAGATGCTGTTCCAGACTTTTGTCTTTGAAAACAACCGGGTTCTCTTTTTCTCCATCGATTTCGGGCAAATTGAACCCCGTGCGCAGTTTGACCCGCATCTCAGCCCGATTGATCAGAAAAAGGGCACCGCTTTTGAGCCGGAGGGCTTTCAGGACATCCTTCAGCGTCGTTTCAAGGATACGACCCAGATCCAGGGTGTTGTTCAACCCCACCGCAACCTTGTTCAATATGCTCAATTCCCGGTTCCGCTCCTTGATAACCTCCTCAGCCTTTTTTCGACGGGTGATGTCCTTGATAATCCCTTCGAATTCAATGGCGCCGGTTTCGCTGTTTTCATACCGGCGGCTGGAGATCAGCACGCGAAGCGGCGAACCATCGCGTTTAACAAAGTCCACTTCATAATCCTTGACGAATCCTTCCTGGGTAATGATCTCCATAAATTTTTTGCGGTCGGCAGGGTTCCGGTACAATCCCACAGCGGAAATCTGCCTGCGCAGTTCTTCCATGCTGCCGTAACCGAGCATCTCGAAACCGGCGGGGTTCATTTCGACGAGACCCCCATCGGGGTTGCTGGTATAGATCATGTCATGGCTGCCTTCAAAAATCCGGCGGTATTTTCTTTCCCGCCTTGCGATTTCTTCCTGAAGACGTTTGTTTTCTGATATATCCTTGAAAATTTCAACCCCCCCCGTAACACGTCCGGTGCTGTCCTGAAATGCGGAAGTGGAACAGATAATGGGAACTTTCTTGCCCTCTATGTTGGTGATTTCATATTCCCGGTTATGGATATCACATCCTTCGTCAACGGCCCTTTTGAGCGCACAATCCGACTCGCAAATGGAGTTCTTGAACACGTCCTTGCAATACATCCCCACCGCATCATAAGCGGAAAAACCGGTAATTTTTTCCGCGGCGGGATTAAAAAAAGTGATCCGCCATTCCTGGTCCGTGGTAAAGAGGCCATCGGGAATCCGGTTCAATATTTCAACAAAGCTTTCCTCTTTCTGATAAATCCTTTCCAGTGCATTGGCGTTGTAACGACGCTGCTGATCAGCGATGAAGTAATGCTGTCCCTTCGGGTGCTGCTCCCCCTTGAGCTTGAAATACGAGCAGTTCAGACAGGAGGCCAGTTTCTGGAAAAAATCCTCCTCGATCATGTTGCTGCAGTGGGTTCGGGGAATGAGCCAGCAGTCCACATCCGACTTTCCGCGGGCGGGACAGAGTACTTTAGGGCAGGGGAGATTCTCCCAGCAGGTCCCGGGGGGTTTTCTGTGATCGGGCTTGGGTTCAATATCAATCAGATGATTTTCGAGCAATGAACTCACAGTACTCATCCCCCTTGGCACGGCAGAGGTGTTCTTCTGCAGAAAAAGTGAAACACCCCTCCGGATACTCTTCACCATACAGCAGGTCCATGAGGGCGCCTGTCACACCCCTTAACATATAACACTTTCCCGATGTGGCTTTTCCATATTGATCAAGGTAGCCGCTGGCCTCGTAAGAGCCGCTGGCCTGAATAACAAGCGTTTCTTCGGGCACCAGCTTTTTCACCTTGAGGTCCCCCCAGCCAAAAGCAAAGGCCACGGCGGAAAAACCCTCGATCTGATCCTCTTTGCGATCAATCATGGGTTTAACGATCTCTTCCCATTCCCATGAGTTACGGACCCCTTGAAAAGTCGCGTAACCACATTCCTGCGCAGCGCGCACCAGCAGGGTCTCGGCTTCCGACTGGCGTTCTTTGCGCATCTTTTCAAATCCATAGGACAGTTTGTTGTAATAATTGATCGGGAAAATGGAGAGGTATACGCCGAACAGGGGGATGATGCCCTTTGATTCCCGTATCTGACTTCCTTCCATCACCGCATGGATGATTTTGTTACCGTCTATGGCCATATTATCGCACCGTCACCACAAACACACATTCTTTCTCCCGCATCATTTTACACTGCCGTTCCTCCACAGCGTAATACCCCAAAGGGCGATCATAGATTGCTTCCAGGATACCGGCTATCCAGCCCCTTACGAAATGGCAGCCCGGCGTATCCCGCATTCCGTGTTTGGCCAGCCATCCTGTAACATGGTGGTTGGAAGGGCTCACGAACAGACCGCCTTCGGGTCCAACTTCCTGCAGGCGAATGATGCCCATCCCCGAATTTTGAAAGACCAGGGCTGCCATTTCGAATTTCGATTTTTCCGTTTTAATGGACGTATACTGGCGGAGAATATTTGTAAAATTTTCAAAAATCGCTTCTTCCGCAGATTGGTACAGAAGACGGACGCCCTGTTTGCCCAAGGTCTCTTCCAGGGTTTTTTGCAGATTAATATGGTAGTGGTGGCAGTGCATGGCCACGGGCTGCCCTGAAAACATAACCCGGTGGCCTTCTCTTTCGAGTTCCTTCTGCCAGTTGAGAGGGCGCATGATTCACCTTTCTGGAAACTCCATAAATCCCTGCTTTCGCCATGGGATCATTCCAGATGAGAAATTTCGATACCTTCGATTTGAAAAGTAATGCTATTCTGAACCCTCGGGTTACGTCAAACAAAAAAAACCCATCGACGTTCGGAATTGACACTTTTCCACGCGCCGACTATATTACAAATGATCTTTGCCAATATTTAACCAGAGGTAAAACATGAATAATGCTGAACATTCCGGAAACATTAAAAAAATCCCTATCCTCCTGTTATCGGGTTTTTTAGGGTCCGGAAAAACAACGTTACTGAAGCAGATCCTCTCCTGGGATTCGGATTTAACCGGGACCATTGTCATCGTCAATGAGTTCGGGGATGTGGGGATCGATGGATCATTGCTCAAGGATTCCGGTTCCGATGTGGTGGAGTTGACCAGCGGATGCATCTGCTGCACGCTCAGTGCCGACCTGCAACAGTCCCTGGAAAAGATTTGTGAACAACTCAACCCACAACGGATTCTCATTGAATCTTCCGGTTTGGCCGACCCCACCGCCATCACTTCTTTGTTGGACAGGGGAACATTAAGCCGCATTATGACCCTTCAGAAAGTCATCACCGTTCTAGACGCCGATCTCTGGGAGGCACGGGAGAATTTCGGAGCCCTTTTTTTTAACCAGTTGGAGATGGCAAATATCATCTTGCTGAACAAAATAGACATTCTCGCCGAAGACCAGGTCGCCCGTTTTTTGGAAGAGATTCATGCCGCCATACCCGGCTCCCAGGTAATTCCCACCGTTCACTGCCGGATCGATCCTGAGACCCTCTGGGCGGAAAATAAACCCAACGTTTTGGACATAAAACCCATGTCTTTCTACCTGGATCAAAAAGAACGCAAATCCGTCGATGCCACCGGTTACGTGACCTTCGTTTTTGAATCCGCTGAACCCCTGGATGAGAACTGCTTCAAACAGTTCACAGCTGAATTGCCCTTTGAAATGTTTCGGATGAAAGGTCCCGTACGGTTTGAAGATCGGACCGTCATGGTCAATTTTGTCGGTGGGCATGGGGATGAGTCCCCATGGAAGGATAGCGCGAAAACCCAACTGGCCTTCATCGGCTGGAATGTTGACCCCGAGGCCATATTGGAAAAAATCAGGGGTTGTGAGAAAGGGGTCAAGTCTGCTCTTGACTCTTAGGGCCTCGGCAAAAAATAAATGCGCAAGATTGCGCCGTATTTTGGTTCGTATACAAGGCGCATCCACCAGTGCATATTAGTGGATATGTGCCGGTGGATGCAACGCAGTAGACGGACCAAAGGACAAGCTAGATTGTGTATTTATTTTTTGCCGAGGCCCTTAGTGCCGTTAGGGCACCACATTCTCATGTAGGGAAATAATAAGAGATCAAGAGCAGACTTGACCCCTTACCTTTAGACAAATAATTTTTGTGAGGAAAAAATGCACATCACGGAAGGCATTATCACGGGAGGTGCTGCGGTCGTCTATACGATGGCGGGTGTCGCGCTGGTGGGGATTGGCGCTTCCCGGATGAAAAAATTCGTCCAGGATTTCCCTGAAAAGAAACCGCTTCTGGGCATGGGGGCCGCCATGATATTTTTCATTTCTTTGATCCCCATACCGGCGTTCACCGGCACCTGCTCTCACCCCTGCGGCACGCCCCTGGTGGCCATCCTGCTGGGCCCCTGGATCGGCATTGCATTAACCGGTGTAAGCCTTCTTCTTCAAGCCGCTTTTTTCGCCCACGGTGGATTCGGTACCTGGGGGGCCAACGTGGTGGCGTTGGGATTTTTTGGCTGTGTGTTCGGATGGGGATCCTTCAAGCTGGCCCGTAAGCTGGGCCTCCCAGTGTGGGCAGCCGGTTTTGCGGGCGGCCTGATCGGCGACATCATGGTCTACGTGTCTTCAGGACTGATCCTGGGAACCGTTCTATCCACCGCGCCCAACCCGCAATTCACCATGACCGGATATGTGCTGGCCATCTACGCAGCCTATTTGCCAACCCAGCTGCCCATTGCCGTCGGGGAAATGTTGATCACGGGGATGGCCCTTCAGTATGCCTGCAACCAGAGGCCTGACGTCCTGGAGGAGTTGGGAATCATCCGAGGGGCAAAAGCCGCCCGGTCTCGAAATCTCCCGGTTTTTATTTTTTTTCCGGTTCTGGCGGCCTGGAGCTTCATGGCACCTCCTGCCGGTTTGGCGCAAGACCGCAAAGGGCAAGTGCCGCCCGCGCACCCGATCTCCACAAATGAAGCCCCTGAAGGGAACGGAAAATTTGCCGGGATGGACGAGGCCGTAAATGAAAAATTTGCGGAAGCAGCCGGACGACCGGCCAGGGATCCCTATATCAATACTGAAGAGATGGGTGACCTGTGGAACTTCTTATTGCTTTCTGCCGGGGCCATATGCGGATTCATCTTCGGCAGATGGTGGCACCTCCTCTGGGGGGGCCGGAGAGAACGTGACCGGAATAAAAAACCCCCGCTGGAATCCATAGGCCATGGATCACCATGAACTGATGCAGGGTGCCCATGCGGAAGCGGATGCCAGCGGATGCGGGGGAACCGTACCCGGTCGCGGATTATATAAGTGGGACCCAAGGTTAAAGCTGGGACTCCTGGTGATGGCCGTTTCGTTGAATATTGTCGTTGCACAGTTGTGGCTCTCTTCGGCGCTGTTTTTCACCAGTCTCCTGCTGGCGGCGTGGTCCCGTATTTCCCTGCGACACTTCGCCTTTTTTTTCATAGCGCCGGCGTGGGCCACACTGGTGGTTTTTTTGGGGTTTTCAATGGGGTTCGGCACAACCCCCGTGTGGTCTTTCGGCGTGGTTCAAATCTACCGTGAAGGCATGCACCTGGGGCTTTCCGCGGCCGCCCGGGTGGCCTGCGACATGGCCTGGCTCGCGTCTGTTTTTCTGACCACGCCCTTTACCCGGGTTTTGGAAGCGCTCAAATGGTTTCACGTGCCTGCCATCCTCATGGAAGTAATGGGCACAGCATACCGTTATGCGTTTTTGTTGTTTGAGCAGTTCTTCAAAATGAGAGATGTGGCCCGGATCAAGGGAGGACTCCAGAGCTATGCCATGAGCTGCCGGTCCACTGCTTTAATTCTGGCACAAATTATTCTAAGGGCCTATGACCGGACCATACGGATTCAGGAAGCCATGACGGCCCGGGGCGAAAATGCCATCCCCCACGGAGAGAATATGGAAAAAAGTGATCCCCCCCTTTCCTGCCCCAATCAATGCGATGTGACACCCATATATTCTGAAGATGCCACAACGGTACTCTCCTGCGACCGTGTATCCCATTCCTACAAAGGGGACCGGGCCATTAAGAACATATCCATGACCCTCAAAAAAGGTGAGGTGGTGGTGTTGTGCGGCCCCAATGGGTCCGGAAAAACCACCCTCATGAAATTGTTCGCCGGAATATTGCCTCCCGACAGGGGGAAAATTACATTATTCGGCAAGACTCTGGATCGCAAGACACGTAAAGAGGCTTTCCGCCACGTGGCCTTCCTGTTTCAGGACCCCAATGACCAACTGTTTTGTACCCATGTTCGGGAAGACATCGCCTACGGTCCCAAGAACTTAGGGATCGAACCAGCCGAGACCGACCGGTTGGTGGATACCGCCATGGATTTGATGGAGGTGTCGCATCTGGCCCATCGCCCCATTCACCGTCTCAGCCACGGGGAAATGAAACGGGTGGGACTGGCCGGGCTGATCGCCATGCGACCGCCGCTGATCCTGCTGGATGAGCCCACGGCCGGACTGGACCCCGCATCCGCGAATCACCTGGTGGATCTCATCCGACACCTGAACAGCCACCATGGGTACACCCTTGCCATGGTCACCCACGATGTGAACGTGGCGGCCGCCATCGCCAAACGGATCGTGATTCTTGATGAAGGGGAGATCATCGCCGACGGGTCACCACGGGACATTCTGACGGACAGGGACCTTCTCGAATCCGCCCGGCTGGAACCACCGATTTTGACCCGCCTTTTCCAGGCGTTTCTGGAAAACGGCACCGATGGGGGCCAGATCCCCGTGACCATCGATGAAGCCATCGAAATGTTGCAACCAGCGGGCAAAGAACCGGACCAATACAATATGGTAAAAATATGATGGTCGAAAAAAGCCTGACATTTGAATCTTATGAGTCCCTTTTTAAGTTGCTTTTTCCCGATACCGGGGACAGCATCCTTATTATCGGGGAAGATATGAAAATCTTCGCTGCCAACGAACAGACCGGAGATTTATTCGGCAGGCTGTCTGGCAATATCATCGGCTGTGATTTCCATGACTTCATCGCACCGGCCAGCCGCTACCTTCTGGACCGTGCCCTCAGGGAAATTGAAGATTCAGGAAACTGGGAGGGCGAGCTGGCCTGCCTGTCGGGTGACGGCGACCCTTTTCCCGTTGATATGTCCATGAAACAGATCCGTTCGGGTAGTGTTATCCTTTTTTGCATCATTATCCGTGATCTCACGGATTATAAAATACTCAAAGAACAGCTGCGTCACGAAAAGGCCAACCGCAGGGAGATGTATGTGACCATGCGCAACCTCATGAAGGCCTTTGACCGTGAAAAGAGCGGGGTGGAAAGGAACATCTCCCATAAAATCGAAACACTGCTGCTGCCAACCCTGGATAAGATCCGGAAAGAATCCTCCGTGGAACTGAGGAATACGTACCTGGATATCCTGCGAGAACAACTCATCGTTCTGACCAAAGGGTTCGGCACGGAACTGGATGCCCGTTTTCTGACCTTGACAAGGACCGAAATGCGCATCTGCAGGCTCATTCAAGCAGGCCGTTCCAGCAAGGAGATCGCCGAAGACCTCAACCTCTCCTTTGAAACGATCCAGACCCATCGGAAAAATATTCGGAAAAAATTGGGGATTCGAGGGCGCAAGGTCAATATGTATTCTCTCTTCTCCAGCAAATCATTTTTAACAAAATATTCCGGTTAACCGGGCGGCAGGGCAAACCTGCCGGGGACCATCACGCATGCCTCATCTCCCTGACCTCAATTCCACTGTATCGAGCGTGGACGCGTTGTCCCAACTCGCATCCCGTTTCATGGCGGAATTTGAAAAAGGGTTCTCCCTTCGTGGGCCTTTAAACGTGGAATTTGTGCTGCACCAGACGCGCTCCGGTTTTCCGGGCCGACCCGGGGGGCCCCTCACCTCGCCCGTAATTTCAAAACAGGATGGCCACAGGGCCCTCATCCACCTCTACGGGCCGGGCCTCATGGACATCCCCATACCGGCCCTGCAGGGGTGGATCGATCTGGAGCTGGCGGCCCTTTCCCTCAGCCTTCAGGACGGGGCCTTCAAGTTCAATTTCAACCGGGAGATCCTGCCCCTGATGGATGTCAGTGGCGCAGCCAAACAGTTTATCCGCTACCTGGTGTTTAACCTGGAGACCCTGGTGAAACGGATTCAAGCGGTTCAACTGCTGCTGGATATGGACCATGGACTCCCTTTGTGCGCCTATTACTACACAACCATTTCTCCCTCCGGCGATGACAAGGAAAACTATGAGAACCTGCTGCCGCATCGTTGGACCAAGGCCATATTCATCTGCAAGAAATGCAAAGAATACAACCCCCTGATCTTCCTGGCACAACAGGGAATATTCACTGAACTGGAAACCTACTGGTGGGCCTGCCATGATTACATCCTGCCCGAAGACAGACGTCTCATGGAAGGATTGGCAGACATTTCCCTTCGTTCTGACGATAGCAGCTTCTCAGAACAAATTGTTTTATTGTTCCAAGCAGTGAAATCAAACCTTTTGATTTAGACTTCCCGTGAAAGGGACTTCCGGGTGCGACATAATACCCGTTAAATACCCGAATAAATCCCTTTACACCCTGAAAAAAAATAAGCAGACTGGTACCAGACATGCCTTCGAGGGTTTATTTGACCCCGTAATTTCCTTTTTCAGGAGGCCCCATGAAAATCACACAAATCGCCGGGTTCCTGGGATGTGGTAAAACCACTCTCATATTGAAACTGGCCCGGGATATGGCCCAAGGCGGCAAACGCAAAGTAGCACTGGTGGTAAACGAGATCGGTGAAATTCCGGTAGACGGGAAGGTGATTGAAGAAAGCGGCATGCAGGTCAAGGATATCGGCGGCGGCTGTATTTGCTGCGAAGTAGCCGCCACCTTTGCCAAGACCATATATCGGCTTTACAAAGATTTTTCCCCGGATCACGTCCTGGTGGAGCCCACCGGCGTAGCCGTGCCGCACCAGGTGAAACTGGCCGCCAGAATGGGCGGGCGAGATGCCAAAATCGGCATGGGTCCGGCCATCGTTTTGTTTGATGCCACCCGGCCGGCCGAACTGCTGGACATGGACATGCTCGGCCAGCTGGTGACCACCCAGATCAAGGATGCCGACATCATCGCCATCAGCAAAGTGGATGCAGTGGAACAATCCGAAGTGGCGGATGCATCCAGGCGTGTTCGCGAGTACAACACCAAGGCCGAAATTATCAACCTTTCATCCTTTTCAGAGCTGGGCATTGATCAGCTGGTGGATGGCATCATCCATTGGAAGGAGTAATCCAGATGGCCGTGAACAACCCCGAAGAACCCGGGTGCTACACCGAGCATGGCGTCAGCGGCTACGGCGTGGCCGCCAAGCTGAGCCGCAAGGAACCCATGAACGAGGCCTTTGTTAAAGGTATGGCGGAAAAGATGATGCTGGCCATTGCCGACAAATGCATGGAACTGGGAGCCCGCTGCATCGGGCACATCAAGAGCCACCTAAGAACCGAGGCCGGCACCATCAAGGCGGACACCATCGGCGCATCCCATGGCTCGTATTCCTCCGGAACCCTTACCGAACCCGTTAAAGATCTCTACATCGCTATCAACAGCATTATCCAGGGCATCCCCGAGGATGCGGTGAAGGCAGCCACGCTGGAAGGGATGCATGAGGTGGCAGACCGGCGGGGGATCACCGTGGTTAAAGAGAAAGAACACACCTACTTCGACGAATTTGATTTTGTAGCTTCCAAACAGGACTATATAAAACAGCTCGAAGAACAGCTTACAGCAACTGAAAACCCGGATTCGGATCAGGAGAAATAGATGCGCCTCGTCAGCATATCCGGTGCCCGGGGGAGCGGAAAAACGACCTTGATCCGCAAACTGATCGACCATTTCAGTGCCACAGCCAAACGGTCGGCCGTTATCGTCAACGAAGAGGGGCAGGCAGTCTACGATGAGGTGTTTGTCAAAACCCACGACCTCACCGTGGAATATATCAGGGGCGGCTGAGTGGGCTGTTCCCTGGCATCCAGTCTGGTTGACCTCAAAAAGCGGCTCAAGCGGGATCTGGACCCGGACCTGTTGTTCATCGAGCCCTCTGAAATGGTGGTAACCCGGGAATTGAAAGACGTTGCTGCCATGGGCCTGAGAGACATTCATTATGAAACGGGCCCGTTTATCACCCTGGTGGACGGTCCCCTGTTTGAATTTCTTTGGTCCGAGCGACAGGCCCTGCTTTTAGGCCATGTGAAAGACGCCGATCTGGTGGCCGTAAGCCGGGTGGATTTGATCGACGATGATGAATTGCGGAACATAGGCAACGTACTAAAAGAGTATTGCGATCCATTAATTTTAAGTGTGCACGAAGGGGCGGGCGTGAAGGAAATGGTCAATCTCATAGGCTGATGGATAACCTCAGGATCCTTTGCGAAATGGACTAAGCATTGGATTAAACTCTCATTATTTAAGGAGGTATGACATGAACGGATTAGAAAGAATCGGAACGGTACTTCAAGGCGGTATCCCAGATCGTGTGCCGGCAGGTCCGCTGATATGCGGTGCCTCACGGCGGGTATATGGCGTCACCTACGATGAATGGTCACAGGATGGTGAAATCATGGCCAAATCCCAGATCCAGGCCCACGATCTGATCGGCTATGACGGATGGTTGGGATTAGTGGACCTCTCCGTGGAGGCTGCGGATTTCGGTCAGGAAATGGTTTTTCCCGTTGAGGACACCGCCCATCCCAACTACGACAATCCCCTGATCAAAACACCCGATGACTTTTTTAAAATTGAACAGATCGATCCCACAAAATCCCCACGGATGAAAGAAGTTCTGAAATATTACGACATCATCTGCAATGAGAAAGCTGCCACTGTTGCGATGATGGGCTTTGTCTACGGTCCTTTGGGCATCCTAAGCATGATGCGAGGCGCTGAAAACCTTTTCCGGGATTGCTACAAACACCCGGAAGCGGTCATGAAGGCCCAGGAAATTATCACCCCGGTATTGGTTGAATACATCAAAGCCATCGGCAAAACCGGCTGTCACGCCGTGGTATTGGACACCCTTTTCGCATCCCAAACAATTATGAAAAAGGAGATGTGGAAAGAGATTGAAGGCCCATTCACAAAAGTGCTCGCCGATGCCTGCAGGGATAACGGAATGATGGTCATCGTACATAACTGTGGTAACGGCATCTACTTCGATGTTCAGATCGAGATGATGGATCCCATTGCCATATCCTGCGCATACGTCCCCGACGATTGCGCTGACTGGGTGGAAACAAATAAAAAATGGGGCGACAAGGTGACGATCATCGGATACGCTAGCCCGGCCCAATACGCCTTTTTGGGCACCCCGGAAGAGATGAAAGAGGAGTGTAAAAAGGAGATCGAAGAGTTGGCCGAAGGGGGCCGTTTTATCTTAGCCACCGGCTGCGAATTCCCGCCCAACGGATCGCTCATGAATGCCATCGCCATGATGGAAGCGGCAGAATTATACGGAAAATATTAACCCAAAACGATGGAATTGCGCTTAACTTAGACAGGGTTGACAGGATTAAGATTGGGTTTAACGCCTTCCTGTCAATCCTGTCTGTTTTTTGCCCATCGATCGGACGATCGACTCAGCGACACTCCCATTGATTTAGAAAAATACACCAGATGGAGTTAACCATGCAAAACCCCTCAACGCCCGAAGCCCCACCCCCCAAACCAAACGGCGTCGCCATCGAGAGCTACCATATCGCCAGGGAACCCTATTACCTGCCCACGGGTGACGAAATCGATGTTTTCAAATCCGCTGTCCGACTCAAGCTTCCCGTTATGCTGAAGGGCCCCACCGGCTGCGGTAAGACCCGGTTTCTGGAACACATGGCCTGGAAACTGTCCCGCCCGCTGGTGACCATCGCCTGCCACGAAGACCTGACCGCCGCCGACCTGGTGGGTCGGTATCTCCTGAAAGGCGAAGAAACCCCCTGGCAGGACGGCCCTCTGAGTCTCGCCGTCAAGCACGGCGCCATCATGTATCTGGACGAGGTGGTGGAAGCCCGCAAGGATACCACTGTGGTGATCCATCCCCTTACGGACGACCGACGGGTCCTGCCCCAGGAAAAGCGGGGACTTTTGCTGGAAGCCCACCCCGACTTCCTGCTTGTCATCTCGTACAATCCGGGATACCAGAGCGTCATGAAAGACCTCAAACACTCAACGCGCCAGCGGTTTGTGGCCATCGAGTTCGACTACCCGAAACCAGAGGACGAGAAATCCATCATCATGACGGAATCGGGGGTGAACGCAGATACGGCCGGGCGTCTGGTCAACCTGGGTGAAATGGTGCGCAACCTTCGGCAGCACGGACTGGAAGAAGGGGTCAGCACCCGACTGCTGGTTTACGCAGGCAAACTGATGGTGGACGGCCTTTCCGCCACCGCAGCCTGCAACGCGGCCGTCATCCGCTGCATGTCGGATGATGCGGAAATGCAGGAAGCCATTGCCGAGATCGTCTCCGGCATTTTTTAGCCCCGGACGGAATACTAATGAATCAAAGGACCGATACAACCCCGATCCCGGCCCTTAGCGCCCAGGCCCGTCACACGTTTTTGCAGCTTGAAACCGCTGTTTCCCACCTGAGATCCCGTAAGGCCTCGATTTTTCTGGCCCAGGCCCGAAAGCAGATCGAGGATGCCGATGGCACGCCCCTTGCCGAAGAGATCCTGAAGGGCGCCTCCGAACTCTGCCACTTGAACTGGGCGCTGATTCTACCCTATTTCCATACACTCAAAAAACTGCCTTCAGAGAGGGACATCATCGCCCCGTGGACCCGCCTGGCCCGAAAACTGGCCGGGCAGGACATTGATGTGGCGCTGACATTTGTGGAGCAAACGCCGGTGGCACTGGATAACAGAGGCATTGACGGGTTGTTTACCTGGGGGAACCTGGCCTCGGAAGCCCTTGAGCAGGCGGAGACCCGGGCTGAAATATGGAAGGCGGTCAAATCCTATTTAGAGGAGGCAGGCGCCTGCCAGTACGGATACACGTTATCACGCTGGCGGTTTTTTCTTCACCAGGCCGTGCGGATTTCAAAAGTGTCCCCTGCGGCCGCAGAAGCGTTCATCCAGCATGGCAACCGCATGTGCCTGCTGCTAACGGATGCTGAAACCGCCCGATGGGTTGAGGACGGTCTTGACCCCTGCCGGTCGGAGCCGGAGCGGGTCAATTTTTTCAGCGGCACATCCCTCAAAGCCCTGGAATCCCGGGACGGTCTGGCCACCGGTGTGGCCCTTAAAGATCGAAGCCAGACCCTCGCGCTCATCTGCGAGGCTGCCCTGGGGCATCCTGTTAAAATTCAGTCCAACACCGCACTGGTGGGCCATAAGGGATTCACCGGGGGGGCGGCCACTGACGGTCATACCATTTTTTTGCCGGACACGGTGCCGACTTTCAGTCTCCTGAAACTCATGGCCCTGCACCAGGCCATGCTGCTTCACGCCCCGGATCTTCCGGAAAAACCGGATAAAGCCCCCTTCGATCCAACGCCCATACATCTGGACGCCGACCGCCGCCTTCTGAAGAAGTTGCCGGGACTCATAGCCGCCATGGAACAGACCTCAGGCCCTGATCTGCCGGCAAACTACCCCCGGGCATTCGAAAAAACAGTAACGCCCACCCTGTCGTGGTGGGGGGACATTTTACCCGAACTGATCAGCCAGACCAGCGCCACCTTTTCGGAGATTAAAGAAAAAACCGCCGAAACATACGGTGATGTGCCGCCTGAACTGGTGGAGGCCCTGCTGGCCACCATGATGGCCGAAGGTGAACGTGACAGTGACGCATTGTGGCAGATGTTCCGGGAGATGCTCGACAACATGGTTTTTGACTCCCCGGACATGGAAGAGCTTCAGGAAAACGTCAAGACATTTTTTTACAAAGAATGGGACAGGAACCTTTCGGATTATAAACTGGACTGGTGCCTGGTGCGCCAGCGCTCCCCCGACGACAGTCCAAATGACTTTGTGGAAAAGCTCAGGGACGATCTCCACGGTCTTATCACGCTGCTGCGGCGCCAGTTCTTGAAGCTCAAGCCGGAGCGGTTCAAGAAATACCGGGCCCAGCCCAGCGGTGACGCTCTCGATATCGACGCGCTGGTGCAGGCCATGGTGGACAAGCGAACGGGATCCTTTTTGTCGGAAAACGTATATGTCCGTCGGGACAAGCGCATCCGGGACGTAGCCGTACTGTTTCTGCTGGATTTGAGCGGTTCCACCGAAGAAACCGTCAACGACCGCAGGGTGGTGGATATTCAAAAAGAGGCCATGGCCCTCATGGCCGAGGCCCTCAACTCCCTGGGCGACCCCTACGCCATTTACGGGTTCAGCTCCGAGGGCCGGTTCCGGGTGGATCTGTTCAGCGTGAAAGATTTCGGCGAAGCCTACGACCAGACCGTCCAATACCGCCTTGGCAACCTGGAGCCGTTGGGACTCACCCGCATGGGCGCGGTGATTCGCCATGCCGTCCATAAACTGGAAGGGGTTTCTGCCACCATTAAATTGCTGGTGATTTTAACTGATGGACGTCCCTATGATCTGGAGTACGGGAATCTGGAATATGCCACCGCCGATACGGGTAAAGCCATCCGTGAAGCTAAGCGCGCAAGAATTCATCCATTCATCATCACATCAGATCAGAAGGGCGCAGAATATCTGCGGGAAATTTCCTCAGACACCCAAAGTATCGTACTGCCCAGCGTGGATTCCCTCCCCACCTTGCTGCCGGCCTTGTATAAACGACTGACGCTGTAAAAACCTTTACATGAAAAGGATAGATCACCATGGAAAAAGAATTTGATCATTTAGTGGATAAAGCCATTGAACTGGGCGCATCGGAAGCCAAGATTCTGGACACGGACCGGATCGTGTTCGATTCAAGATCCCATTTGAAATGCCGTTTCGGATGCAGCCGCTGGGGGAGATACTGGACATGCCCGCCCCACCTCCACATATCGCCTGAGGAATTCATGGAGGGTTTTTCACGGTTTCATAAAGCCATCATCATTAAAACAACAGATCCCAAGATAGGGCAGGATGTTACCCTGGCAATCGAAAAAGATGCCATGCTTTCCTTAGGCTGCTCCTTTGCCTTTGGGATGGCGCTTTGCGTTCAGTGCGATGAATGCGCTTATCCTGAGCCCTGCAAATACCCCCACCTGGCCCGCCCCTCCATGGACGCTTACGGGGTGGACATCGGCAAAACAGTGGAACTGCTGGGATTTAAAGTGGCGTTTGACCCTGAAGGGAAAATGCTGCCGGCCTGGTACAGCATGGTGCTGATTGACTAATCAGACCGTTCAATGGTGGAATGAAGGAGGAAGGTGCAGTGTCCGTCGGCGTCATCTGCTGCAAGGTTCTGGAAAAGGAAATCAGGAAGGTGGCGCACCACGTTCCCGAAGTTACCCATATCCACGTCATGGAGTGGGGGCTGCACATCCGGCCTGACGTGTTGCTGGAAACTTTGTGCCGGGAGATCCGGCAGATGGAAAACCGGGTCGATGCCATCATGCTGGGGTATGGCCGATGTCAGGCCCTGGATCGACTGCCCGATGACTTTGCCGTACCGGTTTTTTATCCCGAGGGTGAAGACTGCATCGGCGTACTCTTGGGCCAGGAGCGATACGATCGGGAACTGATGCAGACGGCGGGCACCTGGTTTTTAACACCCGGGTGGACGGAGCTGGGCATGGAATTTATTTTTGACGAACTCCAGGTGCATCGTATGGCAAAAAAAGGGTATGACCCCCTTGCCCTAGCCCACCGCATGCTGAAGGATTTTTCACGGGCGCTCTTCATCGACATGGGGTTCAAAAGAAATGATGCCTTAATGCGCAAAGCCCTTTCTATTTCCGCCGAATTCGGGTGGAAACTGGAAAAAGTGGAAGGGTCGCTGATCCGGTTGAAACAAACACTTCATCAAGCGGTTGATGCGGCGGTTTAGTACCTTATCACCTTGTCTTCTGTCACAGAAAACAAGAAAGTTGTCAGTTATCAGTTGGCAGTTGTCAGTAAAAGCCTGCTGGTAATAATCTATTCTCAAATCTCTGAAGGAGGCTTCTGAATGCCGTTCGATCCCT
>JAERTK010000106.1 GCA_016844935.1 Desulfobacteraceae bacterium | reverse complement strand
CTACCTTGTTTTTCCCGTACTTTCTGCATTGCTTTACAAAAAGCTTGGGGATCGTGAGGTCCTTGGTGATTTCTATTCCAGCTTCAGTCATCTCTTCATCTACCTCCTTGTGGAATACAGATCATCTTCACCCAGGTACGCCTTGACGACCGCGGGATTCTGCTGGACCTCTTCGGGCGTTCCATCCGTAATCTGAACCCCGAAATTCAATACATTAACACGGTTACTAATATCCATCACAACCCCCATGTCATGCTCCACCAGGATACAGGTCACCCGCCATCGTTTTTCCTCGTTGATATCCAGAATGAAGCGGGCCATATCTTCCACTTCTTCCAAATTCAATCCCGCCAGCGGTTCATCCAGCAATAATAGTTCGGGATTCAGGGCCAGTGCTCTCCCAAGCTCCACCCGCTTTTGAAGCCCATAGGGAAGCATGTGCGCAGACTGGTCCCGAATGCTTTGAATCTCTAGGAGGTCAATAATTTCCTCTTCAATGAACTTTCTGGAAGCCACCTCTTCCCGTTTGGTTTTGCCCACATATATGGACCCGCTCACAATGCCGCTTTTGAGGTGGATATGTCTTCCCAGACGGATGTTGTCAAGGACCGTCATCCCGCCGAACAACTCCAGCTTCTGGAAGGTCCGGGAGAGCCCCAGTTCCGCCCGTTGGAAAGGCCTCAGATCATTGACGCGTTCTCCCTTCAGATAAATGTTGCCTTTCTGGGGTTTGTAAAGACCATTGATACAGTTCATCATGACCGTCTTGCCGGCACCGTTTGGACCGATAATGGAATGAATTTCCCCTTTTCTTACTTCCAGGTTCACACCGGCCAGCGCAGCCACTTTGCCGAAAGACATATGAACGTCTTCAAGTTTCAAAATGGTGTCGCCTTCCTTAATTTGCCCCCCCTGAACCATAATAACAGGCCTCCATTTCGTAAAATGATAGGGTATTTATGTCTTAGCTATAATTTTCTTTGAATGCTGAGAATCGGGCTGGCAGTTCCCAGACAACCGCGAACCGCAACCCTGAATGGATTGGACCATGAAAAAAGCACAACCACCCCTTTTTTTGAGAATAAAACGACGGACACGTTTAATCAACCCGATAATCCCCCCCAAACTGACGAGAATAGGAACACAGTCTCAACCTGCGCAAAAAACGTTTCTGCTGGCGAACTTCCGGGCTATCGAATTTCCGACTACGGGCGATTTATCTCATGCCTAAACAACAGCGGCAGAACTTGAAAGATACGACAAAGATTTCGAAGCATAAAATTTCGTTCAGCAGAGTCCTGAGTTCCTAAATGATTCTCATGATCTTCAGTGAAACCGTTATGTTCATAAAACCAGATTTGTTGACAGGAATTCTTAAAAAAAAGGCATCAACGGCCTAAATAGTGGGTACAGCATTACCCCGTTGGCGATTTTTTGTCAACACGTTTTAAGAGAAAACGAGGAGCGAAAATTTTAATTTTTTAGTCATACCAAATATGGAAAATTAAAAAAGGGCTTAAAATAACGTGTGGGTTGTTTTGGGGATCAGATGCTTATGGCATTGATCCATAAAGAACTCATCGGTCATACCCGCGATAAAGTCCCTGACCATACCCGCGGCCGGCGTTTTTTCCCGGTAACTCTCTGACATTCCTTTCAGGAATTCCTCATAAATCACAGACGCCTCCCCCTTATTGTCAAGATCCTCATAGAGCTTCCCGAAAAGAAGGGAAAACATGAGCCTCACCTTGGATGTCTGTTTCTTGACCCGGGTATTCTTGTAAATACGTTCCCGGTTAAACCGTTTCAATTCCTGCAAAGCGTCTCCCACACGTGCGCTGAAATTCAAATTCGGTCGCCCAAGGCTGTTGACCACAAGGTCCTCCACCAGATTGTAGACAATGGTGCCGTTGCTGTCACCCAGAACGGATCGGCAGCCATCAGGGATATCATCCCGCTGGATCAGGCCCAACCGGATGGCATCCTCAATATCGCGACCGATATAGCTGATGGTGTCAGCCATCCTGACCACGCAACCTTCCAGTGTCATGGGAATAACATCGACGAATGGATCTTTTGCCTTTATTTCCATTTCCTGAACCAGGTCCTCAAAATCCTTTTCTTTCCGGGGTTCCAGAAACCGGGAATGAAGTTCTCCATCGTGGCAGAAAATACCGTCCAGAACCTGTAGGGAAAGGTTGCAGCCTTCTCCCTTTTTTTCAATATTTTCCAGAAATCGAACACTCTGGATGTTGTGAAGAAACCGGCCCACACCGTGAGCCTGGCAAAGTTCGGAAAGGAACCGTTCCCCGTCATGACCAAAAGGCGTATGGCCAATGTCGTGTCCCAGGGCAATGGCTTCCGTCAAATCTTCATTGAGCCGGAGAAGGCGGGAAATGGTCCTGGCGATCTTGCTGACCAGTTGCACATGCAACACGCGATGGGTGATATGATCATTCTTGACGAGATAAAACACCTGCGTTTTGTCGATGTATCTGGAATAGGCCATGGAATGAAGGATTCGGTCTGTATCGAGAGAAAAATTCTGCCTGTGCCCCAACTGGATCCGAGCTTCCTCCCTCCGCCTCACGGCATTACAGCTGAAACAGGCCCACGGAGAGAGGATTTTCTGCTCCTTTTCGTCCAGTTGCCGCCTGATAGCCAATAGCCGTTTTTGGTTCGTCACACCTCCCCTCCCTTTTTTCCCATGTCCCCTTTTTTGCGGGCGTCTTCTTTGACCCCGGCATTTCCAGCGCCACGTTCCCCATAAACTTCTTTCAGATCGTGCCAAACCGTTTTGCCGGTTTTCGTAATGACCTCTTTCGCCAAAGATGCCGCCTCCCGGGATTGCTGATCCAGCTGCACGTCCGATGGAACACTTTTTCCTTCTTTTTTGTATTTCCACTTCAATATGGAGCGGACAGCACCCATTTCCGCGCCTTCAGCAAACCGCCTGAGCTTGTTCTTCAACTGTTCATCCATGGTCTTTCACTTTCGAACCCGTAAATTTTTCTGACATTTTTTTTCTTGCAAAAGAAAAACGACAGTAGTATAAACCCTAGTTCATTAAATTCAGGGACCCACCCATGGCGAACTACGGAACATGCATGCTGACCCTTGTCGCACAAGCGTATTTTGAAGATTCACCATAGGCTGTTCCGGATCATACCAAGACGGTTAAATTAGCTCAAGGGCATATTTGCCCTAAAATCACAGGCCCGGATTATTGCCAGGTGCCGTTTGGATTGCGCTTTTCCTCGAAACCGACATCTACGGGAGAGTGGAGATGCGAGACCCCGGTGCAAAATATTCCGAGCCGAGGAAAAACCGGCATAGAGATCCCAAGAGAGGGATCTCGAAAAGGGAGGAAGTAATGTCAGCCATCAACATGAAACAACTTTTGGAAGCAGGGGTCCATTTCGGGCATCAAACAAGACGCTGGAACCCCAAAATGAAACCCTACATCTTTGGCGCCCGGAACGGGATCCACATCATTGACCTGCAAAAAACCGTCAGGCTTTTTAAAACCGCCTATGATTTTATCGCGAAAACCGTCGCCGACGGCTATCCGGTCCTTTTCGTGGGAACCAAGAAACAGGGGCATGACGCCGTGATTGAAGAAAGCGAACGGTGCGGCATGTTTTTTATGGTCAACCGGTGGCTGGGTGGCACACTGACCAATTTCCAGACCATAAAAAAGAGCATCAACCGCTTGAAAGACCTTGAGAAGATGAAAGAGGACGGGTCCATCAACCGGTATACCAAAAAAGAAATTCTCAAAATGGAAAAGGAACTTTCCAAGCTGGAAAAAAACCTCGGCGGCATCAAAAATATGGACGAAATTCCAGGAGCCGTCTTTGTGGTTGATCCCAAGAGAGAAAATATAGCCGTCAAAGAGGCTCGAAAACTGGGCATACCCGTTGTGGCCATTGCCGATTCAAATTGTGACCCGGATGACATCGACCTGATCATCCCTGGAAATGACGACGCCATTCGCGCCATCAGGCTCATCACATCCAAAATTGCAGATGCCTGCATCGAAGGCCATGCCATTGCCGAACAGCGGTTGAAAGCCGAGGATGCATTGAAGAAGGAGCAGGAAACCGCCGCCGTGGAAGAGAAGGCTGAAGCTTCCGCCGGCGAGGACGGGGGCCCCGAGGTTATTATCCTGCCTAAAACAGAAGCTGCGTCCGTAGATTCAGGAGCACCGGAAACCTCTGAAGACAAACAAACAACTGAAAATAAGTAAGGGAGATAGAAATTGGCCATATCCGCAACACTGATTAAAGAATTGAGAGAAAAAACAGGCGTGGGAATGATGGACTGCAAGGCCGCCCTGACCGAATGTGACGGGGATCTTGATAAAGCAGTGGATCACCTGAGAAAAAAAGGGATCGCAACCGCTAAAAAACGCGGCGGACGCGAAACAAGCCAGGGTCAGGTTCAAGCCTACATACATGCCGGGGGCAAAATCGGCGTTCTCGTTGAAGCCAACTGCGAAACCGACTTCACCGGGAAGACGGAAGATTTCACATCGTTCGTCAAAGATGTTGCCATGCAGATTGCGGCCACAAGCCCCATTGCCATTGATCGGGAAAACGTGCCCGGGGATATCCTGGAAAGAGAGAAGGACATTTACGCCACCCAGGCCAAGGATTCGGGGAAGCCGGATAAGATCATTGACAAGATCGTAGAGGGCAAACTGAAGAAATTTTTCTCCGAAAGCTGCCTGCTGGAACAGACCTTCGTCAAGAATTCGGATATTACCATCCAGGATCTGGTAAATGAACTCATGGCAAAAACCGGAGAAAACATTGTTATCAAAAGATTTTCCAGGTTCCAGCTGGGGGATTCAGATAAAAGCTGATATTTTGAACTGACCACATCATAGGGAAATATGACCTGGCGCCTGAACGAACTCTTTAATGTTCCGGCGCCGAAACAGGCAGGAGAAAAGTCATGAAAGAGGAAATCCTTTCCGAGCTTCGTCAGAAAATGAACAAAGCCGTCGATGCCCTTAAGAAAGACTTTCGCAAAATCAGGACCGGAAGGGCCTCCACCGCGTTGCTGGATGGTATCAAGGTCGACTGCTACGATACGCAAATGCCCATTGACCAGGTTGCTACCGTTTCCGCGCCTGAAAGCCGCCTGCTCACTATCCAGCCTTGGGATCAGACCATCATGGGGAGTGTGGAAAAAAGCATCCTGAAGTCGGAACTGGGGCTTACGCCCATGAACGACGGCAAGATCATTCGCATCTCCATACCCCCTTTGACCGAGGAACGGCGCAAAGAGCTGGCCAAGCTGGCCAGAAAAATGGCGGAAGACAATAAGATTTCAATCCGTAACTTCAGGCGGGAAGCCAACGACATGTTCAAGGAGTTGAAGGCCGAAAAAGAAATCAGCGAAGATGAGCTTTATAGGTCCCAGGATGATGTTCAGAAAATTACAGACAAATTCATCAAGAAAGTGGATGAGACGACCACTCAGAAAGAACAGGAGATCGTTGAATTCTGATACATGACATCAACCATCAGCAAAGAAAGCCTGCCGAAACACGTCGCCATTATCATGGATGGAAACGGCCGATGGGCTGAAAAGCACGCCTTCCCGCGTGTCAGGGGACACCGAAAGGGAGCGGAATCCGTCAGAACAATCGTCACCCTGAGCCGTAAGCTGGGTATTTCCTGGCTCACCCTTTACGCTTTTTCGGAAGAGAACTGGAAAAGACCCACCCATGAAGTCAGCGCGCTCATGAAGCTCCTTGGCAGTTTCCTGAAACGCGAATTGAAAGAAATGAAGGAAAACGGCATTCGTTTGAATGTGATCGGCCGGACCGAAAAACTGCCCACCGCCACCCGGGAGATACTGCTGGATACCATCCGACAAACTTCCCATGGCCGCCGTATGGTTCTGACCCTTGCCCTCAGTTACAGCGGCAGGCAGGAAATACTGGATGCGGCCAGCGCCCTTGCCCGCAAGGTGAAAAATGGCGACATGGACCCTGCGGACATCACGGAAGATTTATTTTCAGCCAACCTTTATACCAGCGGGATGCCTGACCCGGACCTGGTCATCCGAACCAGCGGCGAATACCGTATCAGCAATTTTCTGCTCTGGCAGATTTCCTACAGCGAAATCTACATCACCCCGACCCTGTGGCCCGACTTTGGTGAAGCGGAATTTTTGAATGCACTTTCGGAATACCGGAAAAGGGACAGAAGATTTGGCGCGGTCGCCACAACACAATAACGAGACCTTTCGGGGCAGCCCATCATGGTAACCACGGGCAAAGTGCATCTGAACCGATGGCTAACGGGCATCATCGCTGTTCCGGTCCTGATTTTCCTGATCGGATTCGGTCCCAGATGGCTCTTTTATATCCTGCTCTGTGCTGCCGCGCTGGTGGGCCTCTGGGAGTATTTCAGGATCACCGACCCCGGACTTTCCCCTTTTGTCAAATGGATCAACAGCGCCCTGGTCCTCGTGCTCTTTGTGGCTGTTTACATGCGGCAGGCACTGCTTTTACCCGGCATCATGGTGCTTTGGGCGTTTTTCCCCATGGCAGTGGAAGTGTTCACCTTTTCTGCCGAAAAGGAAAAAGGAACGGCAATGTGGAGCAGGACGGCACTATTGGGGCCGGTGTACGCCGCCCTCCCCCTTGCGCTGCTCCTGTTTATTGACATGCGCCCCCAGGGACACCTCTGGATCTTTTTCCTTTTGACCGTGGTTTTTGCCTGCGACACCGGTGCATTCTATTTTGGCAGATCGTTCGGAAAACACAAACTCCACAAACGCGTGAGTCCCGGAAAAACCTGGGAAGGTGCAGCCGGAGGGCTTTTCAGCAGCCTGCTGGCAGCCATGTTATTCCTTAAATTCATTGACATCCACCCATTCAACGTGTCTCTGGTTCTCCTGGTCATCACACTCGCCATCGCCAGCCAGATCGGGGACCTCGCTGAATCCGTATTAAAACGAAATCAGGGCGTCAAGGATTCGGGGAACATTCTTCCGGGTCATGGTGGCATACTGGACCGCATTGACGGGCTTCTATTTGCCATACCGGTCCTTTTTTTCTATCTGAGCGTATAAACCAGGTTTTTCGGGTTACCATTAACCGGCGTGCCCCAAAATTGAGTGGTTAGAAGCAAGACAACCAAAACGACGACTACGGAATATAAAATGAAAAATTTGAGCATACTGGGTTCCACCGGGTCAATCGGCGTAAACGCGTTGAATGTGGTTTCCGCACACCCGGACAAATATCGCCTCCTGGCGCTGTCGGCCGGAAAAAACCTGTCCCTTTTGCAGGACCAGATCACGGTGTTCAAGCCGAAAGCCGTTGCTGTTCTAGATGAATCCCTCGCCATGGATCTTGAGAAAGCACTTAGCGGCGACAATCTCCCCGAAATCCATTTTGGCCCCGAAGGATTCAAGCATCTGGCCACCATTGACGAGGTGGACACCATTATTTCCGCCATAACCGGCGCCGCGGGCCTCATGCCGACCTATGAAGGGATCAGGGCGGGAAAAGATATTGCCCTGGCCAACAAAGAAACCATGGTCATGGCAGGGCCCCTGGTCTTACGCGAAGCGGAAAAACAGGGGGTTTCCATTTTGCCGGTTGACAGTGAACACAGTGCCATCTTCCAATCCCTGCAAGGCCATCAAAAAGAAGATGTAAAACGCATTATTCTCACGGCTTCGGGCGGCCCCTTCAGGAACCTGTCCCTTGAAGAGATGGCCCAGGTCACCGCTGCTCAGGCCCTGAAACATCCCAATTGGGAAATGGGTCCGAAAATCACCATCGATTCGGCCACCATGATGAACAAGGGGCTTGAAGTCATTGAAGCAAAATGGTTGTTCAATCTGCCCATAGAACAGATTGATGTTCTCATACACCCCCAGAGCATCGTTCATTCCATGGTGGAATACAGAGACGGTTCCATTATCAGCCAGATGGGCATCCCGGACATGATGATACCCATTGCCTATGCCCTCAGCTATCCCAGGCACATCAAAACCGGACTCCCGCCCCTGGAACTGGAAAAGGTGGGCCCCCTCAATTTCGAAAAGCCGGATCTTGGGCGATTCAAATGCCTACGCCTGGCCTTGAGGGCAGCCTCTGCCGGCGGCAGCATGCCTGCTGTATTGAACGGGGCCAACGAAATTTCGGTGGCCGCATTTCTGAATGAAAAAATCGGATATCTGGATATTCCGAAACTGATCGAACAGACCATGGAAGCCCACAAAACCCATCCCATTGACCAGATCGATTCGGTCATGGATGCCGACCGGTGGGCCCGTAAAACAACACTTGCCAATCTCAAGACGTATTAGGATCAGGTAAAGCCATGCACTATTTTATTTATTATGTTCTCCCTTTTCTGGTGGTTCTGGGGGTTCTGATCTTTTTTCATGAACTGGGACATTTCCTGGTTGCCAAGCATTTCGGCATAAGAGTCCTGAAATTTTCACTTGGTTTCGGCCCAAAGGTACTGGGAAAAAAAATAGGGGAAACCGAATATCTCATTTCCGCCATCCCTTTAGGCGGCTACGTGAAAATGCTCGGTGAAAGCGACGACGATGAAGAAGATCCCATCTCCCCTGAAGATGAATCAAAATCTTTCAGCCATAAACCGGTTCTGCAAAGGATCGCCGTTGTGGCGGCAGGCCCCATATTCAACCTTCTTCTAGCCCTGTTCATTTTCTGTGCTTCTTTCGGCTTCACCGGCATGCAGGTCCTGACCACTGAAATCGGTCAGGTACGGGAAGGTTCTCCGGCCCATAAGGCGGGGATCAAGAAAGGGGACCTGATTATTTCAATTGACGGCGTGGATACGGATACCTGGCCCCAGCTCAAGGAACGGGTTCAGGACAACCGCGGGGAACCCATCGAACTAACCCTTTTGAGGCAGGGACAAGTATCAACGGTGACCGTCATTCCCGAATTAAATGTGGTCAAGAATATTTTCGGGGAAGAAATCAAAACGCCGTTGCTGGGCGTTGTCTCTGCCGGATCTTTTATAGAAATAAATTTAGGTTTTCTGGGGGCCTTGAAAGAAGGGGGCCTGAAAACCTGGGACATTATAAAATTGACCTGTCTGACGGTGATCAAGCTTTTTCAGGGAATCGTTTCCATCAAAACCCTTGGCGGCCCTATTCTCATCGGGCAGATGACCGGCCAGCTGGCCGAGCAAAGCTGGGCCTATCTCATTCCCTTTACCGCCGTTATCAGCATAAACTTAGGCATTTTGAACCTCCTGCCCATACCAATTCTGGACGGTGGTTTCATTATTTTTCTCTTGATTGAACTGGTCATCGGCCGCCCCCTGAATGTCAGAAAGCGGGAATTTGCCCAGAAACTGGGCATCGGGCTTCTCGTATTGCTCATGATAGTTGTTATCTACAACGACATCACGAGAATCCTGCAATAAAGGATTTCAACCCATGATCCTGGCACTGAATACCTCCACCCGGCAGTGCAGTATGGCACTGTTGCACAAAGACCGTACGGTTATCGCGGAACAACTGATGTACGAGGGGAAAGGGCATTTCAGCGCTTTGATGCCAGCCGTTGACACGCTGCTCACCGGGGCCGAGGTTGAACCCGGGGATATCAAATGCGTTGCCGTGGCCACAGGGCCCGGCAGCTTTACCGGCCTCCGGGTGGGTCTTTCTCTGGCCAAAGGGTTCTGCCATGCCCTTCATGTCCCTATCATGGGCATATCCAGTCTGAGGGCACTGGCCTTCCAACTACCATTCACGGAACACCCCATCGCACCCATTCTCTCTTCAAGGAAGGGGGAAGTCTTCACAGGCCTTTTTCTATGGGATCGGGAGAATTCCCTTCAGCGGAAAGGAGAAGACGATTGTTTCAGGATCAATGAATTCCCGTCCCTGTTCACAGAAACAACGGTTTTCGTGGGAAACGACTATCCCAGCCAGGGTCCCCTGTTAAAGGAACTGCTCGGAACCCACGCCCGGATCGCCCCCCCCCATTGCTGGCAGCTCAAAGCCTCTTCCGTGGGGGCATTGGCTCTGGCCCGTTTTGATTCGGACGATTTTGATGATCCGGGGAACCTGATCCCCCGATATTTCAGGTCCCCGGATATACGGCCTAACCCAAGTTTTCCCGTCCTCAAATAGACCCGCCTTCCAACAAGTTTAATTGTCGCTCACAACCTCGTTGACAACCCCATTTAAAATAAATATAACAGCAACAACTTGACCCCCATAAGGTTATCATCCATGAACAAAGAAACACGCATCAACAATCGATTGCCTTTGGCCAGAGAGGGATTCCCGTTTATTGGCATCGGGATCGGGATATTCGTCCTTTTTGCTTGCTTTGGGTGGACGACCCTCACCATCATCGCCGGCATCCTTACGCTTTTCGTTATCTATTTTTTCAGGGACCCCGAGCGTCACCATTCCGCCCGGAAAAACGCCGTATTAACCCCTGCGGACGGGCGTATCCTGGAGATCAGAGAGGTGGATGGAAAAGATAACCCCCTGGGCCGATCCTCCATCAAGGTATCCATTTTCATGAACGTCTTCAATGTTCATGTGAACCGAATACCCATACAGGGGACCATCAAGAATA
Source organism: Desulfobacteraceae bacterium (assembly GCA_016844935.1). Lineage (GTDB taxonomy): Bacteria > Desulfobacterota > DSM-4660 > Desulfatiglandales > Desulfatiglandaceae > NaphS2. The sequence goes on along the minus strand of JAERTK010000106.1, from coordinate 26,753 downwards.
TTTCTTACCACCCGGGAAAATTCCTTTCGGCGGACTTGGATAAAGCTTCCGAGCAGAACGAAAACAACCGAGTCACCCTGGAAACAGCCGATTCAAAGGAAATTTTGATCATCCAGATCGCCGGGTTGGTGGCAAGGCGTATTGCCTGCTGGATTGAGAGAGGGGACCCGGTTGAAACCGGCCAAAGATTCGGCCTTATCCGCTTTGGTTCCAGACTCGAAGTTTTTCTTCCCACGGACAGCAAGATTGTGATTCAGGTCGGGCAAAAGGTCAAAGCCGGAGAGACGGTTATCGGTTACCTGACGTGAAATGAAAATCACCGGTGGAGAAATAAGAGGGAGGACCCTTGCAGCACCCAAAAATCTTGAAATTCGCCCCAGCAGCAATAAGGTGCGAGAAGCGATCTTTAATATCATCGGGCAGGATCTTTCCGGTTCACGGGTTCTCGACCTGTTCTCCGGCACAGGGCTTTTGGGTATTGAAGCATTGAGCCGGGGCGCGGCTCTTGCTCTTTTTGTGGATCGTGCAAAACAATCCCTTGCACTCATCGAGAAAAACCTTGCGCTGTGTGGATATGAACAATCAGGGCATATATGTAAATGGGATCTGTCGAGAGGACTTCCAAAGAGCCGCCCTTTCCTCAATACCACATATGATCTGGTGTTTCTCGATCCACCCTATAAAAGCGGCCCGACAGCAAAATTAATGAAGGAATTATCCGTTTCAGAACAGCTTGAACCAGAGGCCCTCATCGTTTTAGAATCCGTCAAAACCGAAGAGACAAGGCATGCCTTGTCTCTACTTGAAACCCGGATTTATGGAGATACCAAACTCAGTTTTTTTAGAAAAGGGGACTATTCATGAAGAAAAGCATCGCCGTCTACCCCGGCTTTTTTGATCCCATAACCAATGGACATTTGAGCATTGTTTCAAGAGGGCTTGAAATATTCGATAAATTGATTATCGCCATTTTGGACAACCCCAAGAAGGTCCCCCTGTTTTCCGTTGAAGAGCGGATTGAAATGATAGAAGAAGCTGTCCATATGAACTCAAAGATAGAAGTGGATACTTTTGACGGGCTCCTGGTGGACTATGCGGTCCACAAAAATTCAAACGTGGTGCTCCGGGGGCTGCGGGCGCTTTCGGATTTCGAATATGAATTCCAGATGGCCCTCATGAACCGAAAGCTCAACCGCGATGTCCAATCCATTTTTCTAATGACAGATTATAAATGGTTTTATATAAGTTCAACCATCATCAAGGAGGCCGCCAGCTTCGGTGGAGATGTGAGCGGCCTGGTTCCTGATATCGTCAATGAAAACCTGAAAGAAAAATTCAAAAAGACAAATAATGCTTGACACTCTTTTCGCCATAAGCCATATTCATTGTTCATAAAATTAGGTGTTTTCGAATATGCTATTTCGTTGCGGAAAATGGAAAAATGGGACAATATATTTCTGTAGTCTCTTTTACGAGACCGCGTAGGAGGTTCAACGGTGGCCCTCACCAAAGAAAAAATTATTGATAATATCTATCATCAGGTCGGACTCAGCAAAAGCCAATCCCGGATTGCGGCGGAAGGGCTCCTCGAAATCATCAAGGAAACCCTGGAAAACGGAGAGGATCTGTTGATCAGCGGTTTTGGAAAGTTTCTGGTGAAGGAAAAAGCATCCAGGCGTGGCAGAAACCCACAGACAACAAAAGACCTACAACTGAGGGCGAGAAGGGTCGTTGTATTCAAAACGTCGGGAGTTCTTCGGGACAAGATCAACGCGAATTAAGGCCTAGCCTCTGGCAGCGGGGGGTGTCCGGAACCGGAGGGAGGCGCAGGGAGTTTAGCCCAATATCTTCAATATTTGGCGCAACTCCGCTTTTATCTCATTAACGACCGGATCCAAAGGGGCTGTTTTCTCAGGTCTCTCTCCCTTAAATCGGAGCCTGGCCCCTTCGATGGTCATCTTTTCCTCATAAAGCAGCCTTTTTATCTCCACCAGCGTTTCCAGGTCCTGTTTCTGGTAAGTTCTCTGGTTGGAATCAGCCCTTTGCGGTCTGATTTGCGAAAATTCGCTTTCCCAATACCGCAGGACATAGGGTTCAACCCCCACAATACGACTGGCTTCTCCAATACGGAAATATTTTCTGTTCTCAGGAATCTGGACCATATTCATTTTAGCCCTCCCTCAACTTACCTCCCGTCTTCAACCCAATTTTCTCCACAATCGCCTCATACAACCGGTTGATCTCTTCACCATCGAGAGTTCCACGATCTGATCGGAAAGAGATCTTAAAGGAAATGGCCTTTTCCGATGAACCAATCCTTTCGCCCTCGTAGAGGTCAAAAACATGGACCGATTCAAGTAAATGACCCCCTTCTTCCTTAATAATATCCGTGACGGCATCACATCCCGTCCCACGATCCAACACCAGTGAAAGATCTCTGTGAACAGCCGGAAACCTGCCAAAAGGGACAAAAGTCCTTTTTTCAGGCAGCACCCCCAGCAGGGCCGCCACATCAAGCTCGAAAAGGCAGACAGGGTTCATTTTCAGCTCATAGGCATCCGTTACCTCCGGAGCAGCAAAACCAACCTGGCCAAGACGTGTATCGGCACAGTAGATGGCAGACGAAATCTCCTGATCATACCCCGGAAGGTCCTTCTCCCGTTTGAACCGGAAACCCTCAAGCCCCAGACTTTCAAACAGCCCCGTCATTATTCCTTTCATGTCAAAAAAATCGACGGCCCTTTCCTCATTATGCCAGGATTTTTCAGCATACATGCCGACCACAACACCGGCCAGGCAAATTTTCTCCAAGGGTTGCGGCTGGTTTTCCCTATGGAAGAAAACCTTTCCCCACTCAAAAAGCTTGAGGTCCCCCATTTCGTGGAGCACATTGTATCTGGCCGTCTCCATGAGCCCGGGAATCAGGGAGGTTCGCAACACAGACTGATCCACGGTGAGCGGGTTCATGATCCTGGTAAAAGCGTTCAAGGCCCCGGGTGTCTCCCCCACAAGGGGATTTACGGAATCGGGAGAAACAAAGCTGTAGGTGATGATTTCAGAAAACCCGAAAGCCGTCATCATCATCCTGGCCTTATCCCGAAGCAAGAGGTCGGGTGTTTCCCATAGCTCAGAAGGCGTGATCCTGGGTGAAATCACGGGAATATTGTCGAACCCATGGAGTCTCGCCACCTCCTCCACCAGGTCCACTTCCCGCTTGATGTCCACCCTGAACGTGGGAGGAATAACATGAAGATGATCTTGATCTTCCAGAACCCCCATTTCAAGGGCTACAAAGTACCCTTTCATGGCATTTTTTGAAATGGCGGTCCCCAGTATGGCATTGGCTTTTCGCGGCCGAAAAGAAATACGGGGCGCCTGGAAAGGTTTGGGATAGTTGTCCATGAGACCTTTGGCCGTTACGCCGCCTGCCAGCAGGTTAATGAAATAAAGGGCCCGATTGAGGGCGGAGGTCACGCCCCCGATATCCGCACCTCTTTCAAACCGATAGGACGCTTCCGTGGACACCCCCAGCCGTTTTGATCCCCGGCGAATGGTGATGGGATCAAAAAAAGCGCTTTCCACCAGAATATTTTGCGTTTCATCATGGATCTCAGAATTCAAACCACCCATAATACCGGCCAGGGCAACGGGCTTTTCGCCATCACAAATGAGCAGTGTTTCCGAGTCCAGGTCACGCTTCACGCCATCCAGGGTTGTGAAGGTCTCTCCTTTTTTGGCTCTGCGAACCTCAATTCGATTTTCACTCAACCTGTCATAATCGAATGCGTGAAGGGGTTGTCCCGTTTCAAGCATCACGTAGTTGCTCACATCCACTAAATTGCTGATGCTTCGAACACCAGACTGAAAAAGCCTGTAGCGCATCCAGAACGGTGTTGGCGCAAGGCGAACATCTTTCACCACTGCTGCGGCATAACGGGGGCACCCTTCCGGGTCCTGGATGGAAATATTCGTAAGGCCTTCAATGGCAGGCCCTGCCGCATCCACCCGTTGTTGAAAACTTTTCAGGGGCTGTCCCGTGCTTGCGGCAATTTCCCTGGCGATACCCAGAACACTGGCGCAATCCGGCCTGTTGGGGGTGATGCTCACATCAAAAACCCAATCGGGAAAGGAGAGCAGCGAGGACAGAGGCGTTCCGGGGGTTGCGTCCCCTGGCAAAATCATAATACCTGTATGATCATCCGTCAGCCCCATCTCGTCTTCCGCCAGGAGCATGCCTTTAGAAACCTCTCCGCGGATACGGCTCTCCTTCATTTTCGTACCGTCCGGAAGCTTCCCGCCAGGAAGAATCAGCGGCGCCAAAACCCCTTCGGCGGCATTGGGTGCTCCGCAAACCACGGAAATGATTTCGGTACCGGTATCGACCCGACAAAGGGACAAACGATCGGCATTGGGGTGAGGACTCACCGCCACGATCCTGGCCGCCAATATATCATCTAGGTTCTGGCCCACCGATTCAAGACCCTCCACTTCCAGACCCGCCATGGTGAGAAGATGGCCCAGTTCTTCAGGAGGAAGCGCAATATCAACGTGTTCTTTCAACCAGTTTAAACTTACCTTCATGGATTCTACTCTGAAATGACGCTGTTAGAGGTTAGCCGTCAGAATTGACTCAAGAAACGCATATCATTTTTGAAGAAGAGTTGAATGTCATCGATCCCGTACTTCAGCATGGCAATGCGCTCTATACCCATGCCAAAAGCAAAACCGCTGTATACATCGGGGTCATAATCTACAAAACCGTATACTTCAGGATCCACCATACCGGAACCCAGAATTTCCAGCCATCCCGTACGGGAACACGTCCGGCACCCTTTCCCCCCGCACATAACACACTGTATGTCCACTTCGGCGCTGGGTTCGGTAAAGGGAAAGAAGCTGGGTCTAAAGCGCAGACGGGTATCACTGCCGAACATCTGGTGAATGAAACGGGTGAGGGTTCCCTTCAACTCACCAAAAGAAACATCCCGGTCCACCAGAAGTCCCTCCACCTGATGGAACATGGGGGTATGGGAAACATCCGAATCACGCCGATATACTTTCCCCGGCGCAATGACACTGACAGGTGGCTGCCGGGTTTCCATGACACGCACTTGAATGGGGGAGGTGTGGGTTCTCAAAACCACATTTTCGGAGATATAAAACGTATCCTGCATATCCCTGGCAGGGTGGTCTTTGGGCAGGTTCAGCGCTTCAAAATTATAATAGTCCAACTCCACATTGGGACCCTTGACCACCCGGAATCCCATCCGTGAAAAAATAAGACACACCTCTTTGATCACCTGCGTGATGGGATGCAAATGACCATAAAGAGGCACTCTCCCCGGCAGGGTCACATCAACGGAAGTTGCACCGCCACTCTTGCCGGCTTCGATGGATGTTTTGACTTCCTGGAAACGGCGGGAAAGGTTTACTTTGATCTGATTGGCCAGTTTACCCGCTTCGGGACGTTCTTCACGGCTCAGTTTTCCCAAGCTTTTCATCAGGGAAGTCAGCGCACCTTTTTTACCCAGGTACTTGATCCGGAACGGCTCAAGGTCGGACGGATCATTAATGGCACTAATTTCATCATTGCCGCGCTTTTCAAGTTCCAGAAGCTGGTCTTTCATGGTGTTATCCGCCAGGCCCTACCGTTACGAGGCCATCGCAGCCAACCGGGCAAACCCTGTCGGATCATTAATGGCCATATCTGCCAGCACCTTACGATCCAGGACAACACCCGCCTTGTTGAGCGCCCCCATCAATCGACTGTAGGAAAGCCCGTGGGCATGGGCCGCCGCATTTATTCTGACAATCCACAGCTTTCGAAAATCACGTTTCCGAACCCTGCGATCCCGGTATTCATACATCCCGGCCCGGAGCACGGCAGTTTCAGCCGTCCGGTACTGTTTACTGTGCCCCCCCCGAAACCCCTTTGCTGCCTTTAATACTTTTTTCCTTCTTCTTCTGGCTTTAAAGCCTCTTTTAACCCTTGACATGACAAAACCTCTTTGTTTCAGTTGTTCGTTTAGAAATTTGTTTAAGGAACTGGAAAACTAGCGATAAGGAATCATCCGCTTGACACCTTTCAGATTAGCCGGATCCAATACAGTAGACTTTCGAAGATTCCGTTTTCTCTTTGTGCTTTTCTTGGTGAGAATATGGCTCGAAAAAGCTTTGTTTCTCACGATTTTTCCAGAACCGCTGGTTTTGAACCGTTTAGCCGCTCCGCGGTTGGTCTTCATTTTCGGCATGATCGCCCTCCACTACTGGTTAAAGCCCCCGAAGGAAACACAGCACCCTTTCAACTTTTGCCAACGACAAAAGATCGTAGAGACAAGGCATGCCTTGTCTCAGCAGCGCTGAGCCCCAAAGGCCTAAATTGTTGTTTTCGTTATTTTGGAACAATGACCATGGTCATTCGATTCCGGGCCTCCCTGGCAGGAGGCTGATCCACCGTTCCGATTTCCGAGACTTCTTCGGCAACCCGTTTTAGAAGATCATCACCGGCTTTCATAAACGCCATCTCCCGCCCACGGAAGAAGACGCTCACTTTCACCCGGTGTTTTTTGTCCAGAAATTTCTTCAGGTTCTTGATCTTGAACCCAAGATCGTGATCTTCCGTGTGAGGCCGAAGTTTAATTTCCTTCATCTGGCCGCCCCGGGTTTTCTTGCGCGCCTCCTGAACTTTCTTGCTGGCCTCGTACCGGAACTTGCCGTAATCCATTACGCGGCAGACCGGCGGATCGGAATTGGGCGCCACCTCTACCAGGTCAAGCCCCACGTCATTGGCCTCGTTCAGAGCGTCCCCTAGAGACAGAATTCCCAACTGTTCTCCTTCGGCGGAGATCAGTCTCACTTGCCTGGAGCGGATCTTCTCATTGATCCTTACTTCGTCAGATTTTTTTCTTATTGCCATTCCCTCCTCTGTCTGCTCTCCTTTGTAATCAGATCAATAAACTCATTTGCCTTCATCAAAGCAAGGTTTTGACCGTTCCTTTTCCTTGGGGTTACACCCTCACTATCGCATTCTTTATCCCCAATAATCAACATATAAGGAATCTTTTTTACCTGGGCTTCCCTGACCTTAAGACCCAACTTCTCATTTCTGAAATCGGACGCAACCCGAATACCCGCCGCCAGAACCGCATTTTTCACCTTTTCGCCAAACGGAATATTTCGGTCTGTCACCGTCAGGATGGCAACCTGTACCGGGGCGAGCCAGGTGGGAAAAGCGCCGGCATAATGCTCAATGAGGACGCCGATAAAGCGTTCAATGGCACCGAGTATCACCCTGTGAATCATAACGGGCCGGTGTTTTTCCCCATCTTTTCCAATGAAAGTCAGGTCAAACTTTTCGGGAAGCGTGAAGTCACATTGGATTGTTGCACACTGCCATTTTCGACCTAAGGCGTCTTCAAGCTTGACATCGATTTTTGGGCCATAAAAGGCGCCATCACCTTCATTGATCTCATAGTTCAATTGAAGCTCGTCCATGGCTTTCACGAGGGCCTGGGTGGCCAACTCCCAGTCCTCATCGGAACCGATGGATTTTTCAGGCCGTGTGCTGATCTCCAGTTCATAATCGAACTGGAAAACCCCCATCACTTCCCTTACAAAATCAAGGACACCCTTAATCTCGTCATTGAGCTGTTCAGGGGTACAGAGAATGTGAGCGTCGTCCTGGGTAAATTCCCGGACCCGGAAAAGACCGTGCAAAACCCCTGACCGCTCGTGCCTATGGACCGTCCCCAATTCAAAATATCGCTTGGGCAGTTCGCGATAACTTCTGATTTTGGATCCGTAAATCAACATGTGGGAAAGGCAATTCATGGGTTTCATACCATAGGATTGCCCGTCAATCTCGGTAAAATACATGTTTTCGCGATAGTTGTCAAAATGTCCGGATTTTTTCCACAAGTCCGTCTTGAGGACCTCCGGGCCCCTGGCCAGTTCATAGCCCCTTTTGAGATGTTCGGAAATCTCAAAATCCTCCAGAAGGTGACGCAACATGGCGCCATTGGGGTGCCAGACCACCATTCCCGCACCCACCTCTTCATAGGTATTGAAAAGTTCCAACTGGCTCCCGAGCCTCACATGGTTCCGCTTTCGGGCCTCCTCCAACATATGAAGATGTTTTTTCAACTGCTTCCGATCGGAAAAACCCACACCGTATATGCGGCTCAACATGGGTCGACGTTCATCACCCCGCCAGTATGCACCGGCCACCTTGGTCAAATGAAACGCCTTAATCATACCGGTTCGAGGGATATGGGGTCCGCGACACAGGTCCGTAAAAGACCCTTGGGTGTAAAGGGACACCGTGTCCGCTTCAAGGTCGTTAATGAGTTCAACCTTGTAATCCTCAGCCTGATCTTTAAAAAACCCCGCAGCTTCCGACAAGGGGATCTCTTTTCTGGTAAAGGGAAGATCAGACTGAATAATCTCATTCATCTTCTCTTCCACATGGGCGAGGTCATCCTCCCTGAAAGGCCTTTCATAATCAAAATCGTAGTAAAAGCCATCCTTAATGGCAGGCCCGATGGTCACTTTCACGCCGGGGAAGAGTTCTTTCACAGCCATGGCCATCACGTGTGAAGTGCTGTGGCGCAGAATTTCCAAACCCTCATGGGAGTGCACATAAACGGGTTCCAATTCAGCGGTTGTGCCTATTTGGGCGGAAAGATCCTGAAGGACATCGTTCACCCTGACCGCCACGACCCGATCCAACCCGCCCACTTTCAGACGTTTTAACGCCTCGAGCGCTGTCAGTGTTTCCGCCTCCAGTTGCTGAACATCCTTACCTTTTAAACCCACAGAAAATACGTTCATGAAAATAACCATCAAAGAAAATAAGGCATCTGAAGTGAAACGATCACCTCTCAAGATGCCTCATGCATGCCAACATCGACGCTTAAATGACCTTCACAAAATAAATCAGAACGCCCCCCAAAAAGCCAGATATCGCTCATAAGGGCAACCACAGCACCGGCCGAGTTTAACAAAGACCAGGCCAACCCTTTGATTTTACTGGTATGAAGCGCAAAAGAAAATCCCATTCAGTGGACAAATACAGCCGAGCCCAAAAATATCCGAGTCTTATAAACAATAACATGATGAAATGCAAGCGAAAAATGTCCGGAATACAAATTCCCAGCCAGATCTGGAGAGTGCACGGACCGGGTGGGCCTTGTGTTCATAAAAAAGTTCTTAAAGCTCCCGTCACCATTGGGTAACCGGGAGCCAAAAAAAAGTTCTTTCAAAAAAACCGGGCCACCGCTATATTCGGAGTCCTTGAGCAAAAATGACAGAGGACAAAATGCCTACATGCATTTCACAATTAACCGCTGTGGCAAAAAGATCAGCCCTGCTGGGTGTCTTCGTTTTCTTTTCCAGCCTTTTTGCGCTCCACGGCCAACAGCCGGCGGCCCGGACGGTTACGGACGAACTGGGCCGGAAAATGACCGTACCGGACGACCTCAAACGGGTTGTTTCCCTGGCCCCGAGCATTACGGAAATCATTTTTGCCCTGGGCAAGGAGGATCTGCTAAAGGGTGTCTCGCGGTTCAGTGATTTTCCGACTGCGGCCCAAAAACTGCCCCGGGTCGGCTCCTACGTTCACCTGGATCTTGAAAGGATTGTCGCACTGAAACCGGATCTCTGCATCGGCATAAAGGAAGGAAACCCCATAGCGGTGGTCAGGAAACTGGAACATTTAGGCATCCCCGTTTATGCGGTGGATCCCAAAAATCTGAACTCCGTCCTTGAAACCATCCTTCAGCTGGGGAAACTCCTGGGTGCCGATCAAAAGGCTCACGACATTGTTTCCGATTTACGCACCCGCATAGAGCGGGTGAAATCCATTGTGGCCACATCACCCAACAGACCCGGAGTTTTTTTTCAAATCGGCATCTCGCCCATTGTTTCCGCGGGTACCGAGACCTATATTCACGAATTGATCGTCATGGGCGGGGGCAGGAATCTTGCGGAAGGTCCCGTGCCCTACCCCAGGTACAGTCGTGAACAGGTACTGGGTCTTTCCCCCGACGTTTTGATCATCACCTCCATGGCCAGGAGCACCATTTTTGAACGCGTCAAAAGACAATGGGCTAAATGGCCATCCATGCCCGCGGTTCGGAACAACCGCATCCTTCTTATGGATTCCAATATCCTCGATCGACCCACACCCAGGCTCATTGATGGCCTTGAGCATGTTGCGGAGGCCATTCACCCGGAACTCTACAAGGAAAAACCGTGAAAACCCAAAGACCGACCATTGTAAGACGCATGTGGACCACCTCCATTCTGCTCTCCTTATTCCTCGGGGCAACGGTTATTCTGGGCATCTCCATAGGCTCCACGGGCAGCAACATCAAACAAACGCTATTGTCCATTTCAGGCATCGAAAAAGCCGACGCTATGCTGGAGACCATCATCTGGCAGATCCGCCTGCCCAGGGTATTTCTGGCAACCTTGGTGGGCGCCGCCCTTTCCCTGGGAGGGCTCGTTTTTCAGGCACTGCTTCGAAACCCTCTGGCAGAGCCCTATATCCTTGGGATTTCGAGCGGATCGGGTATCGGGGCCATCATCGGCATTCTGATGGGTCTCTCCCCCTTTCCCGGCGTCAGCGTGGCAGCTTTTGGGGGGAGTATGGCCACCCTGTTACTGCTCCTGTTCATGACAACCGGGAAAACCATGCTGAAAAAAAATATCCTTCTCCTGTCAGGCGTGATGGTGAATGCGTTTTGTGCGGCGTTTATCATGTTTCTCATATCCATCACCCAGGACGACCGACTTCACAACATCATATTCTGGCTCATGGGGGATCTATCCATGGCGGATCTTCCCCAGGTTTGGCTCCTTAGTGCAGTGGTTATCCCCCTTGCCGTTCTCATTTTCTATCTTTCAAATGCCATGAACCTTTTCCTCATGGGCAAAGAACTGGCCCAAACCATGGGGATCAACACCAAAGTCATCACCGCTATCCTTCTGGTGGCCACCTCCATTATGGTCAGTGCAACGGTGGCCTCCTGCGGACCCATCGGCTTTGTGGGCTTGGTGATTCCCCACCTGCTGAGGCTTATTATCGGGCCGGACCACCGGGTGCTGGTTCCCGCATGCCTGCTGGGGGGAGGGGCTTACGTTGTGCTTTGTGATATTCTGGCCAGGACCCTTCCCGAACAGGGAGAGATGCCGGCGGGCGTCATCACCGCCATGATCGGCGCTCCGCTTTTTATTATATTGCTGAAAAAATCAGACTCATGAAACCATCTATTTTTGCCAATGCCTTGAACGCATCTTACGGATCCCTGCCGGTTATTCGGGATGTTTCCTTTTCCGTTTCAAAAGGCGATTTTTTTATTGTCATAGGCCCCAATGGTTCAGGTAAAACCACCCTGCTGAAAGTCATGGCCGCCATCAGGCCATTTCAGGGCGGAAACCTTGAAATTCTGGGCAGCCCGATGGAAAAATACTCCCGGAAGTCCCTGGCAAGGATCATGGCCCTGGTCCCTCAAACCGTCCCGGAGGATCTGCCATTTACCGTCAGAGAGCTGGTGCTCATGGCCCGATCACCCCATATGGGCCTGTTGGGACTGGAGGATGATAACGACATTCAAATGGCTGAAGAGGCCATGGCCTTTACGGGGGTGGAAGCCCTGGCCGAGCGAAAAATGGACCAGTTGAGCGGCGGGGAGCGCCAAAGGGCATTCATTGCAAGGGCCATCTGCCAGGAACCGCAGATCATCCTCCTAGATGAACCCACGGCGGCCCTGGATCTGGCCCATCAGGTGCGGATCATGGACTTGATGGAAAAGCTGAGGATGGAAAAAGGCCTCACCATTGTGATGGTATCCCACGACATCAACCTGGCGGCCATGTACGGAAACCGCCTCATGCTGCTGAAAAAAGGTCGTATTATCAAAATGGGCATCCCTTCGGAGGTGCTCACCTTCAAAACCCTGGAAAAGGCCTACGAATGTCCCCTCCTGGTGGACGAAAGCCCCCTGGGGAATTTCCAGCGGGTAACGCTGGTACCCAGGAAATTCATCGATTCGGAATTACAGATAATGGCGCAAAAAACCGGGAGCTGAGCGAAAGAGATTCAGGAAAATACTCTTATTCTGATTCAACTCACTTAATTCGAAAGGCAATCACGTATGGTATCATTTAAAATTGCAGTTATTCCCGGAGACGGAATCGGTAGGGAGGTCATTCCCGAAGGTATCCGTGCATTGGAGGCGGCAGGAGGGGAACATGACGTCAACTTCGAGTGGACGGAATTTAGCTGGTCCTGCGAAACCTATCAGGAAACGGGGCGCATGATGCCCGAAAACGGCATCGAGCAACTGAGGCATTTCGACGCCGTCTATCTGGGTGCCGTGGGGTTTCCCGGCGTACCCGATCACATCTCGCTCTGGGGTCTGTTACTCCCCATCCGGCGAGCTTTTGACCAATATGTCAATCTGCGCCCGGTCCGGCTGTTCGAGGGCGTACCATGCCCGCTGGCGGGCAAAAAACCGGGTGATATCGACTTCTTTGTGGTACGTGAAAATGTTGAAGGCGAATACTCATCCATGGGCGGTATACAATATGAGGGGACGGATCAAGAGACGGTCACGCAATTAAGTATGTTCACCCGTCGCGGCGTTGACCGCATCCTCGAATATGCCTTCCAACTGGCCAAAAACCGGCCGGCCCGGCATCTAACCTCGGCCACCAAATCCAACGGCATTTTCCACACAATGCCTTACTGGGACAGCCGGGTGAAAGAAATCTCCAAAGCCTATCCGGAAATCGACGTTGACCAATACCACATTGATATCCTGACCGCCAATTTCGTGCGCATGCCCGAGCATTTTGATGTGGTGGTGGGATCCAATCTGTTCGGTGATATTCTCTCCGATTTGGGGCCCGCTTGCACCGGCACGATCGGCATCGCCCCATCAGCCAACATTAATCCCGATGGGAACTTCCCATCCATGTTCGAACCGGTCCATGGTTCCGCCCCGGATATCACCGGCCGGAAAATCGCCAACCCCATAGGCGCTATCTGGGCCGGCGCCATGATGATGCAACACTTGAACCGTACCGGAATGTACAACGACTTGATGAACGCCATTGAAACAGTATTGCGTGACGCCAGGCACCTGACGCCCGACATGGGCGGGAGGGCGACAACGCACGAACTCGGCCAAGCGGTCAGAGATGCGATAACGCGACAACCAACATAATCAACGGGGACTACCCCGAATCATACGAGAGGAAGAGATTGGGACGTTCCGCCTATTGATAACGCGACTGATCTTTGGTTTCTTCCAGGTAGGCTTCAGGCCCAATATCCCGCGATCGCTCTTGCATCCGGATCCATCTATTGTAGTAGCGGGCCTGGGCCCCAAACATGAAGCAGGTCTCCAAAGGCATTATGAGGTATATGGTGGAGATTTAGGGACTTGTTATCTTCTATCGCCTTCCCACAGATCCCGCGCCATGGGCCCCAGGCGAAGGGGTTCCACGGCGTCAAACGCAACGTCGCACACGTGACGCATATCCTTCCAAAGCAGTTCATAGCCCTTTAATCTCCGAAAGAACCTTACCCTTTTTTGCCACTGTTTCACTTCCTACAACCCCGCGCGCCCGACATCAGAAGGCTATGTTCTCATCCCGGGTTACCTTCCTGAACTCGAATATTGTCCATTTCTAAATGGTATTATGCTACTATCCGAGTAAGACGTGTTATTCTGAAAATGGAATTCATTTGGTTTTGGGTGTTTAGGATGTTGAATTCGGATCTGCCGGCAATTAACGATACGGAAAGCGCGAAAGTTCCTTTTGGTCTCCCCCCCGTTGTCGATGCCCATGTACATGTTTTCCCCGGCAACATTTTCTCCGCGATCCGGCAATGGTTTGATGAAAACGCCTGGCACATCCGATATCGGTTGACCACATCCGACGTATTTGATTTCCTGTTATCACGCGGCATTAAGCATATCATCGCACTCCAGTATGCACATAAGCCCGGGATTTCCCATGGACTGAACAAGTACATGGCTGAGAAATGCAGGCAATATCCGAATCGGGTGACCGGCATGGCCACCGTATTCCCCGGCGAAAAAAATGCCGTGAGCATTCTGCAAAACGCTTTCGATTCGGGGCTTGAAGGTCTCAAGCTCCACGCCCACGTTCAATGCTTCCACATGAACAGCGACCCCATGAATCGACTATATGAATGTTGCCGGACAAATCAGAAGCCGGTCGTCATGCATGTGGGAAGAGAACCGAAAAGCGAAGCCTACCGTTGCGACCCCTATGAACTTTGCAGCGTGGACAGATTGGAACGTGTCCTAAAAGATTTTCCGGATCTGAAGATCTGTGTTCCTCACATGGGATTTGACGAAACATGGGCATACAAAGAAATGATTGAAAAATATGACAACCTCTGGCTGGACACCACCATGGTCATTACGGATTATCTCCCCATTGAAGAGAAAATCGATCTTGCCCGGTACCGCTCTGACAGGGTCATGTACGGATCCGATTTTCCCAACATCCCCTACGCATGGGATCGAGAGCTTAAGGAATTGAAGGCGGCCCATCTATCCGGGGATTTTCTGGAACGGCTATTAAACAAAAACGCTGTGGATTTTTTCGGCCTTGAACCATGATCTGTCATGGGGGATGCGGTTCTATGAACAAATTCGCCTACCTGACAACAAGTCTCGCCATCAAAAAACTCTCTCAGCTGTCCAAACTCAACATCCGCATTCACTGGGAAGAAAACATTCCCAATGGATCGATCATTTTCGTTGCCAACCATTTTACCCGGATTGAAACCCTGTTTCTGCCCCGCCGCCTACACCAGATAACGGGGATTCCCATCTGGTCCCTGGCGGATTACAACCTTTTCAAGGGACCCCTTGCGGCCATTTTTGACAAGCTGGGCGTCATCTCCACCCGCGATCCCAACCGGGACCGCCTCATGGTAAAAACCCTACTCACAGGGGAGGCCGCATGGGTGGTTTATCCCGAAGGGCGCATGGTAAAAAATAAAAAAATCATTGAAAAAGGGCGTTTCATGATCTCCCATGCAAGGGGGAAACACCCACCCCATACGGGGGCTGCAACCCTTGCGCTCAGAACCGAATTCTACCGGCAAAGATTAAGCGCCTTGAAAAAAACCGCCCCCCGTGAGGCAAAACGCCTCATGACCTCTTTTGATCTGGACACTCTTGAGCAGGTCTCGGAAAAACAAACCTATCTCGTTCCCGTCAACATCACCTATTATCCCCTGAGGGTTCAGGAAAACATGATCAGCACTCTCCTTGAAAAAGCCTTCGACGACCTTTCCGAACGGGGTATGGAGGAGATGATGACGGAAGGCACCATGCTGCTGTCGGGTGTTGATGTGGACATCCGGTTCGGGAAACCCATGGACATCGGAAAATTCCTTCAAAAACCGTTTATTTTAAAAGATATTGCGTCCACCCGCCGAATCGATTTCGATGACCCGATCCCTTCGAGACGACCCATGGGAAGAATATCCTTTAAGATCATGTTCCAGTATATGTCGGCCATCTACCAGATGACCACGTTCAATCACGACCACCTGTTTGCCTCTTTGCTCCGAGCGATCCCGAACCGGAAAATCAAGGAGATGGATTTCAGACGAAAGGCCTTTCTGGCTACCACCCTGGTGCTCAACAAAACGGGGGTTTACCTGCACGAGGAACTTCAGAAAAACCAGGTCCCTCTCCTTACGGACGACCGTTTTAATAAGTACAGTTCCTTTCTGTCCCTGGCCCTGGAAACGAAGGTCGTCCGAAAGGAGGGGGGCTATCTCATCAAGGATCTCACAAAATTCGAACATGTTTTTGATTTCCACCGGGTTCGCGTTGATAATCCGGTTCAGGTCATGGCAAATGAGGTGGAATTTCTTGGAAAGCTTCAGCGAAAAATCCGATTTGTGGCGTGGCTCCCATCTTTTCCCCTCAGGCGCCGCATTGCAAAAAGGCTCATGAATAACGCCGTTCACCGGTTTGAGAAAGCGCATGCCGATTTCTTCAGGGACGGGGAATCCAAAAATAAAGATGTGGGGATGCCCACCCTCATGGGTAATCGGTTCAGGCGGACAGGCATCGTCCTGATCCATGGTTATATGGCGGCACCCCCGGAAGTAAAAGAGTTGGCGGCGTACTTGAGCAAGAGGGGTTTTCTGGTGTACGCCCCCCGGGTGAGCGGGCACGGAACATCCCCCGACGACCTGGCCACCAGGACCCGTGAAGACTGGATGGAATCGGTGGATGAAGCCTATGCCATTGTCAGCAGCCTGTGCCGGCAGGTGGTGGTCGGGGGGTTTTCCACCGGAGCCGGTCTGGCACTGGAGCTGGGGACAAGGGTAAAGGGCCTCTCGGCGCTCTTTGCCGTGTCCCCGCCCCTTCGACTTCAGAATTTCTCCGTTCGATTTCTTCCGGCCCTGGGCCTGTGGAACCGGTCCATGGATCTCATCAACGTGGAGGGGGCAAAAATGGCGTTTATGGTAAACAGCCCCGAAAACCCCCACATCAACTACCATCGAAATCCCATACGCGGTGTGAGGGAGCTGGGCCTGCTCATGGCGGATGTGAAAAAAAAGCTGCCCCGGATAACCATCCCCGCCCTTGTGATCCAGGCGGACGGTGATCCCATCGTAGACCCCGGGGGATCAAAGGAGGTATTTGAACTCATCGGCGCAACGGACAAGGAATACCTGCTGTTTAACTTCAACCGCCACGGTATCCTGCTGGGAGAAGGCGCGGAAAGGGTCCATGAGGCCATCGGAGACTTCGTGCAAAGGGTAACCGCCATGTAAGGGATTGTCAAACCCAACCGATGGACCCGCGGCCCTTTTGGTGCTGCAAAACCCTTTCCGGGTAGTTGGTAAATACCCCATCCGCCCCGAGCGCACCCACCCTCTGAATATCCTCAGGTTCATTCACGGTGAACACAAAAACTTTCAGATGGCAGGAATGGGCATGGACGATAAATTCCCGGTCAATGTTTTTCAGGGAAAGGTGGATGGAATAGGCCCCGAGGGCAACCGCTGAGGCGGCAGCATCCGCAGGCGGACCGGCAATGAGCAGCCCGAGCTTTACGTGCTGATCCATCCCGCGAATGGTCTCAAGTTCGCCATGGTTAAATGACGATACCAGAATCAGATCATCACGCCACCCGCTTTCGCGTCGGGCGGCGATAAATTCAGCTACCGGGCGGACCGTATTGGCCCCCTTCAGTTCTATATTCACCCCGGCTTTCAAATCCACAGTTTCAAACACTTCTTGGAGGGTTGGGATCCGCTCTCCTTCCCCGGCATTCAGGGAACGGAGGGTGTCAAAATCGTGATCCAGAAGATACCCCGAACCATTGGTTGTCCGTTCCAAACGATCGTCATGAATTACCATCAGGCGGCCGTCCACATAATAAACATCCCCCTCAACGCATTGAACGCCCAGTTCGAGGGCTTTTCTGAAGGACGAAAGGGTGTTCTCCGGGGCGTGCCCCATGGCGCCCCGGTGTCCAATGCAGAGAAGGCCTGCCCTGTCCATTCTGTTCCCCTCTGATGCCGGTCGTTCAGGGCTTCCCGGCCTTGATGTTTTCAATGAGGTCAATCACCAGTTCTCCGTTCTGGACTTTGGCCCCGGGATTCACCAGGACCAGTTCCTCCCACGCTTTAATGGCCTCATCCCTCTTGTTCAGGTCATGGAGAAACACCACCCCTTTGTTAAAGTAGGCCGCTTCCTGGCGGGGGTTCGCCTGGATTGCCCTGTCGAATGACTTGATGGCTTCCAACGGCTGACCCTTGCGGCGATACATGACCCCCAGGTCCGTCAGCACATTGGGATTGTCGGGAACAAGCGCCAGAGACCGGGTATAGGCCAAAATTGCCTTATCAACCTGACCGGCATCAAAATAGAGGTTCCCCAACTGCACCCATGCCTCCACATTGTCGGGATGAAGGCTGGTTTCTTTCTCCAGTTCCGAAATCCCAACTGCCTGCACATTTGAAACTTGAGCCTGCCCCATGGGTGGTGCATTTTTTCCGGGCACAGACTGGTAGGAACTGTAGAAAACCCCGCCCAGAAAACCCACCGCAAGGGCCACAAAAACCACCACCATCATGGTTCCCTTTTTTACATATCCGTCTTTTTCTTTTTTAGACATACCTTCCCTTCGCAACAACAGGTTGAATCGGCCTTGAGCCTATTGTACAGATTCTTTGTCAAAAAAACCAGTGAGAGTCCCACAAGAATGCCGACAACAATGACCTCTGTCATCTTTTTTTCCTCCTTCCCCCATTTGATCAACTAGTTGAAGGGAATCTGATTTTTTCTGGGCCTTGACATAACGATAATTCCTATAATAGTCATGCCCACCAAAAAGAAGATCGGCCAAATAGGACCAACGTTCGTATAATTATCCCCGGTCGACCATATAATTACATAAAAAATAAACCCGAATGAACCCAATGCGCTCAGTATCATACCTAAGATTTTCATCTTTCTCGTCCTCTCTTTTAACGAGATCCTTTTGTCAATGACAACAGGACCGGATGTCTTCTTCGTGTTTCTTCAAGCGCGCCACATAGCGCCCCCACCAGGACTTCCTGCGGGGAGTTTCTGGCTTCGAACTCTGGCCCTCATGGGCAACCATGGGCTTTGTTCCGTCCGGTTTCACACACATGCTGCAAACCGGCTCGCTATTTCCGTTTGGACTGCCTTGTGATTTTTTCATTGCCTTACCTCCTTCTCTACGGAAACGGCGCCAAAAGCGGGGTGCCGGTGTTTGGAAAATCGGTTTTTGGCACCCCGCCAGGCCCTGATGGAAATAGAATGCAGGACCCCCTACTGACCTACTTCACGGGGCAACAACTGCCCGAAGACCTCTGTTCCTGGATGGCCCGTTCAAGATTTTTGTCATAATAGGCCACTTCCGCTTTGCTTCTGGTGTTGTTGAACCATGCGGCAAAGGCCCGCTCTTTTTCGTCGGGAGTCGTGGCTCCGGCCAGGACCTTTTCGTCGATGTACCGGTTGATCAAAACACCCATTTCAAATCTTTTCCTGAAATAGTCATAGTCATATCCCGCATCTTTAACAGCCTGTTGAAGTACCTGTTCGCTCTTGCCGTTTTTCTCAATGTACGCCTCTAACTCCGCTTTGAGCGTCTCACTATCCACGCTGTAACCGGAGCGATTGATTTCCTGCAGCAGGGTGCCCTGCTGGATAAGCCTCGACAGGACCTGTCCCTGAAGTCTTTGTTTCAGGGCCTTCCCGCGGGCAGTGGAAAACAGATCTTCACCATAATCTTTCTGGTATTGTTTCCGTGCCGCTTTCATCTCCATATCAAAATCGGCCCGGGCAATATCGTACCCACTCACCGAAGCGACGTAAAATTTTGATTTCGAGGCAGCCAGATCCCTTTTCTTTTTAATTTCATCTGCTGAAAAAACCTTAAGGGTCCTGGCAGGGTAACCGCTCTCGGTGATAGCCTGGGCCATTTTGGCCACATCGGCGCCCCGCTCCTTCCGGTAGTAGACTTCCGTTTTACCACCCCCGAGATCCACAAGGATATCCTCTATCCCCGGAAAGCCCGCAAGGCTCCCTTTGATGGCGGAGATGCACCCGGAACAGGACATATTGTCTACCTTGAAAACGGCTTTGGAGACGTCTGCTCCCGGATACTGTGAATTGCCGGTGCCTCTTCGCTCCACCGCCGTTTGGGGCTTTGCCTTCTCTTCACTGAACTGAAGGGCAAAGGCCGCGGCCGCCATGAGAACCACCAAAAGGACCATGATGAGGGCCCACATCTTTTTTGAAAATAAAAATCCGTTATCCATATTCTTCTCCTTTAATCGTCCGGGGGAAATGTCGGGAAGGCCCTTATCCGGGCCCCCGCCCACCCTGGCGCATAATGTTTATCGAGCGGCAACCTTGTTCGCCGAATACTGCTCCGGGGATGATTTCTGCCCGAAGGGATATTCAACAACATTTCGTAAACGCTCCTGCTCACTGACCAATCCGTCCGAAACACAGAGGATCCGATGGGCCTCCTTCGACCACATCGCATTGTGGGTCACCATGACGATGGTGATCCCCTCCCCGTTCAGTTTATTGAAGAGATCCATGATCTCACGGCTTGTCCGGGTATCCAGATTGCCGGTGGGCTCATCGGCCAGGAGGATGGTGGGGTTGTTCACAACGGCTCTTGCAATGGCCACCCGTTCCTGTTCCCCCCCGGAGATCTCGCTGGGCAGACGGTTTTCTTTATCGGAAAGCCCCACATGTTTGAGGGCCTCCCTGGCCATGTCTGTTTTCTCTTGGGATTTGATCTTGGCAATGGCCAGGGGCAGCATCACATTTTCCATAACGTTCAGGTATGGAATCAGATGAAAGCTCTGGAAGATGAATCCCAGGAATTCCATGCGAAATTTCGCCCTTTTATCAAGGCTCAGGGAATAAACATCAATATCGTCCACCACATACCGGCCATTTGTGGGGGTATTCAAAGCCCCCATCATGGAGAGCAGTGTGGATTTCCCCGACCCCGATTCCCCGACAACGGCCACGAACTCCCCCTGCTGAACCTGGAAGCTCATGTCCTTGACGGCTAAAAATGCCGCTTCCCCCTTTCCATATTCCTTCATCAGATTTTCAACTTGAATATAGCTCATGATTCACTCCTCTTACAGGCTTCTAAGGGCTTCGTTGGGGTCAAGATTTCCGGCCATGACCGCTGGATAGGCACTGGATACGAGTCCCAGAATAACGGCGACCACAAACACCCCCAGGGCCAGAACCGGGTCAAATGCCAGGCCCACATCGACGCTTTCGGTGAAAAAAGGGATGGTGAGTTTTGTGGCGCCAAGACCCATGAAATACCCCACCACCCCGGCAAGGGCCGAAATGACAGCGGCCTCGAACAGGACCATGCTGATCACGTGGCGCCGCCTGAAACCGATGGCCATGAAGATGCCGAATTCAGAGGTCCTTTCCCGAACACTTCCCATCATGGTCACCAGAACCACCAGGCATCCAACCAGCATCACCAGCAGGGAAAGACCATAGGCGAATTTGTTGAAGTGCCCCAGGGTCTCCATGCGCCCTTTCACCACCTGCCGGATGGCCATGACCTTGGCGTCGGGGAGAACACCCGAAATCTGAGCAACCATTTCGTCGATGGGGCATGCGGCACAAAGGGCTGCGACCTCCGCCATGGAGATACGGCCTTCCTTGCCCAACACCCGCTGGGCCGTCTTCAGGGGGGCAAAGATAATCTGATCATCCTGACTTCCGGTCGGTTCCAGGACACCCGAAACCACAAGGTTTCTTCCGTTGGCATCAAGAACATCATCCTGACCCAGGCCGAGGATACGGCTGGCCTCCGCCCCCAGAAGAACCCTGTCCTCGTCGGGGGATTGCCCTTTAATTTTCCACCAGGGTCTCAGGATATGCGCCACCTGGAAATCGACCCCTGCCAGCAACACATTACGGTCCGCAACCTTGATGGAACCCAGCACCATGGGACCCACCGCCGCAACATTGGCGGCGTTCTCGATATCCTTGATCCTACCCAGGTCCTCCTGGAGGATTTCACGCATCTCGAAAGAAATGCCACCGACGGCCATACCCCCGTAAGTGAGGGACAGGTTTTCCGTTTTGGGCAGGATCATGATATTGGCGCCGTACTTTTCCAGCTTGTGGTTGATATCCCGGGTGAGGGTATCCACCAGACTCATGAAGGCCACCACCGCGGTTACCCCCACCAGCAATCCGATGAGAATAAAGGAGGCTTTGGCCTTGCGGCGTTTTAGATTCGCCAAAGAGATATCAAAGAGTTTCATGGTTAACCCCTCCCTCCAAAATCAAAATAGGTCTGCCCCTTCAGGATGTCCGCCACCTGGATCACCAGGTTGTCGCCCTCGACCCTCCGCTCAAGGGGCGCAGGGTTGCATCCCCCCTTCTCCACGTTGATCTTCACCGACGCAAATCGTTTTCCGCAGTTTCTGCAGACCATCTTGTCCTGTTCCTGATAGTACCCTTTGCCGCTGGGCCAGCAGACGTCGCAGGCATCAAATGCCGCGCGGACCACTCCATCTGAACTCTTCAACACAAAATATTTAATGGTGATACCGTTGTCGGCCTGAAATTCAAAATGCTTTGCCTTTCCATCAGCAAACAGGTTTACCGGATGCGTCACCACCCGGGTCTGACTGACGGCCTGAGCATCCTGGCCCGCATTCCGGGCCGTGGAAAGATTTTGGGAGGTCTGACCGTTTCCCTGAAACAAGAAGAGACCGGCACCGATTGCCAGCAGGGCACAGATTGAGATAGCGACATAGGGCAAAAAACCCTTCTTCTTTTTTTGGTCCCCTAATTTTTCGGCCCCTAAGACCGCTGCTTTTTTATGGGTGCTCATTTCCTTGATGGATTTCTTTTTCTGATTTGTCATTGGTTCCTCCATGATCCGCCTCTTTTTGGGCGTTCATTTATCTGTCTTCCTCATTGATATTTCCTTCGTTTTGAGCGTCGTCCATCCCCTCCGAAAAGGGCGCGTAGCGATCTATCCCACCGCCACGCGGTCTCCTAAAAGAGCCTTTATCCCATGAAAAAGACGAGGCTTAAATGGGATGCGGTCGTATACTGAAAACGAGGTAATGGATAAAAATTGAGTGGTGTGCGTACCGGGTCCTGGATCAAAAGGCCACAGGAATCCAGCAACCCGGCCGGTGGGTTTAACAGATAAAGGAGGTGTTCTTGAGGTAGAGTGGGACCGGGGCAGCCCGCGGTTGCAAGCTTCCTCCGTCCACAGATTGGTAACGTTGATCTTCATTTAAATTGGCAGCCGACTGGATACAAACCGCCAGCGCAGCATGAAAGAGACGATCCGTCCCCCAGGAATGTCCCTGCGAAACCAGTGCCTGAGAACCGGTCCCGGCCTTTCCCAGGTGGCAGCAAGATATGGGCGCACCCTCATCTTGACAAGGCGCTTCCTGGGAAGCCTCCTCCTGGGAACCCGCAGTCCTGCTGTCTCCCAGCGGACCGGGCAGATGGCAGGAGGGAAGGAAGGCATCAAGGGGCATTTTCGGGTTAAGCGGTAATCCCAGGTTGCCAGGTTCATGAACCACGGACGGATCCCGTACAACCGGTTCCTGCTGCCCTTGACAACATTTCCCCCCACAACGTTCCACACCCTGGGCAACGCTCGCCGTTACCAGAAAAAATGCCAGCATCCATGCCAGCCATTTGAATGTGGATTTTCGAATTTTCATGGGAGTCCTAATTCGTCATTTGACTATCATTCAAAAAACCCGTCGGATATCTTCAGGATGGACCCAAGATCCGTACCGGTTCACCACAGCGGATATCCCCTCCCTTGAGCACACGGGCGAAGATCCCTTCCCGGGGCATGATGCAGTCCCCCGCCATATAATAAATGGCGCATTTATTGTGGCATTCCTTCCCTTTTTGGGTAATCTCCACCTGAGCGGAATCTCCAAGGTCCAGGCGGGTCCCCACCGGAACCGTTTCCCAATCAATTCCCTCGGTAGCGATATTTTCCGCAAAATTCCCAAATGTCACATCCAGACCCTTTTTACGTGCCGCTTCGATACTTTCAGCCGCCAGAAAACTCACCTGGCGATGCCAGGGGCCCGCATGGGCATCCCCATCGATCCCGTGTTCCCGGACAAGGGAAACCTCCGAAACGGTTGTCTTGGGTGTTCCCTTCTTTCTGCTGGTGGCAAGGGAAACGATTTTCATATCTGTCAAGGTGTTCTCCTCAAGAAACTTCTATTTACAGTTCTTCTGCGATAGCAAGCCTGCCAGTGTCATGGAATCCAGTTTATCATACATGGCCTTTGACGCTGCTTCCCAGATGTCCCGGGTCAAGCATTCGGGTGACCTGTCGCATTTGGAGGGGTTCTCAACACAGACCGTGAAATTCATCCCCCCTTCAAGGGCCTTTACCACATCCCCTACTGTGATCTCCTCAGGAGGCCGCGTCAGCATGTGTCCCCCTTTGGGTCCCCGGACACTCGTAATGAAATTGGCCCGTTTCAGAGGAATGATCAGTTGCTCCAGATATTTCGCGGAAATTCCCTCGCGCTCAGCGATATCCCCAATCCTCACTGGACCTTCATTAAATCTTTTTGCCAGATCCAGAACCATTCGGGTCCCGTACCGACTTCGAGTGGAGAGTTTCATATGGCGGCCATTTCATAGTTGTTTCGTATAGTATTATAGTGGCGTGCGGAACCCATGTCAAGGGATTGGTGCTACTTGAAATACATTTTCGACTTTTCAGGGTTGTTTCCAACCTCTGCCAAGGCCAGCATGAGGAGCAGACGCGCTTTGGTTCCCATAAGGTCTCCGGCCAGAATGGCACCTTTTTTCTCCAGCATGCCACCGCCTCCCTTATCGCCGTAAGCCGGTTCCACTGAACCGTAATACACCCGGGTGGATATGACCACCGGAATTTTTTTTGAAAGGGCGTAAAGGATGGCGTCACAGGTCCGTTCATTGACATTCCCGGCACCCAGCGCATCAATCACCAGGCCTTTGGCGCCTTTGTCCACGGCGTAACGGATGAAATCCCCATTGTCCCCAGCGTAGGTACTGAAAAAAACAACCGGCGGCAGTTTCGAAGGAAGCGGGAGTTTTGTCTTGCGAATCCTGTTGTTGAAACGGGTGACCTTTCCGTCGTACACATACCCCAGATACCCTTTTTCTCCGGATTTGAAGGTCTGCACATTGGTGGTCTGGGTTTTTCTCACATCCCGTGCACCATTGATATAGGAATTGAGCGTCACTGTCACACCCCACCCGCGTGCCTCTTTTGACGATGCCTGTATGACCGCGTTCAGGATATTACCGGGGCCCTCAGGAAAAGGGGCGGAAGCGTCGTTCATGGCCCCCGTAAACACCACCGGTTTGTCACTCTGGATGGTCAGCTCCAGAAAGTATGCCCCTTCCGCCATGGTGTCCGTTCCATGGGTAACCACCACCCCCGCAATGTCGGGTCTTTTGATGATTTCATTCACCTTTCCGCTGAGTTTAAGCCAGATGGCAGGTGTCATCTGTGAGCTGTCGATGTTCATGAAATTCAAAACACCGATATTGGCGACTTTCGCTAAACCGGGTACGGCTTTCACCAGCTCTTCTCCGGATACCGCCGGAACTGATTTGCCGGTCTTGGCGTCTGCCTTCTCTGCAATGGTTCCGCCCGTGGTTATGATTGCAACGTTCGGCAATTTCGAATCCGTAACGTGGATCTTAAAATCCAGGGATTCTTTTGCATGGGAAGACGCTGCAAAATAGAACGATAACAGCAGGCACATCAAAAAAAGCGGGAACCTTCTCACGATCTTCATACTTCTCTCCGTTTTTCAAAAGGAAATCAGTTGATATAGAGGCCCTCTCAATCACTATCCGCAAGTTCCGCAGCGATTTCTTTGATGGTCTCCTCTATCTGCAGAAATGCCTCCACAATATCCGGATCAAAATGGCTGCCGCTCCCTTCGCTGATGATGGCCACCGCCTTCTCGTGGGGAAAGGGGGGTTTGTAAACCCGTTTGCAGATAAGCGCGTCATACACATCGGCGACCGCCATGATACGGCCCGAAAGGGGAATTTTTTCTCCTTTAAGCCCCTGGGGATATCCGGAACCATCCCATTTCTCCTGGTGGGTGCGGGCGATGTCCTTGGCATGGGTCAGAAATGAGGGCCTGACATCCAACTCAAACAATTCCTCCGCCTTCAGCAAGGCCTGATACCCCAGCTCACAGTGGCTCTTCATGGTGGCAAATTCCTCATCGGTGAGTTTTCCCGGCTTGTGCAAAATAGCGTCGGGAACGCCCACCTTGCCGATATCGTGCAACGGCGCGGACTTGTAGAGAAGATCCACGGTCTTTTTATCCAGTGCCTCCCCATGCTTTGGATGGTCGGCCAATTTCTGGGCAAGGACCTGCACGTAGCGCTGGGTTCTCAGAATATGCCCGCCGGTCTCATTGTCCCGGGTCTCCGCGAGGGATGCCAGGCTATGGATGGTGATATCCTGAGTGACCGCCAGCTCTTTGGTGCGCTCCGCCACTTTGATCTCCAGGATTTCATTCTGCATCTCCAGTTCGCGGCTCGCCAGCACCAGAGAAAGATGGGTCTTCACCCGGGCCTGGACCTCGGTAATTTCAAAGGGCTTGGTGATATAATCCACGGCACCCATCTGAAATCCTCTGGTCTTGTTTTCAATTTCGGTAAGTGCGGTCAGGAAGATAATGGGGATTTTGGCATAGCGCTCATCGGCCTTTAAGGTCTCACAAACTTCGTACCCGTCCATCTCCGGCATCATGATGTCCAAAAGAATCAAGTCCGGTGCCTCGTCCGCTACCGTTTCAACGGCTACCCGGCCATCCATGGCCACAGAGACATCAGAAAGTTCCCCCAGTGCATCCACCAGGATGTCCACATTGTCTTCCGTATCATCCACCACCAGCACGGTGCAATCCGAAAGTTCTTTCATAAAACATTACCTACCTTTCAGTTTTCTTTAAAGCATCACCATCAGGCAGAGACAAAAACCTCAAAGGTGTCTTCGCTGTACTCTGACTTGGAGGAATTATGAAGGATTTCAAAAAGAAACGGGTTGATTTTGGTACCCTCCTTTACAAGGACCGATCCACTGCTCGTAATGATATCTTTGGCGAGAACCATCCCAAGTGCAATGTCTTTGGG
>JAERTK010000105.1 GCA_016844935.1 Desulfobacteraceae bacterium | reverse complement strand
AAAGAGGAGATCAACGGCCTTCTGGTGCAGCTGGACCGGGAGGAGCGATATAAGATTGTCCAATGAAGGCAGATTCCATTAGATCGGGAGCAACACCATGAAATTCTTGAGCGGCGTTAAATCTCTTTATGCATCCGTGTTCATCCTGCTGGTTGTGGGTGTTCTCAGCATGTACTATCAGCAACAGTACTGGAACATGCACAACCAGAACCTGAAAGCTCGAATGGGCATCGAGAGGCTTCTTCGGCTGGACCTTCAATCCACCAGCATGGTGACACTGGCGGCGGTGGGTCGAGACCTTGAATACCTGGGCAACTATGAACAGGTGGTGGCCCAATCGGAAAAGATCATTTCGAAGATGATTTCACTTGCCCAGGACCCTGCCGCCGACCGGGTGATGGCTGCCTTTGAAACTACCGCCGCCAAAGTGGCAGCCATGGAACAAATGGCCATCCGGTTGATGACCGCGGGAAAGTGGGACCAGGCGCGAAACATCATTTTGGGCAAGGTATACCTGAAAACCGAAGAGCAGGGTTCCAAAGAATTGGATGCTGCCACGGATTACGTTCTGCAGATCGTCTCCCGTAAGGACCACAGCATGCTGAGACTCTACCAATTGTTTACAGTGCTGCGATTTCTGGCTGTGTTCCTACTCATATTTACCGGGATCGGGTTTACGCTCCGGACCCGCAGAGCATTTGAGGATGAGGGGAAACTGAAAGCCGAGCTTGAAGAGACAAACCTCAACCTGGAAAAGCGCATGGAACAGGAAGCACGCCTCAAGGCCGAGATAGAGGAGGCAAACCGTCATCTGGAAAAGCGCATCGCCGACCGGACCCAGGAACTGAACGCATTGTCCGGGCAGGCGGACAGCAGGGCGCTATTCGAGAAGGCCCAGAGCGATCTTGTGATGGCTCTCCAGGCGGAAACAACCCTGCCCGATGTGGCCCTAAGCGCCATCACCGGTGTGGTGGAGTTTCTGGGGGCGCCCGTTGGCGCCATTTTCATTCATTCCGAGAAGGGGGAGAAACATCTCTACCACCGTCTGGCCTCGCAGCCCCATGACTACATAACCGATGCGCCTGCCCGTTTCGCCTTCAATGAAGGCCTGGTGGGCCGGACAGCCGCCAGTGGCAACCCCATGGTCACCCGGCTCCCGGAGGGTGAAATGTCTGTGTCTGCCGGTATCGGGGATATTTCCCTGGGGGTGGTTCATCATGTTCCGGCCATCCACAAGGACCGGGTGGTGGCGGTGCTGGAAATTGCCGACCGGGAAAACCTGACCGAAATTTACATGGAGTGGCTGGAGAAGGCCGCCGCCAACATTGCCACGGCGATTGTGCTCACCCGGGACCAGGACCAGTTGAAAGCGGTGTTCGATCAGGTCACCAGAAGCGAGCAGCAGGTGCGTCACATCCTCAACACAGCGGGTGAAGGGGTTTACGGTATCGATTCGGAAGGGGGCATCACCTTCTGCAACCCGGCCGCCCTGGAACTTTTGGGGTACCCTTCAGATGAAGGGCTGCTGGGCAGGAACCATCACGACGTGCTGCATCACACCCGGCCTGACGGAACCCCCTATCCCTTCGATGACTGCCCCTTGAAAGAATCCCTGACCCTGGGGCTGACGGTGACCTTGAATGATGATCTCTTCTTTCGGGCCGACGGCACCTCTTTTCCGGTGGATGTCAAAAGCAATCCCATTTTAGAGGATGGCGAGGTGACTGGCGCGGTCATCACCTTTACCGACATTACGGAACGAAAAGCGGCCACGGAAGCCCTGGAAAGCCAGGTGGATGAGCTGGCAACGGCAAGGCGCTCCATGTTGAACATGATGGAGGACCTGGACGAGGAAAAGCAGAAGGCTGAGGCCGCCACCCAGGCCAAGAGCGATTTCCTGGCCAACATGAGCCACGAAATCCGGACCCCCATGAACGCCGTCATCGGCATGAGCCACCTGGCCCTCAAAACCGATCTGGACCCCAAACAGCACGACTACCTGGTGAAAATCCAATCCAGCGCCCAGGCCCTTCTGGGCATTATCAACGATATTTTGGACTTTTCCAAAATCGAAGCCGGAAAGATGGATATGGAGATCATCGACTTCAGCCTGGATCAGGCCCTGGACAACGTGGCCAACCTGGTGGGGGTCAAATCCCAGGAAAAGGGGCTGGAGTTATTGTTGAAGGTAGACCCGGATTTGCCCAACGACCTTCGGGGAGATCCCCTTCGCCTGGGTCAGGTGCTGGTCAATCTGTCCAACAACGCGGTGAAATTTACCGAAGAAGGCGAGATTGTCATATCGGCCAAACTGATGGAGACGGCGGATGATCAGGTGCCTGCAGGTCATGTAAGGGTGCGGTTCGGGGTGCGGGATACGGGCATCGGGTTGACCGAAGAACAGCGGGGCAAACTCTTTCAGGCCTTCAGCCAGGCCGACGCTTCCACCACCCGGAAATACGGGGGCACAGGCTTAGGGCTTACCATCAGCAAGCGGCTGGTGGAGATGATGGGGGGCGAGATCTGGGTAGAGAGCGAACCCGGGGTGGGTAGCGAATTCATTTTCACAGCCATGTTAGGCCTGGGCGAGGCTCAAGAGAAGAGAACCATACAGCCCAGCCCGGATCTCAGAGGGCTCAAGGTGCTGGTGGTGGACGATAACGACACCAGCCGCGAAATCCTGGAAAGCATGCTTTCTTCCATGTCCTTTCAGGTGACCCTGGCTGCCGGTGGTGAGGAAGGGCTTAGCGAACTGGAAAAGGCGGATCAGGACCATCCCTTCGACCTGGTGTTCATGGACTGGAAGATGCCGGGTATGGACGGGCTTACGGTTTCTGAGAAAATCAAGAATCATTCCAGCCTCACCCGGAAGCCCAGGATCATTATGGTGACCGCTTACGGTCGTGAAGAGATCATGAACCGGGCGGAACAGATGGACCTGGACGGATTCCTGATCAAACCGGTGAACCCTTCCATCCTGCTGGATGCCGCCATGGCTGCTTTTGGAAAAGAATCGTCCGGCAGCCGCCGCAAGCGGGGTCCGGGCGGTGAACCGGAAGAAGCGGCGGCCATCCGGGGCGCGAAGGTGCTGCTGGTGGAGGACAACGAGATCAACCAGCAGGTGGCCCAGGAGATCCTGGGAGGCGCGGGGCTCACAGTTACCACCGTGGGTGACGGTAAACAGGCGGTAGACGCGGTGCAGGCGGACAACTACCACGCGGTGCTCATGGATATCCAGATGCCGGTCATGGACGGATATACCGCTACGCGGGAAATCCGCAAGTGGGAGAATGAAGCGCAAATCCGCAATCCGCAATCCGCATTCCGCATTCCCATCATTGCCATGACGGCCAGCGCCATGGCAGGTGACCGGGAAAAAGCCCTTGACGCGGGCATGGACGATCATGTGGCCAAGCCCATTGACGTGGTGCAGCTCTTTTCCTGTCTTGGCCAGTGGATCAAACCGGGGGTGCGGGGATTTGAACTCAAAGCGGATGCCCTTTCAAAACCCGCTGAAGCGCCCGGTGCCGTGCCCCAGGAGCAGCTTCCCGAAAGGATTGAAGGCATCAACCTGAAAGAAGGGGTCATGCGGGTGGGGGGCAATGAGAAGCTTTATCGGTCTTTGCTCATGAAGCTTCGGGACGACTATGCCAAGGCTGAACAGGAGATCAAAGACCTGCTGCAATCGGAAAAGGCTGGTGAGGCGGAGCGTCTGGCCCATAGCATCAAGGGGGTTGCCGGAAACGTGGGAGCGGGCCCGCTTCAGGAGGCCGCTGCTGGGCTGGAGCATGCCATCAAGGAAGGGGAGACGGATTCTTACGAAGAGAAAATTTCCGCCTTCGGCAAAGTGCTGAAGAATGTTGTAACGGCTCTGGGAGTGCTGGGTGGTGAAGAAAAGGAGGCTGATGGTCCGGATAAGGCGGGTCCTGAAGCCACCCCCGATGAATTGGCAGCCGCGTTGGAAGAACTGCTTCCCTATCTGAAAACCCGGAAACCGAAACAATGCAAGGCGGCCATGGCAAAGATCAAAGCGCTCAAGTGGCCTTCTGAATTCAGTATGGAAATTGCCGATCTTGAGCGGTTCATAAAGAAGTACAAATTCAAAGATGCCCTGCCCCTGGCGAAGTCCCTTAAAACCAGACTGAAAGGATAGGGAGGAGCCCTATAAAACAGATTCCAAAATCATAAGAACAACGACTCGGCCTCTATTTCCTATAAAATTTAACATTGACTTTAATAAATCTCGGGTCATAATGTAACCATGATTAAACGAAAGCTTTATTCTGAGCTGATTCACCATCTGGAACACAAGGAGATGAGCATCATCGTCGGGCCCCGGCAGGCAGGCAAGACGACGCTGATGGAATTGCTTAAAACTCACCTGGTAAAAAGGGGCGAGCGGACCCTGTTCTTGAACCTCGATATTGAGTGGGACAGACCTCATTTTGAATCCCAGGCGGCTTTAATTCGAAAAATCCAGTTGGAATTGGGGCAGCGGCGGGGCTATGTTTTCATTGATGAAATTCAACGAAAAGAGAATGCGGGTCTTTTTTTAAAGGGCCTTTTTGACCTTCAATTGCTATGACCGCAAATGACAGTTGGCATTTATCTTGCTTCTGCTGAACGAAACAAGGTCGATATCTTTGCCGTGAATTCAACATCCCTTATCATTTTTTTAATCGCCGGCAATATTTTGCTGTTGCTCTCGGCGGCCTCTGC
>JAERTK010000104.1 GCA_016844935.1 Desulfobacteraceae bacterium | reverse complement strand
GTTTTTTTCTAAGCTGCTGCGTTTCTCGTTCAAGTTCGGCTACTCTCCGAGCCAATGGGTTGACAGGCTTGGCCTTCCGTCCTCTCTTTTTCGGACGTAACCCTTGGAGTTGGCCCTCGTCCCGCTGCTTGCGCCACGTGGACTGCCCGTAATGCTTCGCTCCCTTCCAGATCCGCAATGGTTCGGGCAATCTTCAATATGCCACGGGATGGCGGGTCGGGCCACGCCAAATTATTGATTATTAGAGATTAACGTCCCCCAAATAGGTGTTTTCAGGCCCTATATCGCCCTTTTTGACCCCAAAAGGGGCACCGTAAGCAATAAGACAGGCTCTCGAAGTTAATGTGGATCTCCTGATGCAATGTTTTTTTCTTGCTAAGGCCAGTGCTCCCTCAACAAAAACATCACCAATTCATAACCACCACCCGCAGCTCCGCGCCCAGATCAATGATTTCCAGCCCGTTTCGGTTCAACTTTTTTAATCTTCGGTTACACCGAATGATTCCCCGACCGATGCTCTCCACGTAACCAAAATCCTTGAGAACCTGCATAATGATGGGGTTTCGGTAATAGGAGACCCCCATGATCATCCGTTCCACAGTAATGGTATTGGGGAGCGTTCCCGGACTTCGCATTTCCAGACGGTCGCTGAAAATCATGAGTCTGTTGGAAGCCCCCCAGATGGAATAATCCCGGTGTGCAATGGCATTGGCAATCAATTCGCGGACAATGGGTGCCGGGTATTGTTCAAAGTCTTTTCGTTTAACCCCGTTTTCAAAGGCCACATCAGTTCTGGAATTACGTTCCACAAAGCGCAGGAGCCCTTCCATAACCTCGGTCACTGCGCCGGAGAATTCCTTTAACTCCAAGATATCGGTGGATTCATCTATTCCCTTGAAGCAAGCCGCCTGACAGACGCTCTGGGAAAGAAACTCTTTCGGGTTATTTCCGAAGAGAATCAAACCGGCGATATTGGGCACATAATCACCATTGACACGCGCCACCAGATTGAGGTTATTCAAGACTTGAGGATACGCTTCTTCCGGAAATTCATCAATCTGGCGAATTTCACTCATATACCGGTTCAGATACCCCCGGTTGAGATCATTGACACAAGCTCCGTGGACGGGTTTTGTTTCATAGTGAACCATTTCACCATTTTGAAAGAGACGGGCCAATTCCTCATTGGTAGGCTCAACAGAGCTTGAACCCGCCCGAACATAAAATTTCCCCGTTGTTTTCACTTTATAGGGTCTACTCGAACCTTTGGGAATTTCCACCACCAGGATTTCCTTGCCGTCTACATCCATAAATTCCGTTCGAGGCAGCACCGAAGGCGTAACATTGTTGCGGCATATCTGCACAACTCTTTCTTCAACTGTCCGATTTGTTGTGCCGATAATCGATCCATCATCACCCACACCCATTAGAAGCTTCCCCCCCATAAAATTGGAAAAAGCCACCACCTCTTTTGCGATGCTGTCGTTGTGGGCTTCTTCCATCTTGAACTCGAGGACTGAGCTTTCACCCATTCGAATCATGTCTTTCATGCTGTTGTCTCCAGATATCCAAACTTCCCATTTCTCTGATACCCAACAATCCACCACCGCTTCTTATCCCACCATCTTCCGATCCAGGGTCCGGTATTGAATGGCCTCCCCCACGTGGACTGCCCGCAATTCTTCGCTCCCTTCCAGATCCGCAATGGTTCGCGAAATCTTTAATATACGGGCGTGGGCCCTTGCGCTCAGACCGAAGCGGTCCATGGCCCGTTCCAGCAAAAGGCTTGATTCCGAATCAATAGCGCAGAATTTCTTGATGTGGCGGCTGTTCATGCCGGCGTTATGGAAGATCTTGGTCCGGGAAAACCGTTTCTCCTGGATTTCTCTGGCCCGCATCACCCTTTCCAGAATCAGTCCTGAAGATTCCCCCTCTGAAATCCCTGAAAGTTCCCGGTAGGGTACGGCGGGCACCTCAAGGTGGATATCGATTCGGTCCAGGAGAGGCCCGGAGATTTTAGCACGATAACGTTGAATTTGAAGCGGCGAGCAGGTGCATTCCCTTTTGGCATCTCCTAAAAAACCGCAGGGACAGGGATTCATGGCGGCCACCAGCATAAAATCCGCAGGGTAGCTCACAGTGGCCGCCGCCCGTGAAACGATCACCTGCCCCTCCTCCATGGGTTGGCGCAGGACCTCCAGCACATTCCGTCTGAACTCCGGCAATTCGTCCAGAAAAAGCACACCGTGGTGCGCCAGGCTCACCTGCCCGGGTTTGGGGTACTGGCCGCCACCGATAAGCCCGGCATCGCTGATGGTGTGATGGGGCGCCTGAAAAGGCCTGACGGTGATCAACCCGGCACCATTGGGCATGAGACCCATCACACTGTAAATTTTTGACGTTTCAAGGGATTCTTCAAAACGCAGGGGCGGCAGGATCGTTGGGATGCGCTTGGCCAGCATGGTCTTTCCGGAGCCCGGAGGGCCGACCATGATAACATTATGACTTCCTGCAGCCGCAATCTCCAGTGCCCGTTTGGCATGTTCCTGACCCTTCACGTCCATAAAATCCACCTGAAAAACAGCCGGTTCAAAGAGGTGGTTGATTTCAGCCTGGACCGGACTTACCTTAGCAATGCCTTTTAGGGCATCCACAACCTGGGACAGGGTTTTGACCGGAAAGATGGGGATGCCATCCACAACCGCCGCCTCACGCGCGTTTTCCGCTGGAAGGAAAATGCCCTTGAGACCCAGATCCCTGGCGGCGATGGCCATGGACAAGACGCCCTTGACGGGCCGGATCATGCCATCAAGGGCCAGTTCGCCCAGAAAAACATGGCCCGCATAAGCAGCGTGTTCTATCAAACCTGTTGCGGCGAGAATACCTAAGGCCATGGGGAGATCAAAAGCGGTACCCTCTTTCTTGATGTCTGCCGGAGCCAGGTTCACGGTAATCCGATCGGATGGAAATTGGTAACCGGAATTTTTTACCGCGGCCTTAACCCGTTCCTTGCTTTCCCGGACGGCGCCTTCAGGCAAACCCACGGTGGAAAAAGAGGGGAGCCCCCGGGCGATATCCACCTCAACCTCCACCACATAGGCATCAATGCCGATAACGGCGCTACTGAGAACTTTGGCCAGCATATATCATCAGTCTCCTTGTGGGAAAAATGGCAGCCGAACATTCAAAAGCGGTATAACAGTGCATAAACGGTTTGGCCTGAATATTTATAAATGACAGGAAAACAATGGTTATGGTAAAGGGTTCTGAAAATTTGAGATTCAGGATATTTTATCCTTTACATCTAACACAATAGGTTATATGTTGTAAAGTTTATTTTCATAATGAAATTTTGTCCTGGAGTACAGATCGGCTCCCGGTCAATCAAATTTAGGAGAACACAATGGCACGAATCACAGTGGAAGACTGCCTGGATCGGGTGGATAATCGCTTCGGACTGATTCATCTGGCAGCTAATCGCGTGCGTCAACTGAGAAAAGGCGCTGAACCATTGGTTGTCTGCAAAAACAGAGACACCGTTGTTGCCCTGAGGGAAATCGCTGCTGGAAAGGTCTTTCGTCAAGAAATTGGCATGGAAGAGGCCCTGGGGGAAAACCCCACGGACCTTCTCCTCGAAACCCTGGTGGAGGAACCCCAACCCGAAGATTTACAAACGGAACCGGAAAGCGCTGAGTCGGTACCCGTTGAAAGCGAATCATGAACAAACGAGATTATTATGAAGTATTGGGCGTCGCCAGAGAATCCGGAGAAGTGGAAATCAAAGCGGCATACCGGAAGCTGGCCCTGAAGTATCACCCGGATCGAAACCCCGGCAACAAAGACGCTGAAGAAATGTTCAAAGAAGCCGCCGAAGCATATGACGTATTGACGGATGACGAAAAACGGCAACTCTATGATAAATTCGGTCATGAAGGTCTGGCCGGCTCGGGCTTTCGCGGGTTTAACGGGTTTGAGGACATTTTTTCAAATTTCGGGGATATATTCGAAGGTATCTTCGGGTTTGGCGGGGGCGGTGGCAGAACCCGCGCCATGCAAGGGAAAAGCCTTCGATATGATTTGGAATTGTCCCTTGAGGAGGCGTTTCTCGGAAAAGAGGCGGAGATCTCTTTTCACCGACTGGAGGAGTGTGCCACATGCCATGGCTCAGGATCAAAGCCCGGAACCCAGCCGGAAACCTGCGGCACATGCCAGGGGAGGGGCCAGGTCATACGGTCCCAGGGGTTTTTTCAGGTCAGCAGTACCTGTCCGGCCTGCCATGGCCAAGGTGAAATCATTTCCCAACCCTGTTCGGAATGCGGCGGGGGCGGAAAAACCAGGGTTGAAAAGGAAATTCAGGTGAAAATTCCCGCCGGTGTGGATACGGGATCTCAACTCAGGTTGCGGGGAGAAGGCGAATCTGGAGAAAATGGCGGGCCTCCGGGGGATCTTTTTGTGGTCATCCATGTTAAAGAGCACGATTTTTTTGCCCGTGAAGATGAAAACCTGATCTGCCAAGTCCCCATATCATTTGTTCAGGCAACCCTTGGGGACACCATGTCAATTCCCCTTTTGGGTGAAGAAAAAACTCACGAGCTGAACATTCCAAGAGGCACCCAACCCGGCGAAATCATAAAAGTGCCCGGTAAAGGGATGGCCAGTCTGCGGGGGTTTCGAAAAAGAGGGGATCTCTACGTTAAGATTGTGGTGAAAATACCCAAAAAGCTGAATCAACAACAGACGGAATTGCTCCAGGAATTCAGCCGGACAGAAGGGTTGACGTTGTCTGAAAAAAAGAAAAAAGGCAAAGGGAAGGGGTTCTGGAAAAAGAAAGCCCATTGAGTACGTGCAATACCTCCGTTTGAACGACCTACCATGCCGCAAATATTGATACCGCACAGAGGGTATGTTTGCACCATGGAGCCATAAGTTTAATGGCTGACCCAAAAAATCGGAGTTTACATTATTACCAAATAGTGATACGGAATGTTCGCTAATTCATTGTCTTTTGAATGGAGTGGATAATGTTAAACAAAAAAGATCTGGAATATTTCAAAGATTTGCTCGAAAAGCGGTTGAATGGACTCATTGACGAGGCCACAAAGACCGTCAGCGGCATGACAGACCATAGGGATAACTATGCCGACCCCACAGACAGGGCCACATTGGAATCAGAAAGGAATTTCACCCTGAGAATCAGGGACAGAGAGAGAAAACTGATTGTAAAAATAAAAGAGGCTCTGAATAGAATCGAGACCGGAACTTTCGGCATCTGTGAGGAATGTGGTGAGGACATTTCAGAGCAACGACTGAATGCCCGCCCGGTTACCACCTTATGCATCAACTGCAAGAAAAGCCAGGAAAGTGAAGAAAAGTTGAAGGGGCTGTAGCGTTTCAGAAACTTACCGGACTGGTTATTTAACAGCGCCAGACGTGCGGAATTCCTGGAGACCCTTTTCAGATTGAAAGCGGCAATGGACAGTTTCGCTGGAACAGGCCTTGAGACGCAGCTGTTCTATTTTTAAAGGACAGCAGGCTGAGAAGGGTAAAACCTGCCCCTTGGCATAGGATGGCTCCGTGTCTGAAACCACAAGGACTCGACAAAAAAGAAAGAAAAAGTTTCAGGAAATCCATGAAGAGGTCATTACGACCCATGTCAATGCCGACTTTGACGCCCTCGCGTCCATGTTGGCTGCCAGCAAACTCTACCCTGGCGCATCACTGGCCTTTCCCGGCTCCCAGGAAAAAAATCTCCGGAATTTTTTCCTGAATTCCACATTTTATCTCCTGAATATCACCAAAATCAAGAAAATCGACATCGATGCCGTCAAACGGCTTATTCTGGTGGACACCCGACAGAGGGGCCGTATCGGAGACTTTTCCCGGGTGGCGGATCGCAAAGATGTGGAAATTCACATATACGACCACCATCCCGCTGCCTCGGACGACTTGCACGGTCAGGTGGAAGTCATTCGGAAAATCGGATCCAATACGGCACTGATGATCGGCATTATCCGAAAAAGGCGCATTCCTGTTTCCCCTGAAGAAGCCACCATCATGTGTCTGGGGATTCACGAGGATACCGGTAGCTTCACATTCTCTTCCACCACCAGCGAAGATTATGAGGCAGCGGCATGGCTTGCCGCTCAAGGTGCAGACCACAATGTTATCTCTGACATGCTGACCCGGGAGCTGACCACCGAAAACCTCTGGCTGCTCAATGACCTGATGCAATCGGCCACCACCCGGATGATCAACGGGACTGAGATTGTGATCTCCAAGGTCATCACGGATGAATTTGTACCGGACTTCGCTGTCCTGGTTCACCGCTTCATGGAAATGGAGAGCCTGAAGGTGGTATTCGCTCTGGCCCAGATGGAAAACCGCATTTTCCTGGTGGCCAGAAGCCGGGTTGACGCAGTGGATGCAGCGGAGATTGCCAGCGCATTTGGCGGGGGGGGACATCCCCAGGCGGCCTCGGCAACCATCAAAGACCAGACGCTGATCCAGGTGGAACGGTCCCTGGAGGCCCTTTTGAACAGTCGTATCGAGCGGAGAAGGAACGCCCGGGACATGATGTCTTCCCCGGTTATCGGTGTGGGCCCCGAAGACAGCATTGACAAAGCGGCCAATTACATGACCCGCTACAATATCAACGTGCTGCTGGTAACCGATGATAGCGGCCTTCTGGGGTACATTACCCGCCAGATCGTTGAAAAAGCGTCCTATTTGGGACTCGGTAACCGAAAGGTGTGCGATTATATGAACATTGAATTCGCCACCGTTCATCCGGACGCACCCCTCAAACAAATCCAGGAACTGATTATTCGCGGCAGGCTGAGAATCCTTCCGGTGGTTGAAAACAGATCGGTAAAAGGGGTCATCACCCGAACGGATCTCCTGCACATCCTGGTGGGGAACCCCCTGGTCCCCGATGCGCTCAACAACGGCAAGAAAGGCGGTTCAGTGGTTCGAAAACGGAACCTGTCCGGAATGCTGAAAGAGCGGCTGCCAAAAAAGGTGGTGGCCCTTTTAAAAGAATTTGGGGATATCGCCGACGCTCTCGACTACGGCATCTATCTTGTGGGTGGACTGGTCAGGGATATTTTTCTGAAATTTGAAAATCTGGATGTGGACATCGTCATTGAGGGCAACGGCATCAAATTTGCCCGTGAATTTGCCAAAAACCATACAGCCCGTATACGAAGCCACCAGAAATTCGGTACCGCCGTGATTATTTTCCCAGACGGGTTCAAGGTCGATGTGGCCACCGCCAGGATCGAATATTATAAATCCCCGGGGGCACCGCCCATCGTTGAGACAAGCTCACTGAAACTGGATCTTTATCGCCGGGATTTCACCATGAACACATTGGCCGTGAGCTTGAACAGACGATCTTTCGGAACCCTCATCGATTATTTCGGAGCTCAGAAGGATATCAAGGATAAGGCATTACGGGTACTCCATAATTTAAGTTTTGTTGAAGATCCCACGCGCATGCTCCGGGCCATACGATTTGAACAACGGTTTGGTTTTATCATCGGAAAACTGACCCTCGCCCTCATGAAAACAGCTGCCAAAATGGATTGGACCGACAGCCTCGCATCACGCAGGATTCTGTCGGAGCTGAAACTCATCCTCAAAGAACAGGATCCCATCAATGCCCTCGTGCGGCTGAAGGAATTTGATCTTCTGAAATTCGCATCCATCCATCTGGAACTGACCAATGCCATTAAGCACTTGCTGGAAGTAATCAAGGAGGTCATCGCCTGGTACAACCTCCTTTTCCTGGAGGAGACCGTGACGCCATGGAAGGTGTACTGGTATGGACTCACCAGCGAACTGGAACCGGACACTTTCAAGAGATTGACCCATGAAATGGGGGCCGGAGGCCTCTCTTGCCGGGGTAAAGGGGAGCAAACACTCATGGATACCCTTTTCAGATTTGATGGAACCGACTATGAGCTCTTTGCATTGCTCAGGCCCCACGATACGGAAATGCTCTTGTATTTAATGGCAAAAGCGAAAAATGAGCGGATGAAACGGTTGATCTCCCATTTTTTCACACAGTTAAAAGGAAAAAAGATTCGCATCAACGGTAATGATCTGTTAAAGATGGGATTTCAACCGGGCCCCAGCTTTAAAAAAATTTTTGAAAGGCTCCTGGAAGCCCGACTGAATCAGCTCACGCAGAAAAAAGAAGATGAAATCGCCCTTGTTAAAAGGGAATTTGGAGGTCTCAGGATCTCCAAATCCCGAAGCAGGGAACTCAATTAATCTAACGAAAGATGGAAAGGGGAACAAGAGGGAATGGCAAAAGGGAGAATTGTAAGCGGCATGAGACCCACCGGTAAACTGCATCTGGGACATTTGCGCGGTGCACTGCTCAACTGGAAAAGGCTTCAGGAAGAGTTCCAGTGTTTCTATTTTATTGCGGACTGGCATGCGCTGACCAGCGACTACGCCAACACCGAAATCATCAAAGAAAGCACCTATGACATTATCATGGACTGGATTTCCGTGGGCCTTAACCCCGAACAATCCACATTTTTTGTTCAATCCCATATCAAGGAACACGCGGAGCTCTATCTGCTTTTTTCCATGCTCACCCCGCTGCCATGGCTGGAGCGAAATCCCACCTACAAGGAACAGTTGAAGGAACTGAGCCACAAAGATATTTTCACTTATGGATTCTTAGGCTATCCCGTTCTTCAGGCGGCGGATATATTGATGTACAAAGCCATCGGGGTTCCTGTGGGTGAAGACCAGGCACCCCATGTGGAATTGACACGGGAAATTGCCCGGCGATTTAATCACATATACGAAGAAGTATTCCCTGTCCCCAAAGTGGTGCTTGCCCCCACATCCAAGATCCTGGGCACGGATCGCAGGAAAATGAGCAAGAGTTACGGAAATGCCATTTTCCTCACGGATACGGATAAGGAAATCGACAGCAAGGTGGGACAGATGATCACGGATCCCCAGCGGGCGCGGAAAACAGACCCGGGAGATCCGGAGATCTGCAATGTTTTTTTCTTCCATGAAATTTACACCGACAAAAGTACCTGCAAAGAAATCCACGCCGGTTGTAAATCGGCTGAAATTGGGTGCGTCCAGTGTAAGAAAATGATGGCCGAAGGCCTCAAGGAAGGGCTCGCCCCCATAAAGGCCAAAAGAAGGGAACTGGAATCCCGATTGGATAAGGTCAGGGAGATCGTCAATGACGGAAATGATCGCGCCCGATCCATTGCCAGGGAAACCATGGCCCAGGTGAGGGAGGCCGTGAAAATCTAACCCTTAACCTTAACCGCAACTCGGTACAATGGACTACAAAGTCAAACTGGAAATGTTCGAGGGCCCTCTGGACCTCTTAATTCATCTGATTCATAAGAATGAGGTGGATATATTTGACATCCCCATTTCAACCATCACGGACCAGTATCTTGAATACCTGGAGATAATGAAATCCCTGGAGATGAGCATCGCCGGGGATTTTCTGGTAATGGCATCCACCCTTATTCACATTAAATCCGGAATGTTGCTGCCGGGCCGGATGGAAGGGGATGAAGAAGAAGATCCCCGCCTTGAAATTACCAGACCGCTTCTGGAGTACATGCAGCTCAAGGAAATGGCCAAAGAACTCTCAGAGAGGGAAATTCTGGGCAGGGATGTCTTTGCCAGGAGTGACGCCACCTCCTTTGATGAATATCCGGACATGGCGCCCAAACCGGATGTCACCCTTTTTCAACTGATCGATGCATTCCGCCGTGTGGTAGCCCTTGGTGAATCCGAGGGGAATCTCAGGGTTTCTCTGGAACAGTGGTCGGTGAAAGACAAAATTGAGAACATCATTTCTCTGTTGAAGGAACAACCCGATATTTTTTTTGAAGAAATCTTCACAGGGAACCGGGACTTGTCGGAATTGGTGGTTACATTTCTCGCCCTCCTGGAACTGGTCCATATGGGATTGATCCGGGTGTTTCAACCTTCTCAAGAAAGTCGTATCCACCTCTCGGCCTGCTTTGATGAAAAAAACCCGCCCGTTTACAGGGAGGAGGATGGAAAAAGAACTTAAATTGGTCATTGAATCCCTCTTGTTTGCCGCTGAAAAACCGCTGCTGCTCCGTGATATTCAAGGGGTCCTGCCTGACACAGGATTACCTGAAATTGTGGAAACCCTGAAAACACTCGGGCAGGAATATGACGCCATGGACCGAAGCTTTTCGCTCAAGGAAGTGGCACAGGGGTATCAAATCAGGACGAAACCGGATTACGCCCCCTATGTGCTCAGGATGACAAAGCGGTTTTCGGCCAGGTTGTCCCCGGCGGCCATGGAAACCCTGGCGATCATCGCCTACAAACAACCGGTGATTCGACATGAAATCGAACAATTCAGGGGTGTGGATACGGGCGGAATCCTGAGAACGCTTCTGGAAAAGAACCTGATTCGGATCGTGGGTCGAAAGCATCTGCCCGGCCGGCCATTGATCTATGGAACGACCCGAAGGTTTCTGGAAGTCTTCGATCTCAACAATCTTGAATCTCTTCCCAAATTAAAAGAAATAAAGGAGTTCGGAATCGGTGAAGCCCAAGCGACCCAAACCCAAGAAAACAACCCCCCGTCGGCATCAGCCGTTCAGGAAGAAGCGCCCGAAGCAAACGTCCAGGTCAAGGAAACCCCGTCCTGAACGGGAAACCGCATCAACCCCCCCTTCGCTCCCCGGAAAACCCTTTAACCCTGAAGAACCCTGGCGCCTCAACCGCATATTGTCTTCAGCGGGGTTGACATCGAGACGAAAAGCCGATGAATGGATCTCAAGTGGCAGAATCACGGTTAATGGAAAACCGGCCAAAGCACTGGGCACAACGGCATTCTGGGGTCAAGATGACATTCGGGTAGACGGAAAAAAGATCCCATTGCCCCCACTGAAACATTATCTCATGCTGAACAAGCCCTTCGGCACCATCTGCTCCCTGGACGATCCGGAAGGGAGGCCCCTGGTCACGGACCTGATCAAGGAAGTTGCCGCGCGGGTTTACCCGGTGGGGCGACTCGACTTCGATACCCTGGGGCTATTGCTTCTCACCAATGATGGAGAATTCGCCCATCGCCTCACCCACCCGCGGTTTCATGTCCCCAAGACCTACAAGGTAACGGTTCCGGGGGCCATAACCGAGCAGGCGCTGGATCGCCTGCAGCAGGGGGTCACCCTGGATGATGGCCCGGCCGGCCGGGCCAGAACCGATCTCATCACCCGAAACAACGAAAAGAGCACTCTCAGAATGACCATCACCCAGGGGAAATCCCGCCAGGTCCGGCGCATGCTGGAGGAAGTGGGGTTCCAGGTAATCCATCTCATCCGGACCGGATTCGGAACCCTGCGCCTCGGGGACCTGAAAATCGGTCGTTACAGATATCTTGATTCGCAGGAACTGCGGGACCTGAAAAAAATGGCGAAAACGGGATGATTTCTATTTACAGCTTCAAATGAATAATGTATCTTGGCCGAGTTTTCGGGGCTCACGGGCCCGGAACAAGACGGGCGATTAACTCAGTGGGAGAGTGCCATCCTCACACGGTGGAAGTCCGGGGTTCAAATCCCCGATCGCCCACCATATTGAAATTAAAGGGGAAATCGGAATTCCGGTTTTCCCTCGAGCATCCTCCGCCACCGGTTCAGGGCAAAAATCCGTTCAATGAAATTTTCCCGCAGACGGGGGTCATGAAGCCTCCCATCTTCTTCCACGGGAATGCGCGGGAAGCGGTCCATAAAGGCCTTGGCAAAAACACCCACCCCTTTTTTAACTGACGTCCCCTTTTCCGTGTAGACTTTCACACGTTCCATACCGCTGCTGGGGGATTTGCTTTTAAAAATAAAACCGCATAAATTTTCCTTTTCCAGTTCCCCGACCCTGCGCTCTGCCCAGGTGGTCATGGTGTCCGTAAGATCTCTTTTCGTGTTTATGGTGATCACGCGGGGCGCGCCCGGGTCCCCCTCCAGGCGAATCGGCTCACGCGGCACCCCCAACCCCGCCTCCATTTCGGGGCACACCGGAACAAAATCCATATACTGCCCCAG
Organism: Desulfobacteraceae bacterium; assembly: GCA_016844935.1. GTDB lineage: Bacteria > Desulfobacterota > DSM-4660 > Desulfatiglandales > Desulfatiglandaceae > NaphS2. The sequence continues at coordinate 9,130 of JAERTK010000104.1, read as the reverse complement.
TATATCCGTCACATACCGGTCCCGGGCATGCCCGCCGTCGTACCGCACCGACTCCCCCAGAAGACAGGCGCTTATTCCCATGCGGATTTTTTCCATAACAAATCCTTCTTCCCGGTTGCTTTTTTAACCGAGCATACAGGAATTTCCCCCGGGAGAAAATTAAAAAGCCGCTAACATCAAGAAAAGATGTGGTTTGATACTTTTACAGCGTTATGCTAATGTTTTGATCGGTATGGAATGACCCCATAATCGAAGAATGCGAAAAACGAGGCGTTCATCCATGAAACCCTTCCTTTGCAAATTTTTCGTCTGGGCTGCGGCCACTTGGATGTTGAGCGGCTGCACGCTGTATGAACTTCACGAAGACCTGGAAAGACAAGACCGATACGGTACCGTCTCTGGCACGGTCCAAAGCGATTCATCGAACCACAAACCGATACAGGTTCTCTTGGTCAAAGTGAACATGGCGGACGATCATGACAATACCGTCGTCAATTCCACGGTCATGTTCAGACCGGGACCGTTCCAATTCTTTGCGCTTCCGGGAACCTATATGGTGGGGGCTTTCGAAGACAAAAATGAGGACATGATCTTTCAGCTCGACGAATATGTGGGCTGGCACGGGGCCCCCGACCCGATCGTTGTGAAACCGGACGGGAAATACGGGGGGTTGTCGGTTAACCTTCGCACTTCCGAACAGGCGCACCTGCAATTCCCCCTGTTGTATGAACTGCCGCCATTCCAAATGTCCAAAGACCTCATGGAAAAATTTCGCGTGGGGGAGGTGGTCAAGCTTTCTGACCCCCGGTTCGCCGCCAAAAATGGAGACATGGGTTTCTGGGAGCCGCTTAAATTCATGGAAGAGGTCGGGGGAGGCATTTTCTTTCTTCAGGAATATGATCCGGAAAAAATCCCCATACTGATTGTTCACGGTGCCGGTGGAAATCCGGTGGAGTTCAGGCGCATCATCGCGGGACTGAATGGGGACAAATTTCAGCCCTGGGTTCTGTTCTATCCATCCGGGATGCGGCTCGGGATCCTGAGCAGGTGGGTGAGCGCAACCATTTCCATTCTGCTGGTGGAACACAAATTTGAACGTCTCTATATTCTCGCCCACAGTATGGGAGGATTGGTCGCCCGCGACGTCATAAATCGGATGGTCCGCGAGGGCAGCGGCAAGGTTCTGAAGTTGTTTGTTTCAATGTCTACGCCCTGGGACGGGCATGTATTTGCGGCCAAAGGCGTGAAACAGTGTCCGGTGGTTATCCCTGCGTGGTATGATATGGTGCCCGGAAGTCCCTTTATCAGGGACCTCTCCAAAACACCCCTTCCGTCTCATCTGGAGTACAACCTGTTTTTCAGCTATCATGGCGGATGGCACTGGACCCTCCCTCCCAGTAACGACGGGACGGTATCCCTTCAAAGCGAACTCTTTCTGCCGGTGGAGCTGTCGGCAAAGAGGGTCCTTGGTTTCGATGTAACCCATGGCGGCATTCTCCAGAACCCGGATGTGATCGAAAGGTTGAACATACTCTTGGAAGAACATTAGGAGGATTGAATGAGAATACTTGCGCTTAATTCCAGCCCCCGAACCGGCGGCCAAAGCAAAACTGAACTGATGCTCAATCACCTAGTGGAGGGCATGCGCCATGCCGGCGCCCATGTGGAAGTCATAAACCTCCACAAGAAAAATATCCATAATTGCATCGGATGTTTCACCTGTTGGACCAAGACCCCCGGCCGGTGTATTCACAAAGATGACATGACCGGAGAGCTGTTTGAAAAATGGTTGGAATCGGATATGGTCGTGTACGCAACACCCCTTTACAACTACGGTGTGAATGCGACGCTTAAGGTTTTCATCGAGCGTACGCTCCCTTCCATGGAACCGTTTTTTGAAATTCACGATGGCAGAATGTTCCATCCGTTGCGTGATAAAACCCCGGCAATTGTAATGCTCTCCGTTTCCGGGATGCCCGATGAAGATCATTTCAGTGCTCTTTCGGCCCATGCGAACTATTTGACGGCATCGCCGGGCAGACAGCTCATAGCGGAAATCTATCGGCCTGCCGCAGAAATAATGACCAATCCCTTTTTCGGGGACAAATCAAACGATATTCTCGAAGCCACGACACAGGCAGGGCGAGAATTGGTGCAATCCATGAAAATTAGTCCATCGACACTTGGGCGGATCACACAACCCATAGTGGCTGCTCAATTCTTTGCTGAAATGACCAACCTTTTTTGGAAGACCTGCATCGCCCAAGGGGTGACACCCAAAGAATTTGGAAAGAAAAAGATGGTTCCGCGCCCCGACTCCCTTGAAAGCTTTATGCTCTTTTGTCCTTTCGGGCTCAAATCCGAAGCGGCTGGGGACAGGAAGGTGGTATTGCAGTTCAAGTTCTCAGGTGATGTGGGGGGATCATGTTACTTCACCATAGAAAAAGGGAACATCGCAGCAGAAATGGGAACCTGGGAGGGCCCAGACCTCACCATTGAGTCCCCCTTTGACGTGTGGATGGACATCATGACCCGTAAAGCCGACGGGCAGCAGATGTTCATGGAACAAAAATACAAGGTGACCGGTGACATCTCCCTGATGATTCAATTATTCCAGCGGGGAAATGACGGGTAGCAGGGTACCGGGTCAAATCGGCCATCCGTTTTTGCTCGCCTCAGCCGTCATCCTTATCGCTGTCGAGATTGCTGTTGGAATCGCTGTCCCCGTCGCGCAAATCTTCACCGTCGTCGGTGGAAGGATCATCCTCGGTTTTCCCGTTTTCGGAAAGCTGCAACCCGGTTTCCCGTTCATAGAGACCCGGCTTTTCAACCCAGACACTGTTTTTTAAGACCACCGCCTTCCCTGAAACGGGAAAAACGAGCAACAACAGCACCATCCAGCAAAAAACAGTCACTTTCATGGTTTATTCCCTCCTTTCACCCTTAGAGCCCCCTCTTCCCATCTGGCAGCCAACATAAGGTTCCTTCATGAGATTTATTTGACATTGAAGGCTTGAATTTATATGACAGGGTACACACCAGATGACATGAAGGGAAGCACAAAAAACAAAGGAGCATGGCGATGATGAAAATTGGCTGGATCGGAACAGGTGTCATGGGCGCATCCATGGCGGGGCACCTCCAGAAGGCGGGGCATGACATTTCTGTGTTTACCCGTTCCAAAAAGCGGGCGCAGGCACTCCTTGACAATGGGGCCACATGGTATGATTCCCCCGCTGAAGTGGCAACCCATTCAGAGATTGTTTTTTCCATTGTGGGTCACCCGGAAGATGTTCAGGACATTTTTATGGGCAGCAGAGGGATTCTCCACGAAAACGCAACCTGCAAAACTGTCGTGGACATGACCACCAGCCAGCCGAGCCTTGCCCGGATCATTTATGAAGCAGCGGCGAAACGGGGGATCGAAAGTCTCGATGCGCCGGTTTCGGGGGGCGATGTGGGAGCAAAGGAGGCAAAACTGGCCATCATGGTCGGCGGGAAAAAGGACGTTTACGATACCGTGCTACCCCTGTTTGAAATCATGGGAAAAAATATTTCGTACATGGGGGATGCGGGCAGTGGGCAGCACACCAAAATGGCCAACCAGATCCTGGTGGCGGGAACCATGATCGGCGTCTGCGAAGCCCTTCTCTACGCTCACCGGCAGGGCCTCGACATGCAGCAGGTCATCGACATCGTTGAAACAGGGGCTGCCGGTTCCTGGTCCGTGAGCAACCTGGGGCCCCGGATTGTCAAAGGAAATTTTGACCCCGGGTTTTTCGTTGAGCATTTCATCAAAGATATGGGGATCGCCCTCAAGGAAGCCGAAGAAATCGGTCTGTCTTTGCCAGGGCTTGCTTTGGTTCAGCAACTCTATCTGGCCGTTAAAGCGCAGGGGCACAGCCGCTCAGGCACCCAAGCCCTGTTCCTCGCCCTGGAATCATTGAATGGCGGAGGATCTCCACATTCTGGATAAGGCTCAGTTTCTTTTGAAAACCGCTTTAGTTAGTGATATAAAAAAACATAGTCGTTGACGGCTAATATTATCAGACTGTGGAAGGAGTCGAAAATGGGGAAATTGTTATGGCAACCTTCGGAAGAGAGAATCAAAAATACCAACATCTACAAGTTCATGGGGGTCATCAACGAAAAATTCAACAAAGATTTTGAGGATTATGGCCAGCTCTATCAATGGTCCGTTGAAAATATCCCCGAGTTCTGGGCATCCATGTGGGATTTTGCTCAGATCAAAGCCTCCGAACCTTACCATCAGGTGGTGGATGATCTTACGAAAATGCCCGGCGCCAAATGGTTTGAGGGGGCCCGGCTAAGTTTCGCGGAAAACCTTCTCCGCTACCGGGACGACCGGGTAGCCCTCATCTTCAAAGGTGAAAGCCGTGATACGGTTCAAATGACGTATGCGGAGCTCTACGATGAGGTGTCAAAACTGGCCCAGTACCTCAAAGAACTGGGCGTGGGTCCCGATGACCGCGTGGCGGGCTTCATGCCCAACATGCCCCAGACCATCATTGCCATGCTGGCGGCCACCAGCCTTGGTGCTGCATGGTCCTCCTGTTCACCGGATTTCGGCATCAAAGGCGTACTGGACCGCTTCGGCCAGATCAAACCGAAAATCCTGTTTACCGCCGACGGATACCTCTTCAAGGGAAAAGAGCTGGATTCCCTGGCCCGGGTGGCGGATATATTAGAAGACCTGCCCTCCATTGAAAAAGTGATCGTGGTGCCCTATGTTCGGGAAAACCCTGATATCAGCCATGTTAAAAATGCCGTCAACTACCACGAGATCAAGACCGGATTCAATCCGGCGGATATTGAATTTGCACAACTTCCCGCCGATCACCCCCTTTACATCATGTTTACCTCCGGCACCACGGGCCTCCCCAAATGCATGGTCCAGAGCACGGGCGGCATCCTGATCCATCACATGAAAGAGCTGCTGCTCCATTCGGACCTGAAGCGGGAAGACCGGATTTTCTATTTCACCACCTGCGGGTGGATGATGTGGAACTGGCTCACCACTTCACTGAGTGTGGGTGCCACCCTGGTGCTCTTTGACGGAAATCCCTTTCACCCAAACCCGGGCGCTTTGTGGAAAATGGCGCAGGATGAAAAAATCACCATTTTCGGCACCAGCGCAGGTTACATTGCAGCCCTCCAGAACGCGGGGGTCAAACCGGGGAAGGAATACGACCTCTCCCCGCTGAAAGCGGTCATGTCAACGGGATCTCCCCTTTCCGAGGAAGGGTTCGAATTTATCTATGACGAAGTCAAAAGCGATCTGCAACTGGCCTCCATCTCGGGCGGGTCGGACATCAACGGATGCTTTGCCGGCGGCAACCCCATGGGGCCGGTATATGCCGGCGAACTTCAGTGCCGGCAACTGGCCATGAAAGTGGAAGCATTTAACGGTCATGGAAAACCGGTCATCAACGAACAGGGCGAACTGGTGTGCACGGCGCCGGCCCCCTGCATGCCCATCTATTTCTGGGATGACCCAAAGGGCGAGCGGTATCATTCCGCCTATTTCGATGTGTATCCCAATATCTGGCGGCACGGGGATTATATCGAGATCAATGACCGGGGGGGTGTGGTCATTTACGGTCGGTCAGACGCCACCCTGAACCCCGGGGGCGTGCGCATCGGGACCGCCGAAATATACCGCCAGGTGGAGCAAATCCCTGAAATCACCGATTGCCTGGTGGTGGGCCAGAATTGGAATAATGACGTTCGGGTGGTCCTCTTCGTCAAGATGGCGGAAGGTTCTGAGCTGACCGAAGACCTGAAGAAGCAGATCAAGACAACGCTTCGGACCCATGCTTCCCCGAGGCACGTGCCGGCCAAAATCATTGCCGTCCCGGATATCCCCTATACCCTGAACATGAAGAAAGTGGAGCTGGCCGTCAAGAAAACCATTGAAGGCCAGCCGGTCTTGAACAAGGACGCGCTGAGCAACCCGGGTGCCCTGGACTTTTATGCAAACATCGTGGAATTGAACGAGGATTAGAACTTTGCCCCAAACATCCATAGTCCTGTTTCCACACACCCACGTTCGAAGCAAAGTGCTCGAAAGGCTGATTGAAACTTTCGGTTCCCTGATCCTGTGCCAGCCCTGGTTCACAGAACCGACGGCCTTTTCAGACGGTTTTGAAAAGGGTGCGCTGGAAGTCTGTTTTCCGCCGGAGGCCCTCAAGCCCAAAGAAGATTTCAAGCGCCTGCTTTCCGAGTATCAAGGCTGGATGATGGATAACCAGGGGAAAAACCGCCCCGCCGCTTTTTCCGCCGGCGAAACCGGGGACGCGACCTGGACCATTCGGAAAGCCATCCGCGATGCCGGAAAAGATGCCGATGATCCGGCTTTGCAAAACACGCTCAAATGGCACCTGATCCTTCATCTGGCCCGAAATCTGGAAGAAGAACGGGTATCAGCCCAGGACTTGCTGCAACGGGCTTCCAAAACCAGATCCCCTCTGGCGGAAGCCATGGAAAAAGACGAGGGGATCCCCGACATGTTTGAAGATCTTCCCCTCTCCGGCACCTACCCGTATGTTAATGACCGTCACCTCAACCTCATATTCGATGCCTGGTTCGGCCTTTTTGGTCACCTGATTGAGGCAGGGGCGGAATTGCTGACCCTGGATCGGCAGGTGATGAGCTACGCCTCAGGTCTTTTCGACGGCTGTGATGTTCAAACCCTCGCAGACATTAACCCGTCACCGGAAAATGAACCTGACGCGTCGGGGTTCAAGATCAGCCGGAGAGCACTCCCACGGCTTTCGAACCCATCCGCTCTGGCAGATCCGGTTCTGCGAGCGCTTTCCGGAAAGACGCTCATTTTGGCTGAAGCGTAGCACAAGGCCCATGACATCTGAAGAAACCATCACCAGAAACCTGGAACGTCAGGGGTGGCGCAGGCAGTTTATAGCTGCCGAACCCCGTCTCAGTGAAGCGGTTCAGATGTACAGGGAATTGGGATTTGAGGTGCACCTGGAGCCGCTCCCCAAGCAGGGGAAACAACCTGATGGACAAGCGCATGACGCCGAAATAAAATGCCGTGTCTGTTTTGAGGGGTCTGAAGGTCAGTACAGCATCATTTTCACAAGGTAATCCATGTTCAGGCTCAATGATCTCATACTCCTTCTGGTCATCTTTTCATCCATGCTCGCAGGCATCCTTTTCCCGGAACCGGCTTCTGTTTTTCAGCCCTACCCCCTGTACCTCATGATGTCCCTCCTCTTTCTGAGTTTTCTGTCCATTGAGTTAAACGACATCTGGCGCCTCATTCGAAACAACGGCCCAACCGTAATCTGGCTGGCCTGTTTCAAGATGATCCTGCTGCCGGTCCTGGTCTATTTTCTTTTTCTGCAATTTGCCCCTGCCTATGCCATCGGAGCACTGCTGTTGACCGGCGTCTCCACCGGTGTTGTAGCCCCGTTCATATCCGGTCTGGTGGGGGCCAACGGACCGCTGGTCCTGGTGATGGTGGTGATCACCTCCTTTGCCGTCCCTTTTACCCTCCCCGCCCTGGTGAAGGTGCTGCTGGAGCAGGAGATGACTATTTCACTGCTGCAAATGATGCGCATGCTCCTGCTGGTGGTGGTTGTGCCGGTCATCATCGTGGAAACCCTGAAACGGTTGTGGCCGAGACTCATCGACGGCCTCATGAAGCGTCGCTATCCCATTTCGCTTGCCATCTTCGCATCCATCAATCTGGCGGTTTTTTCCAAATACAGCGCTTTCTTTTACAAACACCCCGCCATCATCATTCAGGCCACCCTGGCTGCAGTTGCCCTTGGGGGTATATATCTGGTGGCCGGACTCCTTTTTCTGTTCAGATCCCCGGTTCAAAATCAACTGGCCGCCGTCATCACCATCGGCAATGTCAACAACGTGCTGGTGTTGGTGTTTGCTGCCGAATTCTTCGGCCCCTTGGAACCGACCCTCGCTGCCATGTATATGATCCCTTTTTTCGGGCTGATTTTCCCTTTGAGGATGTATCGAAGGATCAGAGAAAAGAGATCGAAAGAATCAAAATTATCGACAGACTAGAAAAGCAAGCACAACTTGTGTATCATAATGGAAAAAATGTTGGTCTCTTTTTAAAACAACTGTCTCAAAAAAATACGATAAGGGGCGAAACCATTCCAGCCAAACGGAAACGTCTTCCAAAGTTTGAGCACAATAAATATATCAAAACCAAGCAGTTGACTATTTTTCGCTTGAAATCTCTGTCTTGCCTCCTCTTTTAGCATGTTTATTGCATTACAACCCTACGCTACAATTCATTAATAGGAGAAACACTATGACAACAAAAATAATTGCAGTGGGCATAGCGGGTTTATTTTTGAATTTCTTTCTGGCATTTGATGCATCAGCGTCGTACATGGGAGAAATGTCAGGAAATGATCTAAATAATCAACAAGGAGTAATCGACGTTATAACAGATTTCGATAACTCATATGACTTCACACAACCTGGTAACGATTTAGACTTGATTCAAGAAATTGGAAATCCCGGGAACGCGAGCGTAGACGATGTAATTACTATTACAACAGACGATGGCTTTTCCGTTGACTTAAAAGTAACAAACACAAAAGATGGTAAAATAATTGGGGGAGAATTAACGTTTTCACAGCCAGTTGATTTCTTCGCGATAAAAGCGGGGAATAATTTTTCAGTTTTTTCTGTGGACCAAACGACATCTGGCGTATGGAAAGGAGACTGGGATCTTGAAGAAGATACTGAGTTCAGAGTTGGAAAAAACGGCAATGTTCCCGGGCTATCCCACATCAGTCTTTACTCCGGTGGGGGTGGCGGTGGAGAGCCTCCCCCCGGCGGTCAAGTACCCGAACCGGCCACCATCTTCCTCCTGGGGTCCGGGCTGCTGGGACTATTGGGATTTCGAAAGAAATTCTGGAAATCAAAGTCAAGCACAAAAGAATAGTAAGAAAGGGATACTCAAGATTTAAAACTGGATATTCGACATAAGCGATCGTTTTCTGAGGTGCGGCCGGATGGTCCCTAACTTACAGGTGAAATTTACGTCATGGGCCTGAAAGGAGGTGACGTGTAGGCGAAGGCAGGGGTGCCCAAAAAGAACTGCTACGGCCAA
>JAERTK010000103.1 GCA_016844935.1 Desulfobacteraceae bacterium | reverse complement strand
GGTGGAAATAGGGGTCCAAAAAATATGTGGTGCGGGTCCTCTGTCGGTATTAGGTTCATACCGGATTCGGATTTCGCCTCTGTCGGCCTTTCTGCTCCTGTTCCGTTGCCATTATCGACCCATCAATTTCCGGCATGTTTTTCATTGACCGATGGAAGAATGGATACATGGCCCTATGCCACTACTTACCCATGAACCGTGAAGCCGAATAACATCAACCCGAAAACACAAAAGCCCGGTCCTCATAGTGGGAACCGGGCTTCGTATTGCGGGTAATCTGGATGACTGTCGGCTGAGTTAAAACCTCATGAGATGATCCCTTTCAGGCATCCCTGCATCTGTGGTTCAGTGATAGATTGCTCCTGTATGTTCTGGTAAGCATCTTCATTAATGATCCCATCTTTATCAATAAGCCCTTTATCCTTCAGCTTTCGAATACGCTTGTTGCACATATCCTCCCCGATTTCATAACCCTGCTCCCTCAAGTCCTTTGTAACCTTTTGGGCAACATGCTTTCCCCATGCCGGTGGCCCATGCTTCCGGTAAGCATCCAGGAAAGCCACATCACCGGGGGATTTATCCTTCCTCCTCAGTGTGGACTTATGGTGCTGAAGGTCGTATTCATACCCTTTGGACTGCAATCTTCCAATGTGTTGCCCCGCAAGGAAGATCCCGTCCATCGTGAGAAGATCAAGAAAACCGTTCTGGTGTGTCTTGTCCATGTGACGCATCAGGATTAACGCTTGGAGCTGCATCCAGAATTCCCGATAGTCCTCGGAGAATTCAAACCCATCTTCCAGCATCAGGGATGCAATCTTTTCCAATGTGGGGTCTTTCCGGGTGATGATTTCGTTAAGCTGATCTTCTGCATCCAGGTGTGTTTCAGCGGCATGATGTATTTCAGCGTACCTCTTTGCGCTGAATTTCAAGCGGTCCTTTGCCTCATAAGCCAAAATAGCGGCCACAAGGCGCTGGTGGACTGCCAGAAGGTATTGAAGTTTCTCATTCATAATCGCCAACTCCTGTATTGACTCCTGAATCGATAATCCAGGGGAAGGGGCGGTTCAGGAATACCGCCCTTTTCGGGAGCCACCCTATCCCTGGGAGACTGTTAAACCGTCTATTCGTCTCCCACTGCCTTTTTGAAAGGGATCAGCTTTTTGTTTTCCTTCAATGCATCCAGGAAATCAGCCCATTGCTGCATCATTTTCTTTCTTTCAATCAGGTATTTGGCCCTGTTGTAAGCTGCCTTCACCTTATTACCTTCTATGTGTGCAAGCTGCGCTTCAATGACTTCTGACCTGTAACCCTGCTCGTACAGCTGTGTACTGGCCATAGCCCGGAATCCATGGGCGGTCATTTGGGTTTTGTCAAAGTCCATGCGCCTGAGTGCCGCCAGCACCGTGTTGTTGGACATTGGCCTATCGTTTGACCTGATAGATGGGAACACGTATTTACCGTCGCCAGTGAGGGTCTGAGCGTTTACCAGAACATTTATAGCCTGTTTTGACAATGGTACAAGGTGATCGTATCCAGGATCGTTTTTCTTATCTTTTTTCACCTTCATTTTCGATGCAGGGATGGTCCACATGGCTTCATCAAGGTCCATCTCCGACCATTCAGCTTGACGGAGTTCTCCGGGTCTCACAAACGTCAAGGCTGCAAGCTGAAGGGCATACCGGGTGATCAACTGGCCCTCATACTCATCAATGGCCCGCATGAGTGCACCGATTTCATTACGGTTGGTAATTGTGGCCATTGGTTTTGTCTGAGACTTCAGCCGCTTTTTTAACAACCCTGCTGCCGGGTCTTGTTCACACCGGTCTTTTTCTATCCCATACTGAAACACCTGCCCGCATATCTGTTTAACCCTGCGAGTTGTTTCGATTGCTCCTCTGTCAATGATCTTCTGAAGAACATCATGCAAAAGTTCCTTTGAGGTTATTTCGGCTATGGGCCTGCTGCCGATGAAGGGAAACACATTGTATTCCAACCGTTTAATGACCGAATCAGCGTGTCTTGCTGACCAGCCGGACAATTCCTCTCGAAACCATGCCCTGGCGACAACCTCAAACGTGTTACGGGCTGCTTCCGTCTGCATCTGTTTTTTTTCCTGCCTAGCCTCTGAAGGGTCAATACCATCCTGAACCATAGACCGGGCTTCATCTCGTTTTTTTCGCGCTGTTGCAAGTGACGTTTCAGGATATGAACCGAAAGAAATAGTTTTTCTTTTCCCCTTTATCCGGTAATCAAAACGCCAGAGTTTACCGGAATGACGAATCAGAAGGTACAGCCCTTTTTCGTCTGCTAAACGATACTGTTTTGATTTTGGCTTTGCGGCTTTAATGGCTAAATCTGACAGCATAATGTGGCCCTCCATCGGTTCGGAGGCTGATTCTGCCGTATTGCCAAAAAATGAAGGAATGACTTTTTGAAAACAATTATTTACATGAATGTGACAGTACAACAAAACAGCCTGTTTTCCGTTACTGTCTATTGTACTGTCGCATGGGGGATGATGTCAAGGGTTATTAAGGGAAATCTCAGGAAAACAGTTTTAAATTTCTTCAATAAAAATAATGCCTTTTAAGGCTCAAGGGAACTAGCAGGAATATGATATGGCGGAGGGAGTAGGATTCGAACCCACGGAACTTTCGTTCAACGGTTTTCAAGACCGCCGCCTTCGACCACTCGGCCATCCCTCCAGAAAATACGCGTCATTTCGGCATAATAGCTTCGATATCAGGAAGCGTTTTTCAGAAAGATCTCAATCTTGGCTTCCTTGCGCTGGTTGTCAATATATTTCTTTATTTCTTTCTGTACTTCTTCCTGTTTCAGGTATTGCTCAATACGGGGCTTTACGGTCTCAAAGGGAATGGTGCTTTCAGGTTTCTTATCCATAACCTTGATCAGGTGGTATCCAAACGGGCTTCTAACCACGTCGCTTACTTTTCCAGGTTCAAGAGAAAAAGCGGTATCCTCAAAAGGTCCGACCATCTGCCCCCGCCCGAAATAGCCCAGACTTCCGCCTTTGGCAGCACTGGGTCCTTCTGAAGATGTTTTGGCCAGTTCAGCGAAATCAGCTCCTTTTTTGAGTTTTTCCTGGATCGCCTGGATCTTTTTCATGGCCTCAGCTTTTTCCGCCTCTGTGGCTTTCGGATTGACCTTGACCAGGATATGGCTGGCTTTTACCTTTTCCGGCTGTTTGAAAAACTGTGGGTTGCTGTCATAGTACGCCTTCACTTTTTCTTCCGGCACCGTTGTCTTGTCCACAAAGTTCTTGACCACAAACGCTTCAGTGACCATGCCCTTCTTGAGCTCAGCTTTCATGTCCGCCTCGGTTACATGCCATTCCCCCATGGCCTTTTTGAAAGCGTCCTCCGTGGGAAAACGTTTTCTAAACTGAGCAAATTTTTCATCCACCTGTTTTTGGTCTACCTTGTTTCCCGCTTTTTTACTGGCCTGATACAGCAGCTGAATGCCGATCAATTTATCTAAGGCATCTTTTTCGAGCGCTGCCAGTTGCTCTGGACTCAAAGGCTGCCCTTTCTGCGTGGCCTGCCGTTTGCCAAAATCTACGGCGCGGTCCAGGTCACCGCGCGTAATCACGTCCCCATTTACCACAGCCGCCTTATCCGAACCGGACTTTTTTTCCTCAGCGAAACCGGAACCAGCCACAAGTATCAAAGAAAGCACCACAGCCGTCATCCACAGTCGAATCCCCAAGTTGTGTCGCATCAGCATTTCTCCTTAATTTCAAGATATTCAAAGAATCCCCCATTTAAAGCAAGGGGCCAATATTCCCTAAAGATTACCAGGAAGCCTACATAGCACCTTTTCGTACACTAAGCAAGCCCAATTTCCAACCCACAAATCCTTGATCTAAACTCTCCCTTCACATTTTATTCCGCAGCTGCTACCATGAACAAAAAACGATGGGATTAAGAGGACTGGGTGTTGACTGTCAGTGCGGTTGCACCCATTCTCCCGCTTCAAGAACGGACAGAAGCCATCGCGCTCACATGAGAAAGTGAATCGAAGTATAAATCCACAGATTACATCATTAAAACCATTACTTATTCCAGGGCGGTGAAACAATGATTCTGGGACTTGATGTAGGCGGAACGCAGACCGACACGGTGCTCATAGAAGGAGACCGAATCCTGGCGGCAACGAAAATTCCCACCGGGGAGGATCTCCTGTTAACCCTCCGAAAGGCCCTTGAAAGCACCCTCAGGGATGTTGAACCGGGGCAGATCGAGCGGATGGCCTTTTCAACGACCCTGGCAACCAATGCCATCGTCGAAGACCGTCTTGAACCAACCGGCATGATTGTATCCGGTGGCCCCGGCATTGATCCCGCCTGTTTTTCCGTGGGCCCTTCATTTCACGTGGTGGAAGGGTGTCTGGACCACCAGGGATTCGAGGCTGTCCCTCTGGACAAGGCATCCGTCATGGAAACGGTTGCTCAGCTTCGGGATGAGGGTATCAATACCATTGGGGTTGTCGGAAAATTTTCCGTTCGAAATGCCGCCCACGAACTCCAGATTGTTGATTGGGTCAAAGATTATTTCTTACATGTGGCCATGGGGCACACGGTTTCCGGTGGGCTCAATTTTCCCCGTCGCATTTTTACCACCTACCTGAATGCGTCCCTCCATAAACGATACAAATCCTTTTTCGATGCACTGACGCACATCCTGGACGAAAAAAAACTACATGCACCACGCTATCTTTTGAAACCGGATGGGGGCACCATTGATCTCATAAAAAGCACCGCACTGCCTGCTCGAACAGCGCAATCCGGTCCGGCCGCAAGCGTCATGGGTGCCCTGGCGCTGGATGGATGCAAGGGGGCGACCCTGGTGCTGGACGTGGGCGGGACCACCACGGACATGTCTGTGGTTCTGGACGGCATGCCGCTTCTCAATCCCCATGGGATTAAACTGGGTCGCTACAAGACATTGATTCGATCCATCATCACCCATTCCCTGGGAACGGGCGGAGACAGTGTGATTCAAATAAATGATGCCGGGAACATGACCGTGGGGCCTTTGCGAAACGGACCTCCCGCCGCATTCGGAGGGAACATGGCGACTCCCACCGACGCGTTGGTGACACTCGGGCTTTTATCGTTGGGAGACAAGGGAGCTGCGAGAACCGCCATGGAAAGCCTTGGCGCCACTTTGGGTTGTAACGCCGAAGGTGCGGCGGAACGTGTTTTGAAGAAAATGGCCGAAATCATTGCCCAATCGGCCAGGGCCTTTATATTCGACATCAATGCTCAGCCGGTTTACACCATCCACCAGGTTTTGAATGAAGAAAAAATTGCGCCCACTTCGGTCCTTATCATGGGGGGTCCCGCCCCCCATATCGCCCCTTATATGGAAAAGGCGCTGGGGCTGCCCTGCCGTGTGCCGCCCCATTATGATGTGGCCAACGCCGTGGGGGCGGCTGTGGCCAGGGTCACCGCACAAGTGACCCTTCAGGCGGATACGGAACGGGGCACGGTGATCATTCCCGAGGCCGGGGAGGAACACAAAGCCGATCGCCGCTTCGATATGGACCAGGCCATAACCCTGGCCCGGGATTCCCTTTTCCGACACGCCATGATGATCGGGGCACAAAGCAATTCGCTGAAAACCAGCATCACGGAAAAGCAGGTGTTCAACATGATTCGCGGCTACAGGGCAGTGGGTCGAAACATTCGCCTTAAAATGAGCATTACGCCGGGACTCATTCCCCAATGGAAAAGGAGCAAAGACGCATGATAAGCGCCCAACGAAAAACCGGATTGGTCTTTTTCCCCGCATTTGACTGGGCCATCAGTCCCGATCACCCTGAGCGTGAAGAACGCCTTCTCTACACGCAGGATCAGGTCATGGAAGAAGGGTTGCTGGATATTCCGGGAATTGTGGAATACCGTGTACGCCCAGCAGCCTATGAAGACATTCAACGGACCCATTTCTGTGTTCCCGACGAGGCTGCCGTCACAACGGAGAGCCACCTGATATCCGCCGGCGGCTGTCTTGTGGCAGCGGATGCGGTATTGAAAGGGGAAGTGGAAAGCGCTTTCGCCCTGGTTCGGCCACCAGGGCACCATGCCATGCGCGTGGTTCACGGCAATCGGGGTTTTTGCAATATCAATATTGAAGCGGTCATGGTTGAGTACATCAGGGCCCATTACGGCATTCGAAAAGTGGCCATAGTGGATACGGACTGTCATCATGGTGACGGGACCCAGGATATCTACTGGCACGACCCCGACACGCTTTTCATTTCCATTCATCAAGATGGCCGCACCCTCTACCCGGGAAGCGGTTTCCCCAGTGAGTCCGGTGGACCCAATGCCCAAGGGAGAACCATTAACATTCCGCTCCCCCCCCAGACGGGTGAAAAAGGCTTCCTCTATACCCTGGATGAACTGGTGATGCCCATTTTGGAAGAATTCAAGCCTGAACTTGTGATCAACTCGGCCGGCCAGGACAACCATTTCAACGACCCCATCACCAATATGAACTTTTCGGCCCGCGGGTATTCCATTTTGAATAAACGCCTGAAACCGGACATCGCCGTGCTTGAAGGCGGTTACGCCATTGAAAACGCCCTTCCCTACGTGAATGTGGGCATTATCATGGCCATGGCCGGCATGGACACCTCCTTTGTAAAGGAACCCAACTACGAAAAAGACTATCGCCCGCAATCCCAGGATGTCACCCGGCACATTGAAGAACTGGTTGAAGCGCTGAAGGACCTGTTTTTGCGGGGGGGGCTCCAGAAAAAGCCCCATGACGAAGGTGAAATCCAGGAGCGGCGCCGGGACATCTTTTATGACACGGACGGGATTCAGGAAAGACAGAATGAAAGAATAAGGTGCTGCTCTCATTGCGCCGGTGCCTTTGCCATTGCATCCACCGCCAGCACCGGTCAGCATATCCTGGGCATTCACATTCCCATGGCGGCCTGTCCCGCCTGCCGTAAAACCGGCCTGAAATGGTTTCAGGAGGGCCGAAAAGGCGCCTTCAGGTACGTATACCTGCAGGATCGTGATCGGGGATTATATGATGTGGCCTGACATGACCCGTGAAAAAAATAGGGAATTGTAAGGAGCGAAATACCAAAAATGCAGGAAAGCATGTTTTCAAGCGGGGAGGACTTCAGGAATCTCACGGGAATCCTTGAGAAATGGACCCGCTATGATCAGGACATAAAGGGCGCTTTTGTCAGGCTGGCCAACCGGTTTTCGGAAAAAACGGGGGCGGTTCTGTCTTTTGTGCCAAGGCCGGGCATCAGCTACTCCCTCAGGGCCGGAATCCGGGCGGAGGATGCGGTGACACTGGTCACATTGATCGACATCGTGGATGACGACCCGGACAGCAAATGGCTCTCCGTGTGCTTCTACGACGACCGTGTGACGGACCCCGCCGGGGAAGGGAACATGGTGCCCAAGGGGGTTCTGGGTATAGACGGCTACTGTTTCGACCTTTTCGAAAACAGGGAAGACATCGTCTCATATCTGGAACAGCGGATCGACGAGGCCTTTGAAAACACCTTGAAGGGATCACTTTAGAACGCCAGCCATCCCTGCCCCCCGCGGGGCTATTCCTCAATTATCTCCTGATCCGGAGGATTCTCACTCTGATACGCCTTTTTCATGAGATCGTTGATAAATGACTCCATATGGGTAAGCGCTTCACTGTTAATAATGAAATCTTCCTTGCCCACACGATCTTTCACCAGCCTCAACCCGTATTCCAGCCGTTTGGCCAGCTGAAATGTGAGGTTCCTCACGTTCTGTCCCGATTCAATGGCCTGGCGGATAATTTCATCCACAGCGCTGTCATCCAGCAAAATTTTTACATCGAGATTTTCCCTCAAAGCATCCGTCTCAGCGTGGATCTGTTCGTACATGGCCGCCAGATTTTCAATGGCCACGTCCACATCCGTGACATGGCGTAAATAGAGTCCTCCAATGAGTTCCAGCCTCCGATCATACAGATCGAGGCCTGATTTATGGCTGAAATATTCGGCCCGTTCCCCTATGTATTGTTTAATTTCCTCCATCTCAAGACTTCGGGCCTTTTCAAAACGGTCAATCCACTCCGGGTCATTGTGTTTTTCCAGCAACCGGGACAAGAGTTTGTCGGGGTCGTCAACCAGTTCGCGTGTGACCAGAAACCGTTTGATATCCGTTGATGGCAACCGGGTTTCAAAAGGGATCAGGACTTTTTCAATGGCGCTTACCAGCCCTCGGGCCCCCGTCTTTTCCGTCTCCGCCATTTCTGCGATGCGTTTCAAAGCGCCATTTTCGAACTTGATGTCGATCCCGTAGGCCTTGAAATCCATCCGTTTGCTGATAATAATGGGGTTATTGGGATTTTTTAGAATTTCGAACAGATCGTCCTTGTTCAGCTCATCGAATACCACCACCACCGGAAGTCTTCCCACAAACTCCGATTCAAAGCCGAACTCAACCAGGTCCTGGGCCCGGACCTCTTTGAGTATCTCCCATGGAATTTCAGTGGGTCTCACGTCCGCCTCGAAGCCGATCCCCTGTCGCTGCAATCTTTTCTTGATGATTTCGGTTAAATCCCCGAAAGCCCCGCTCATGATAAAAAGGATGTTCTTGGTGTTCACCACCTTCTTTTCCTTTTTTCCCGTTCGCCTGTAATGTTCAATGGCTTGAATCTGGCTGATGGGGTCATGGGGAACCTTCAAATCCACATCGGTCTCTTCCATGGGCTTCAACAAGGCCCTCTGAACGCCCGTGCGGGATATATCATGTCCAATCAAGTTTCTCGACGATGATATCTTGTCAATCTCATCGATATAAACAATCCCGTTTTCAGCCTGGTCGATATTTTCATCTGCTTCATAGACCAGATCCCGGATGAGATCCTCCACATCTCCACCCACATACCCGGTCTCGCTGAACTTGGTGGCATCGCCCTTTACGAAGGGCACACCCAGTTTCTGAGCAATGAGTTTGATAATATAGGTTTTCCCCACACCGGTGGGGCCGATCATCAGCACATTGTTCTTGATCATCCCGACGCCTGATTTTTTGCCGGCGCCCTTGAAACTTTCGCTTTCCCTTTGCTGGCTGAACCTGATCCGGTTGAAATGCGTGCATATCTTGGTTCCCAGCACAGCCTTGACCTGATCCTGCTTCACCACAAAACCATCCAGGTAGGATTCCATTTCCTCGGGCATCATATAAAAATCATCCATGTCCGAGCCTTTGGATCCCGACTTTTTTCCGTCCGGGTCCGTTGCATCCTTTTTGGGTACAACAAATGGAGAAATAATTTTGACCCGGTCACCGTATTTTTTGGAAAGGTAATCCCCCAATTCTTTTTCCAGTTCCTGCTGATTGGGAACCTTTCCAGCATTCTTTTTTTCGATCTCTTCCGTTTTTATTTTTTCCATTGTTCAGATTACTCCTTAAGATTATCTCTATCCGACACCCGAAAGATACGCATTGAAACTCTCAATTGCAAGCTTGCACACGTTTCGGGAAAAAACCCTCCCTTGAAATGCGGTTGACGCGAGCCTTGGTTTCAAGATACAAAGCGGGGAACAAGTTCCTTAAAAATCTTGATGAAACAGGTATGTGCCAATGTCATTCAGACTGGAAATCAGATTGAAAGAAAAGCTCCCGGACGCATCAGGCGCCGGCATTGTGAAAAAATCAAAGGCCTACTTCGGTTATGACGTGGAAGATGTCCGGGTGATCCGCGTTCTAACCATTGACGCGCATCTCGATGCCAACCAGCTCTCACGGATTCAAAACGAGATATTCACCAATCCCATCACCGAGGAGAGTTCCTATTCCCCCATGCAAAGGGATTTTGACTGGATCATCTGGGTCGGTTTTCGCCCAGGCGTGCGGGATACGGCAGGAAGCACCGCCCGTGAAGCCATTGAGGACCTCCTGGGTATGGCATTCAAACCCGAAGATGCGGTTTACACCTCTAAATGCTATGAAATCAGAGGAAACCTTACCCAGGATCAAGCCCATCGCATCGCAGGGGAGCTTCTGGCCAACGCTGCCATTCAGCAATGGAAAATTTTCTCCAAGGGGGAATGGAACGCCGAAAAGGGCCTTGGATTCCCGATCCCTAAGGTTATCCTGAGCCACGAACCGGAAGTAAAAACCTTGTCCATCGAAAGCAATGAAGCCCTGAAACAGATTTCCAAGGAGCGGAATCTGGCCCTTCAGGATCGGGACATCCCGGTAATTCGCGCCTATTTTCTGCGGGAAGACATTTTGGAGGAGAGGAAAAAAGTAGGGCTTGATCTTCCCACCGATGTGGAACTGGAATACATTTCCCAGGCCCGGAGCGATCACTGCAACCACAACACGTTCCGGGGAAAATTTCATTTCCACGACCTTGAAACCGGTGAGCGGCAAACCATCGACAGCCTCTTTAAAACCTGTATCGAAGCGCCGACCCTGAAGATCCAGGCGGAAAAGGATTGGGTGGTATCGGTTTTGTGGGATAACGCAGGCGTGGCCCGCTTTGATCCTGACCACTACTACTGTATCACGGGGGAAACCCACAACAGCCCTTCCAACATGGAAGCGTACGGCGGGTCCATTACCGGAATCGTGGGTATTTATCGGGATCCCATGGGGACCGGAAAGGGATCGAAACTGATCCTGGGCATGTATGGGTATTGCGTGGGGCAGCGTGATTACAAAGGGGCTCTTGAGCCCCACCTGCATCCAAGGCGTCTCTTGGACGGCATCATTGAAGGGGTTCGGGACGGCGGCAACAAGAGCGGTATTCCCACGCCCTACGGCCTGCTGCTCTTTGACGAAAGCTACACGGGAAAATGCCTGGTGTTCGTGACGGCACTGGGGATTATGCCCTCCAGGGTGGAAAACAGGCCTTCACACAAAAAAACCACTTCCCCCGGGGATCTGATCATCATGAGCGGCGGAAGGGTGGGAAAAGACGGTATTCACGGGGTGACGGCGGCTTCCGAAACCTATTCCGAAAGCACGCCGGCGGGCCATGTGCAGATCGGCGACCCCTATACCCAGAAAAAAATGCACGACTTCCTCCTGGAAGTCCGGGATGAAGGCCTGATCCACTTTATCACCGACAACGGGGGCGGGGGGCTTTCGTCTTCCGTGGGCGAATCGGCCCGATTCAGCAACGGCTGCATCGTACATCTGGATAAGGTGCCGCTGAAATACGAAGGCTTGAACCAGTGGGAAATATGGATATCCGAATCCCAGGAACGAATGACCATTGCCGTTAAACCGGAACACCTGGATCGTTTCATGTCCCTCTCCCAACAGCATGCGGTTTTAAGCACCGTCATCGGGGAGTACACCGACTCCGGTTTTCTGCACCTGAAATATAAACACGAGACCTGCGCCTTCATTCGAATGGATCTGCTGGAATCGGATTTTCCCCAATGGGAATTTGATGCGGAATGGCTCCCTCCGAAAATGCGCGGCCTGACGGAACCGGTCATCACTGAACCCGCACGCCACGGCACGCTCCTTCACGCCATGCTCGGGCGGCCCAACATCTCATCCCGCAACTGGATTGCCAGGCAGTATGACCATGAGGTCCAGGGAACCAGCGTGATCAAGCCCCTGGTGGGGAAAGAGCGTGATACGCCTTCCGATGCAGCGGTGATCCGGCCGGTGCTGAAATCCCCCAAAGGGATTGCCGTGTCTCAAGCCGTCAACCCCGCCTTTTCCAAAATTGATACCTACCATATGACGACGGCCACCATGGATGAGGCAGTCAGAAAAGTCCTGGCGGTGGGGGGTGATCCGGACCACCTGGCCGGTGTGGACAATTTCTGCTGGCCCACCATTGAATATGATCCCATTCAAAATCCGGATGGCAAATACAAGGCCGCCCAGCTGGTTCGATCCAATGAGGCCCTCAGGGACACATGCCTTCAATACAATATCCCCCTTCTTTCGGGGAAAGACAGCATGTATATTGACGGGAACCTCAAGGGGCCATTCGGGGAGCGGCGCAAAGTTTCGGGATTGCCCACGCTGCTTTTCACGGTCTCAAGCGTCATGGCCGATATTACCAAAGCCGTTACCATGGACGTGAAATTCCCGGGAGATCTGGTCTACGTGCTGGGGGAAACGCGAAATGAGCTGGGCGGGGGAGAATATTACCAGATGATGGAACAGGTGGGGCTTAATGCCCCCAGGGTTCACCCGGAAGCGTTTCTTCCCCAATATGTTGCCCTTCATCAAGCCATCAACAGCGAACTGGTTGCTTCCTGCCACGCCGTGGCAAGAGGCGGTCTGGCCGTACACCTGGCCCTGGCTGCGATGGGTGGGGCGTTGGGGGTAATGCTTCGGTTGCCGCTGATCCCCGGCGCACCGGATCTTTCAAACACCCAGAAGCTGTACTCCGAATCGTGCGGCCGATTCGTCATAACGGTGGCGCCCAAGCACAAAGCGACGTTTGAAGCGTGTTTTTCCGGAATGAAACTGGCCGAGGTCGGTACGGTAACCGAGGCACCTGATTTTATCATCACAGGAGATGCTGGTGACACAATTATCAACGAAAACATCCACCGTCTAAAAGATTCATGGAAAAAGCCTTTTGGAGATCTCATATGAAAAGGGTAAAAGCAATGGTCCTCACCGGCTATGGGCTTAATTGCGATAACGAAACCGATTTTTCGTTGCACCTGGCCGGCGCCGATTCCCGGAGGATGCACATCAACCAGTTGATCAGCAATGCGCAAGGCACTTCCGCCATGCCCCTTGAAGACTATCAGATCCTGGTCTTTGGAGGTGGCTTCAGCTGGGCCGACGATCATGGCGCAGGGGTACTCATGGCCTCTAAAATGAAGCGACACCTGGGTGAACAGCTCAAAGCCTTCGTGGATGCGGGAAATCTGATCCTGGGAATATGCAATGGGTTTCAGGCGCTGGTCAATCTGGGACTGCTGCCCGGTTTTGACGGTCGGTACCAGGACAGGGAGGTGGCCTTGACCCATAATGATTCCGGGAATTTTATCGATAGTTGGGTAAACCTGAAAGTCAACACCCAATCACCCAATATTTTCACCAGGGGGCTTTCCCGTGCGGAGTTCCCGGTCCGGCATGGGGAAGGGAAATTTTATGCCACCGGAGATACCATTCATAGGCTTTTTCAAAACAACCAGGTTGCGCTCCGATACGCCGATGATGACGGAAACCCAGCCAATGGCCATTGGCCCTCAAATCCCAACGGGTCCCTGTCCGATATTGCCGGCATATGCGATCCCACTGGCCGCATCTTCGGGCTCATGCCTCATCCGGAGGCTTTCAACCATTTCACCAATCACCCGGACTGGACCCGGCGAAAGCAGGCGCTCGCCCGCCGTGGAGAAAGCATCGAAACGGAAGAAGGGGGGGGAATCGCTATCTTTCGGAATGCCGTAGAATATTTCAGGGATTAGAAATCGGGTACAGGATCCTGATGTTCCTTGATCTTTTTCAGCATGAAATCAAAAAGTTCGTTGCCGATTTTTTTTCGGTATTTGTTCCATACGGGGACCAGCGCCTCCTGAAATACCTTTCGCTCTTCCTGCGTCAGGTCAATCACCTCAATCCCGTTCTTCTCGCAGTATTCCGCAATGCTGATGCCGATTTTAGGCAGCTTTTGGTGCAATTCGACATTGACTTTCCGATTGGTATCAATGGCCACCTTGGCGGCTTCAATGAAGATCTGTCGATCCTGGGGCGAAAGGGTTTCCCAGTAATCCGGGGCCACAATAATGACGCACTCGGACAAACAGTGGTTGGTGATGGTCACATTCTTGGTCACTTCCGTAAATTTCATTAACACGGATGTGAGAATGGGGTTTTCCTGCGCATCGATCACACCAGTTTGAAGTGCGTTATAAATTTCCGGAAAAGGGACCCCCACCGGAAATGCGCCCATCTGCTTGAATGTATCCAGATAAACGGGGGAGTTCATGACCCGAACCCTGAGACCCTTTATATCCGAGGGCTTGCGAACCGGCCGTTTATTGTTGGTGAAATCCCTGAATTCATTTTCAGACCATCCGATGGCCACAAATCCTTTTTTGGGGAAATAGGAAAAGATTTTTTTCTGCACTTCCGGATCATCCAGCGTGGCGTATGCGGTTTTTCGATCCGGAAAAATAAAAGGCATATCCAGAATGGCCGCCTGGGGTACGAAGTTCTGGAGCACCGCCGTGGAGACAGCGGCTATCTGTAGCGTGCCACTCTGAACCTGCTCCGCCAGGGAACGTTCTCCACCCAGCTGGCCCATGGGAAAGGTCGCAATATCAATTCTGCCACTGGTTTTTTCTTTAACATGGGCAGCGAATGCCTCCACGCCCTTGCTCTGTCCGAGAAAGGGTGGCGCCACGTGACCAAATTTAATCTTAGCCGGAGGCTCGGCAACAGCCCCGACCGGCAGCCCCGCAACAAAGGCCATCAAAATCAATACCACCAGAATGCGAAATCCGATTTTCATGGTATCCACTTTACGCCGGCTTCCCCAAAGCCCCTTTTCCTCAAAAGGCAGCTGTCACAAAGACCGCAGGCGCCGCCTTCCGGTGCCGGGTCATAACAACTGTGTGTCAGTTTGTAGTCAACACCCAGCTCAAGTCCCGTTTTGATAATTTCCCCTTTGCTCATGGAAATGATGGGGGTCCTGATGTGAATGCGCCACCGACCCGTCACAGTCGCTTTTGTGGCCAGGTTCGCCATCTGTTCGAACGCCGCGATATATTCCGGCCGACAGTCGGGATAACCGCTGTAGTCCACGGCGTTGACGCCGATGAAAATATCCGGGGCGTTCAGCACTTCCGCCCACGCCAGGGCGTAAGACAGAAATATGGTATTGCGCGCGGGAACGTAGGTTACTGGGATTTCATTTTCCATGGATTCGTCGCTGCGGTCTTTGGGCACGGTAATCTGGTCTGTGAGGGCGGAACCCCCGATTTTCCGGAGATCGAGTTCCATAACAAGATGCTCTGTCACGCCCAGGCTATCCGCCACCCGCCGGGCCGCCTCAATCTCCACTGCGTGACGCTGCCCGTAATGAAAACTGAGGCCGAAAACATCATACCCCCGGGAAAGGGCTATGGCTGCAACGGTGGTTGAGTCAAGACCACCGCTCAACAGTACAACAGCCCTTTCTTTTTTTCCCTTCATCCGCCCCTAAACCCCCCTTGCATCCGGTCCCCAGATATATTTATGAAGCTGGAGATGCAGCCGGCAAGCCAGGTGATCCGCCAGAATCCATTCTGCCAGAGTTTCCGGTTCCAGTTGGCCGAACACCGGGGAAAAATTAACGGAGCCGATTAAAATCGAACGGGACTCCATGTAACCCAAGATTTTTCTGGCATATTCATAATCCCCACGGGTTCCCAGAACAAATTTGATTTCATCCCGAACCGAAAGGCGGTTCAGGTTTTCCATATCCGTATGATCGCTCATGCCGCTGGAAGGGCATTTTAAATCCACCACCTTCACACATCGATCGTCCACCCGGCTGATATCCTGGGTTCCGTTGGTTTCAAGGAGGACTTCATAGCCGTCTTCCAGCAGGCCTTCCACCAGAATGGGGGTTTTTTCCTGGACCAGGGGTTCCCCGCCGGTGATTTCCACCAGCCGGCACGCCATGGGGGAGATCTGCTCAAAAATATGGTTGATCTCCATAACGCCCCCTTCCTCATACGCATACCGGGTGTCGCAGTAGGAACACCTCAGGTTGCAGCCGGTGAGCCGCACAAATACGCAGGGTCGCCCGGCATAGGAGGACTCGCCCTGTATGCTGTAGAATATTTCATTGATACGGAGCGTCACGGGTCTTCCTCCCAATAGAAGGCGCCGGCACCGGGGGTTTCCGAAACCTTAATTCTGGAGACCGTGATACCGTCGGTGTTCAGCTGCCGGCTCAGCTCCCTGTATAAAAACCTGGCAATATTTTCGGATGTGGGGTTAACGTCTTGAAATGCCGGCAGTTCATTCAAATTGAAGTGGTCCAGGTTTTTCAAAACGCGCTTCACGCTCTCTTTAATCTCCCTGAAATCAACGCCGATGCCGATCTCGTTAAGCTTGCTGCACCGGACAAAGACATCAATGATCCAGTTGTGCCCGTGAATGCGGGCGCAGTCCCCGGGATATCCGTTCAAAGCGTGCGCCGCGGAAAAATGGGTCTGGACATATATTTCAAACACCCCGGTCAAAATCAACCTCCAGAGCTCTTTTCATTGGATTCCTTAAGCCCCATAATCAGGGACGTTACAGCGCAACTCATCAAGCCATACGGTGGCTTCCGAATCACTGGGCGCACGCCAGTCGCCACGGGGTGAAAGGGATCCCCCGGAACCCACTTTCGGACCGTTGGGAAGGGCGGACCGCTTGAACTGACTGGTTTTAAAAAACCGGTAAAGAAATACCCCCAGCCATCGTTTGATGGTGGCCAGATCATATTGATGCCGTTGGTCCGGTGGCAGGATTTCCGGCCAGGCACCAAGATCTTTATCGCTCCAGGCGCAATGACTCAAAAAAGCCACTTTGCTGGGCAGAAATCCGAAACGGGTCACATAATAGAGATTGAAGTCCTGGAGCTCATAAGGGCCGATGGCCGATTCGGTTTTCTGGGAAGGTTTTGTCTGATCACCGCTCTCGTCAGGCACCAGTTCAGGGGAGATTTCCGTTCCCGCGATGCCCTCAAGAACAACAGCCGTTTCCCTGTTGAACTGGCCGGTTTTCACCACCCAACCGATGAGGTGTTGAATGAGCGTCTTGGGGACCGATCCGTTGACGTTGTAATGGGACATCTGGTCCCCCACCCCATAGGTACTCCACCCCAGCGCCAGTTCGCTCAAATCCCCGGTACCCAGTACGATGGCATCATGAAAGTTGGCCAGCCTGAAAAGGTGAGCGGTACGCTGGCCCGCCTGAACGTTTTCAAAGGTCACATCGTAAATCTCTTCACCCTCGGAAAAAGGATGACCGATATCCTTGAAAACCTGCAGACAGGCCGGTCGAATGTCCATTTCCCGGGCCGTGATACCCAATGCATCCATCAACCCCCGGGCGTTGTTGCGCGTGGTCTCACTGGTGGCAAAACCGGGCATGGTATAGCCCAAAATGTGGGTGCGCGGCAAACCCAGGCGGTCCATGGTTCTGGCGGCAACAATCAACGCCTGAGTGGAGTCAAGCCCACCTGAAACGCCGATAACCAGTTTCTTGATGCCTGCGGCCGACATGCGCTTCATCAAACCGTGAACCTGAATATTGTAAACCTCATAACAACGATCATCCCGCGCAGCGGATTCCCCCGGCACATAGGGAAACCGGGATACCTCCCGCATGAGCGGCACCACACCTTGCGGAACCGCCACTTCAAAGGGAATCCGGCGCATGGCAGACAACCGCTCGCCATGTTCCATCACCGAGTCCTGAAAACTGGTGGTGCGCATGCGCTCCTGCAGCAATCGCTCCAGATCAATGTCGGCAAAAATGATCTGTTCTTCTTCCTGAAACCGCTTCGTCTCGGCCAGCAGGACATTGTTCTCGTAAATCATAGCATACCCGTCCCAGGCCATGTCCGTGGTGGACTCCCCGTAACCCGCAGCAGAGTACAGGTAAGCTGAAATGCACTTGGCCGACTGGGATGCACAAAGGAGGCGCCGGTAATCCGTCTTGCCCACGGTGATGTTACTGGCGGATAAATTCGCCAGCACTGTGGCACCCGCCAGGGCTCCGTAGGTGCTGGGGGAAATGGGTACCCACATGTCCTCACAGATTTCCACATGCAGCGCGAACCCCGTAAGGTTAACGGCCTCAAAAATCAGGTCGTTGCCGAAAGGAACGGATTGACCCTGAAAGCGGACATCTTGTTGGAGAGCATGGCGAGCGGAGACAAACTGGCGCTTTTCGTAATACTCCCGGTAATTGGGCAGGTATGTTTTCGGTACAATCCCCAGAACCTTTCCCCTGTGAATGACCAGGGCGCAGTTGAACAGCTTTCCTTGAAAGCGAAGGGGCGCACCCACCAGCAAAACAGGGGACAGATCCCGGCTCTCGTCTATGAGCTTGGTCAGGACCTCCAAAACCGCATCCAGCAGTGCATCCTGGTGAAACAGGTCCTCATTGGAAAAGGCGGACAGCCCGAGCTCCGGAAAGAGCACCAATGCCGCATGATGATCGGCAGCCCGGCGGGCCAGAGACAAGGTATGTTCCCCATTGTAAACCGGATCCGCCACTCGCAGGGATGGCACGCAGACCGCCGAACGGATAAACCCATGGGAATAGATAGACTGAAATGGAGGGGCCATGAGACGCTCCAGAGAAACTCAGGCTGAATGATTTTTTTCACAAACGATACCAAGCCTCTTATATCACGACATATTCCCAAAACGCAAGGGTACCGCTTATTGTGAGCATGAAAAAACTGATTTTTCCATAACGATTTGGTAGTATGCGATGTTTCCATTTTCAGCTTTGTTGATATATTGAATGAAGAGGATTGAAGTATGAAATTGTGGGTCATAGGCATTTCGGCGTTTCTATTGTTCTGGGTCAGCATGTTCCTTTCTGATTTTATATTAAAGAAAATACGAAGGCCCAAAATCATAGGATTTTTGTTTATTCTGTTGGCAGTTTTAATCGGGTTTGAGTTTTATGACAAAAACCAGATCATTGCAGGCTTATCCGTTTTCATTGGGTTTGCGGGCGCCAGGATACTGATGAAGTAGCATAAAAATAATCGGAGGAGAACGATCAAGTGCTTCAAAACAAACCCCAAGAAAACGCTCTTGCCCCCTTTTTCGAACCGGAAGGGTTGGCCGTTATCGGTTCTTTCAAAGAAGGTGTCTTCGGCGGATATGTGGTGGTCAAATCCCTTTTGGAAGCCGGATACAAAGGGAACATCTATCCCGTGAACCCCGGAAACTATAAGGAGGTTCTGGGCCTTAAAGTCTATCCATCGCCCCGGGACATCCCCGGAAAAGCCGATCTGGCTCTCTTGATGATCAACGCCCGTCATGTTCCGGGGGTCATTAAGCGTTGTGCGGAAGCACACATAATGTCCATTGTGCTGGTGGCGGATGGTTTCGCGGAAAGAGATGCTGAAGGGGCTGCGCTTCAGGATGAGGTAATCCGTCTGGCCCGTTCTCTGGGGGTACGCATCATCGGACCCAACACCGCGGGGATTGCCAATGCCATGAACGGCTTCAATCCCTGCCCCTACGATGCCGGATACTACCAGTTCAAGAAGGGGACGGTCTCCATCTGCTCCCAAACCGGAATGATCAATCCACAAGCCTACGCTTACGGGGATCTGGGTTACGGCATCAGCAAAATCTGCGATTTCGGCAACAAATGCGACCTGGATGAGTGCGATTTCCTGGAATACCTGGAAAACGATACGGACACGGAGATCATCAGCGTCTACGTGGAGAGCGTAAAAGACGGAAAGCGGTTCCTGGAGGTCTGCCGGAGAGTGGCCTCAAAAAAACCGGTTCTGCTCCTGAAGCTGGGGACCACCGAAGCGGGGGCCCGGGCATCGGCTTCTCACACTGGAAGCCTGGCCATTGATGATAAAATCTTTGACGCGGTCTGCCGCCAGACAAAGGTATTGCGACTGGACCAATTCGCTGAAATGTTTGAAATGCCGCGTTTTTTCGCATCCCAGCCGCTCCCCCGGGGAAACCGATTCGGCATGGTCACTTATACGGGCGCCGTGGGCGTTGCGGCTCTGGATGAAGGGGCCCGGCACGGCCTGGTCCGCGCCCGGTTGTCAAATGATACCTCCCGAATGCTGGAAGACATGTTCCCCGGTCTGGGCCATGTTCCGGTGGATATCGGCCCCATGATCCCTTCCGTGAAGGATTTTTCAAGCGTGTACACCAAAATACTGATCGCGGTCATGGAAGACGAAAATGTGGACTCCCTTTTCAACGTCGTTTGGGCGGATGGCAAAGGTAACAACACCAAGGCCTATGTGGAAGGGTATGAGGCCCTGAAGGAAACGGCCCGAAAACCGGTGGTCACCTGGGTTTACGGTCCCAGCATCAATATGACGCGTGATGTTTCAAAGCGATTGGAATCACTAGGATTTCCGGTTTTTACCGAACCGGAACGGTGCATCAAGGCCCTGGGTCTGGCGTATCGATACGCCAGCGGGGGTTAGGAGGTTCATATCATTTCAGAAATGAAGGAGAGGAAACAATGGAAAAACCGGTCCGGAATTACTGGCAGCTTCGTCTTGAAAATCTGAAAGAGGTGTTGAAATCAAACAATTTTGAAGTATTCATGGCAGGCGATGCCCGTGAAGCAGGCCGTATGGTGATGGATAAGGTTCTCCCCAAACTTGCCCCCAAAAGTATTTCCTGGGGAGGCTCCATGACGTTTGTGGCAACCGGGCTCTATGACATGCTCAAAGGGTATCCCGATGCGCAGATCCTGGATACCTTTGATAAATCGCTCTCCCCTGAAGAAAGCCTGGAACGGAGAAGAGAGTCTCTTCTGGTGGATCTGTTTATCACGGGAACCAATGCCGTGACCCGTTCCGGTGAACTGGTGAACCTGGATATGATCGGAAACCGTGTGGCAGGCATTACCTTTGGTCCCAGAAACGTGGTGGTGATGGTGGGTCGGAACAAGATCGTGGAAGATCTGGACGTCGCTATTGAGCGAATCAAAGACTATGCAGCCCCAACAAATGCCATGCGGCTGAACAAAAAAACACCCTGCGCCAAAACGTCGGTGTGCGAGGAATGCAAAAGCCCCGAGCGCATTTGCAACAGTTGGACCATCACCCAGAAGTCCTTTCCAAAAGGGCGCATCAAGGTGGTTCTCATCAATGAAGACCTGGGGTTGTAAAATTTCAACCATTACAGCAATGTAATGACCCCGAAAGGTTCCTGAAAGATCCGTGCCCTAGATTTTGTCTGCAAACGGCGGATAACAGACAGAATCGGTTAAACCTCAACACATGAAAGGAAAACGTCATGGAAACAGGAAAAAGGGCTTGGAAAAAGGGGATCCTCATCTCGGTTGTTTTAGTACTCATGGGCGCGTTGGCACTGAATGGCTGGGCGCTCAACTCGCAGGATGAGAAAAACAGACTGTTGGTCACGGTTGAAGATGTTAAGATTACCCGTGGTGATGTGGACCGTAAAATAGACACCCTCCTGGGTAATCAGGCGGGGACCCTCCCCCCGGAACAGGTGGCCGGAATCAGGAGGAACCTTGACCAGCGGGTGGTTCAGAACATGATTATTGAGGCACTGCTCACAAAAGCGGTTAAGGACCAGCAGATTGCCGTAACGGAGGACGAAGTCAACCGGGTGGTAGCCGATCTGAAAACGTCCCTTCCCCCGAACACGGATTTTAAAGTCTATCTCAAAGGCATCGGGTTTTCAGAAAATGAGTTGATCCAGGCCATTTCGAAAGACCTGAAAATCAAAAAGCTTCTGGAAACCCAGGTGGCGGGGGCAACCGCACCGACAGATGGGGAAATCCAGCAATTTTACCAGGATAATTCGGAACAGTTTAAAACACCGGAAGGGATGGAAACCCGACATGTTCTGGTTGCGGTGGGAGCGGGCGATGATGCTGCGAAAGATAAGAAAAAACTGGCCAGGGCTGAGGCCATTCGCCAGCGGTTGATGGAGAAAAATGAGGATTTCGCCACCATCGCAAAAGCGGAATCAGATTGTCCGAGCAGCGCAAAGGGGGGGAATATCGGTGTGGTGACGAGGGGGAGCACCGTAAAGCCCTTTGAAGATGCCGTTTACTCCCAGAAAGTGGGTGAAATCGGCCCCGTCGTGAAAACACAATTCGGGTACCACGTTATCCAGGTCATGGACCGCAAGAAGGCGGGCACCGTCTCTCTGGCTGAAGCCAAACCGTCCATTTCAGATCATCTTGTTTCAAAGCAGAAAGAGGAAATACTGAAGGCTTACATCAATTCCTTGAAAAGCAAGGCGAAAATCGTTTACCATCATGAGGGACTGGAAAAAGCGAATCCAGCCTAAAAATCAAGTTCCCACCCCGTTCCCACGCCCCAGCGTGGGAACGGGCGGAAAAATGGGAACTCCGGAATGATAGACAAAATCATGACACAGCATAGGGATGATACCGTTGATGAAACCGTTCCAGAGTTCATGGCTGAGATGGTTGATGATCTGGGAACCATCCCGAAAAATGAAAGGCTTGGGCACCCCGGGCGGTTGAAACGCAGGCACTGCACAAAATGGTTGCTGGCAACGGCTGCAGGCGCCCTTGTCCTGATCGTTTTGCTGAGCATTGCCTTTGATTCTGAGGAACCAAAGGTGGCGGCGGACTCACCGAGAACGGGGCTTGTTCGCATTGAAGAGAGGTTGAAAGCGCTGGAGACCAAAATCTCCCGAATTGAGAAAAGCCTGGACCCCGGGTTGCTTGAAAAGAAGATCAATCCGTCCAGATCAAAATCAGATGAGCAATACCACACCGTTCGCTCCGGGGACAACCTTTCGGCAATTGCTTCAAAGTACGGCATCACGGTGGACCGGCTCTGCCAACTGAATCAGTTGACAGTGGACCAACCCATCAAGCCGGACCAGAAGCTGCTGGTTTCCCGGAACTGAAAACCGCATCTACAGGCTCACGGTATCCTGGTAGGAATCCTGGAGCGCCTCCACCAGAGAACTCAGCGTAAAATTGACAGGCGTCGGGATACCCAGCCTGCGGCCCTCCCTGACAATGGCCCCATTGATAAACCCGATTTCCGTAGCCCGTTGCGCCAATACATCCTGCAGCATGGATGCGATATTGTCGGCGGTACCGACACATACTTCTTCGACCCTTTCAACGGGTTCGGGATACGGAAGGTTTATGCCCGCTGCATCCGAAACCCTCACCGCTTCGCCGATGGCCTCTTTCATCACCTGATGCGTGCCTTCAATGTTCGGCAACCGGCCATTTTTGAGTCTTGTAATGGCCGTAAGGGCGTTGATGCCCACGTTTACGATGAGTTTACCCCAGATCAGGTTTTCCACCCCATCCACCATGCGGATGTCAAAACCGGCATCGGAAAAGGCGGATACAATGTTCGCGGCGGGTCCATGGTCCGGTCCCGCCGGGCCGATAATGGTAGGCCCTCGACCGGCATGCCGCACATGGCCGGGGCCCAGAAGCGTTGCCCCTTCCGCCGTGACTCCCCCCAGGACCCGCCCATCACCGAATGAATTTCTGAGGACCTCCAGGTTGCCGAGACCATTTTGGAGGGTGAGCACCACAACATCCGGATCGAGCCAGGAGGCAAGAATCCGGGAAACCTCATCCGTTTGATAGGCTTTAACGCAGATCAAGGCCACATCAAACTTCCCGGAGGGTTTTCCCGTAACAGCGTTCACCCGGACTTTAAAATCTCCTCCCACCCCTTCCAGGGAAATACCGTTCCCGTTGATAAATTTGGCCCGGTCTTCCCTGTAATCCAGAATAACCGCCTGGTGCCCGGCTCTTTTAAGATGGCCGGCGAAAAGACAACCCATTGCCCCCGGTCCAACGATTAAAAAATTCATGAAAAGACCCCTCTTTGATGACCTATACCAACTATATCTTTCCCGCCTCTTCCTCTTTCATGGCGAAACTGTGTTCCGGGCCCGGAAATGTTCCACTTTCAACTTCCTGCTTGTATTGAATCAAAGCTTCTCGGATCTGGGGCGCCAGGTTCACATATTGTTTAACCATTTTGGGGGTAAACCGCTCAAAAAGCCCCACCAGATCATGATAGACCAGCACCTGACCATCACAATATTTCCCCGCGCCGATACCGATGGTGGCAATCTCAAGCGCCTCGCTAATCCGCTTTGCTACCAGGTCGGGAATACATTCCAGAACAATCATAAAAGCGCCAGCCTCTTCCAGATCCCTGGCGGACTGAACCAGTTTTCTGGCACCTTCAGCATCTTTTCCCTGTACCTTAAAACCGCTCAGTTTGGTAGCAGTCTGGGGGGTCAGGCCGATGTGGGCACAAACAGGAATTCCCGCGGCACAAATGGCTTCTACCACCGGAACCATCTCGGTACCCCCTTCCAGTTTCACGCATTCACACCCGGCTTCCTTGATGAAACGACCCGCGTTTTCAACGGCCTTTGCGATGCTCACCTGGTAGGACATAAAGGGCATATCACCGATCAAAAACGCCCGTTTTGTGCCCCTGCGGACAGCTTTGCAGTGGTGAATCATTTCGTCCATGGTCACGGGCACTGTGGAGTCGTAGCCCAGCACCACCATGCCCAGGGAATCTCCAACCAGGATCGTGTCGATTTCGGCCTGATCCACCAGACTCGCGGTTGGGTAATCATAGGCAGTCATCATGGAGATTTTCTGACCTGCCTGCACCATTTTCTGCAAATCGCCAATGGTAATTTTATTCTGAGCCATCTTTACTCCTCCTTTAATCCGCGACGTCTTATAAGGGTGTCGCAACAAAAAAAGGCCTTTTGGGGAAAACCAAAAGACCTGGTGGCTTCATATTGAGAAATGTTGTTTCGGGAAATCACACAGCAAAATGGTTTTCCCTTATCAACGGGCTGAAGCGAAAATATCACCGTCCCGGTCAACCTGTCGGTTCGATCCAAGCGGTCTCAAGCTATGGAATCTTGTTTTCCTGATGCTATATACGAAAAACAGCGCCTTTAGAAATAGACGTCCCCGTACAAGGGAATCACCTTTTCAAAGGGATTTTCGCGAAAAAATTATCAAAGGGATTATCGGTTGTCAATACAATTCCGAATCATATATTCACCAAGCGCGGTTCTCGGGACAAAGATATCCATGAAACTGAGTGAAATGCCGTTTTTTAGGGTTGACAGAGCGGTTCACCGTGTATAATGATTTTTCAGGCTTGATCGATACTGTTTAGTGGATTCGGGGCAGGAGGATAATATGGCGCAAATTGATGCATTTTTCAGGTTGATGAATGATCAAGGGGCATCAGATCTTCACCTGATGTCGGGTCAACAGCCCGTGTTGCGAATACAGGGTGAGCTCGAACGGGTAAAATACAAGCCCCTTGATAATGATACGCTTAAAGGGATGTTGTATGAAATCGCTCCGGAGGAGAAGGTGAAGGTTTATGAAGAAACCGGGGATGTGGATTTTGCCTACGAAATTCCGGAATTGGCCCGTTATCGGGCCAATTTTTTCCAGCAGAAAAATGGTGTCGCCGCGGTTTTCAGGGAAATCCCTTCTGAGATTCTCACCTGTGAACAGCTGGGTTTACCGCCCATTGTCAAGCGGCTGGCTTCTCTGCCCAGGGGTCTTGTTCTGGTGACGGGGCCTACCGGGAGCGGAAAATCCACCACCCTTGCGGCCATTGTGGACGAAGCCAACAAAACCCGCAAAGACCACATCCTGACCATCGAAGACCCAATAGAATTTGTCCACAAAAGCCAGAAAGCCATCATCAACCACCGGGAGGTGGGGCTCCACACCGAATCGTTTACGGCAGCCCTGCGGGGCGCCTTAAGGGAAGATCCGGACATTATCCTGGTGGGTGAAATGAGGGATCTGGAAACCATATCACTGGCCATCGAGGCTTCAGCCACCGGGCATCTGGTTTTCGGGACCCTTCATACCACCAGCGCCGCCAAGACCGTAGACCGTATCATCGAGGTTTTTCCCACCAATCAGCAGGAACAGATACGCAATACCCTTTCGGACGGTCTCAGGGCTGTGGTGGCACAGAATCTTTTCAAACGCATCGACAAAAAAGGGAGGGTGGCCGCACTGGAAATCATGATTGCCAATCCGGCAGTCAGAAACCTGATTCGTGAAGGGAAAACATTCCAGATTCCATCCATGCTCCAGACGGGGAAAAAATACGGCATGCAGACCCTGGATGATGCCATTATGGAACATCTGTCAAAAGGGAGAATCAGTGCCGATGATGCATACGGCAAGTCCAATGACAAAGCGAAATTTCTCTCTTACCTTAAAAACCCACCGCAGGATTTTACGGAAGTGTAAGGTTTTAGGGGCTGGCATAGAAAAGGAGCCTTTCTCATGAAACAGCAGGAACTGGATTACATATTGACGTCGATGCTGAAGGCCTACGACAATGTGTCGGACCTCAACTTCACGGTGGATAAGCCCTGCCAGGTGGAAGCCTCGGGACGGTTGCAGCCCGTGCTTGCGGGGCCGCTTCCGAAAAAACTCACGGCGTTTCAAACCGAAGCCATTGCCCTGAACCTGATCAAAGGAGACCGTCGTTTGATTGAGAATCTCCTGGCGGAGGGATCGTGCGATATTTCGTATCAACTGGCGGGGAAAGCCCGCTTCAGGGTGAACATTTTTTCTCAGCGGGGTTGTTATTCCATCGTCATGCGGCAGCTGTCCACACGGGTGCCGACGGTGAAAGAAATGGGTTTGCCGCCCGCCTTCCTGAAGATGGCGAAGGAAAGAAACGGGATTGTTCTGGTGACCGGGGCCACCGGTTCCGGCAAAAGCACCTCTCTGGCAGCCGTCCTGGACCAGATCAATGAGGATGACTCCGTCCATGTGGTGACCCTGGAAGACCCGGTGGAGTTTGTACATTCCCAGAAAAAATCAACATTCAACCAGCGGGAGCTGGGCATCGATTTCGACGCCTTTTCCTCCGGTTTGAGGGCCGCGCTCCGACAGGCGCCCAAGGTCATTTTAGTGGGAGAAATGAGAGACCGGGAAACGGTTGATATCGGGCTTTCAGCCGCTGAAACAGGGCACCTTGTTTTCAGCACCCTGCATACGGTGGATGCGGGCCAGACCATCAACCGGTTTGTGGGTCTTTTTGACAAGGAAGAAGAGACCCAGGTTCGGGTGCGACTCTCAGACACCCTCCGCTGGATTGCCTGCCAGCGCCTGCTCCCCAAAGTGGGTGGCGGACGCGTCGCCGCTTTTGAAATCATGTCCGCCAATATGCGGGTCAGGGACACCATTTTACACGGGGAGTCGGAGGGAAAGACCTTCTATGAAATCATTCAAGGGGGCAATACCTACGGTATGCTGACCTTTGACCAGTCCATTGTGGGCCTTTACAAGGAAGGGCTTATTACGGAAGAAACCGCCATGAGCTATGCGTCCAAAAAAGCCATCGTGAACCGAGCCGTTGATGCCATCAAATCGGCCAGGGGTGAGAAGACGACCACCATTGAGAACTTGACGGTGGATACAGGATATGGGAAAAAGAACAGGCATTAGCACAAGGCCGTAAAATTAAGGATATGGAAATGGAAGTTGTCTGCTCAAATTGCCAGGCCAGACTCAAAATCCCTGATGAGAAAGTCCCCGAATCAGGCCGTGTGTCGGCCAATTGTCCGAAGTGCAAAAGCAAAATTTCTTTTGAAAAATCACGACCCGAACCTGAACCACCCCTGGTCCATGATTTGTCAGATACGGATTCGGCGTTTTTCGAACAGGATTCGGAATATCGTGATGAAGATCCTTTTTCTCTGGACTTTTATGAAGAAGGGGCAAAGCTGGCTCTATTGATGGTGAGCGAAGCCGAAGCGGATAACAGGGTTCGAGAAGCTGCAGAAGGATTGGTTCACAAACCGGTTCTGGTGAAGGACCCGGGAGAGGGTATCAGCAAGATGCGCTTTCATCTCTTTGATCTTCTGATTCTTTCGGAGCATTTTGAAGGTATCCCGTGGGCTCAGAGCCCTATCCTGCATTACCTGAATCGGCTCCCCATGCACACCCGCAGAAAAAGCTTCCTTGTTCTGCTGGGCAAAGAGTTTTCCACTATGGATCGCATGACCGCTTTCGGGTTGAGCGCCGATCTGGTGGTGAACCCAAAGGATATAAATGAATTTTCCGGGATTTTGAAGGCGGCCGTTTGGAACCACGAAAATTTTTACGGGGCATTTACGGAAACCCTAAACCAACTTGGTAAAGGATAAATCAAGGAAACAGATGAATATCACAGATCAATATCGAATCAGGGTGCAGCACTGCGTCGGCACCATCATTGACGTACACAGCGCCATCAGCGAAACCTTTAAAGACGAAGATTTTTTAATGCAATTTGAAGATTTGGAAGAAGAAATCGGCAACCTGGACATGGATCTGGTTTCAGAACTGGATATCCTCATGGTGGAACAGGCCACAAACACGCTTCTGGGGGAACTGAAAGGGTTGTTTGAAACGGGAACCTATGGGATGGTGTATCGGCAGACCGTCAATTGATAAGGGAGGATTCCCGG
>JAERTK010000102.1 GCA_016844935.1 Desulfobacteraceae bacterium | reverse complement strand
CCCCTAACCCTCCCCTCCCCATCTGGAGACCGGCGTCTTTACGGCCGGTCACCCGTTTTGGGAAGGGGAGAATTTCCATGGAGAAACAGATGGACTATACCCTTAATTTTGAAATTCTGGACAAGACCTCCCTCCCGTTGGTGGGAGGCAAGAACGCCAGTCTGGGAGAGATGATAAAAGCCGGTACCCGAGTCCCTCCCGGTTTCGCCGTGACCACCGACAGCTATCTGAGCTTTATAACGGAGACGGGCATCAAGGATAAGATCACCGGAATACTTTCGAAAGTTCGTGAGGATGATGTGAGTTCCCTTGATGAAGTCAGTGCTGAGATTCAAGCCCTGATCAAAACGACCCCCATGAACGATCATGTTCAGGCAGCCATCAGGATGGGTTATTTGAAACTTTGCCAGGAATGCAACGTTGAAGATTTGCCTGTTGCGGTTCGATCGAGTGCAACGGCCGAAGATCTCCCCACCGCGAGTTTTGCCGGACAGCAGGACACCTACCTCTGGGTCGTCGGAGTAGAGAATATTATCAACAGTGTTCGTAAGTGCTGGGCCAGCCTGTACACTGCGCGTGCCATCGATTACCGAAATAAGAACGACTTTCCCCACGAGAAGGTATTGATCAGTGTGGGCGTACAGAAAATGGTTAATTCAAAGGCTGCCGGTGTGATGTTTACCCTGAACCCCACCAACGGTGATCCGTCAAAGGTGGTTGTTGAAGGAAGTTGGGGGTTGGGAGAAACGGTAGTTTCAGGTAGTGTCAATCCGGACAAGTTTGTGGTGGATAAAGTGACCATGGAAGCCGGAGAAAAAACCATATCCCTGAAGCACATAAAATGTGTTCATGATCCGGATGGTGGTGAAGTGATCAACATCGATGTGGAAGAAAATATGCAAAAAAAGTGCTGCATCGAAGCGCTGGAGTTAAAGAAACTGGTTGAAATTGCCAAAAACATTGAGGTCCACTACGGTCGGGCCATGGATATCGAATGGGCCATAGACGAGGACTTTTCTTTTCCGGAAAGCGTTTTTATCGTTCAGGCCCGCCCGGAAACTGTTTGGAGTCAAAAGAAAAAAGCGCCGTTGCTCGGCAAAAAGAGCGGTTACCAGTTGTTGATGGCCCAGGCCATGAAACGGATCAAGATCCCCGGGTAGGCCGCTGATCTCTTTTACAGCCATATGGAATTCGGGTGAAACCGGGAATTGAAGTGAGGAGTTGTTGTCATGTCGGAGCATAACCTGTTGGATGGAAAGAAAATCCTCATTGTGGACGATGAGGTTGATATATTGGATATGTTGGAAGAGTTGCTGGAGATGTGTGATGTTGTCAAAGCTTCCACCTTTGAAGAGGCAAAAAACCTGTTGGATTCAGAGCATTTTGACATGGCCATTCTGGATATCATGGGTGTTGACGGTTATGGTCTTCTGAAGATTACCAACCAAAAGGGCGTACCCGCTGTAATGTTGACCGCACATGCTTTTACGCCGGGCAATCTGCTTCGATCCGTCGCAGAAGGTGCCGATTCATATTTGCCCAAAGAAGAAATGGCCAATATTGGCATTTTTCTAAATGATGTTCTGGAAGCCCATCAAAAGGGACAAGATCCCTGGGAACCCTGGCAAAATAAGTTGCCGACCTCCTACTTTGAAAAGAGATGGGGTGTCCTGTCAAAAGACACGAACCAGGATTTTTGGGATCAATTCAGATCCAGCCTTAAAGAGAGAAAAAAATAATCTCTTGTCTACGGCTTTGGACTTTGATGAGGAGGGGCAAAAAATGCGGGAATATCCTTTTTCTTTTAGCAGCCTTTTACCTTTGAATCACCCTTCAAAAGAAAGATCTTCAGTTTTGAAAGGGTTTTCTTGGAAAGGTTTGGTTGTTTGCATGATGAGAAGATTTCTGTTGCTGACGTTCGCTTCTGTTCTGCTGCCCGGATTATCATTTGCGTGGTCGGATGTGGCTTCTCTGAACTCTCCAAAGAAGGTGACTTCGGATCATGCAACTCTCATGGGATTTCCAAAATACATTGCTCATGGGCAGCAGACCGTGAGTTCCACGGAAGATATTGTTGATCAGATGTATGGATCTCCGGGTAACCACTCGCCGGCCTTCGATTTTCTGATGCATTATGATACAAGCGGCACCGGTTACGTGCCTGCCAGCATGCCGCCCGGAACGCCCTTATCCTTTACAAACACCCTGTCCACCATCAGCGTGGCGTCTTATCTTCAAGAAAAGCAGAATTCGCCATGTTTTCCCTTGATTACGGTTTATACCGCCAACTCAAGCGGGGGATTCGGTCAAATCACAAGTGTCGTAAAGAACGCACAATGTTGCGCTGTAAATCTGGCTTGTTTGGGGACAGTCGCTTACCTGATTCATAAAGGTTATGGGAAAGAATATGCACACCCGGTGAACAATCCTATGAGCGGTTTGATTATCTTGAATCCGGATTTGCTGGCCGCCGATATTCTTATTTCAAAAGGTTTTTCGGCCATCGGGACCATCGAGGTGAACCGCATTATGGCCCTCCTGGACCAAATGTTTAATGAATACAAAGCAAAATACCCCATTGGAAAAGTGTGGTGGCCAAAAGAAGAAATCATATACACTCCTGAGGATACGGTTTTAAATGTCATTGACTGGATCTATGCCAGCGATGAAAACTGCCACCCTTATAACAGGAGGCCCGCAGTGGCGAATATCATTGAAACAGCCTTTCTGGCCTGTGCCGCCACTTACAAACAGAAGATCGATGAAGATACGGGCGAGATGGTTCCGACAGTTCTCGATACCATTTCTTTTACCGACGATTTTCCCGGCTGGATTCTCGCCAATAACTATATGGTTAATAAATATGGTCCAAGTGTCTCTTTTGCCTGGGATTATGGTGTATATCAGTACGGATACCTCGATGGAATCAAATGGATCCATGAAAACGTGGCGGATGCTGTAAGCCTGGTAGATTCTACTGTTGATTATTACAAGAATAATTTAAAGAGCTCTCTTTTCAATCCTGCCTGCAGTTCGGATTTTATTGCATCCGATATCGCCAATTACAACCCCATGCAATCAAACGCCAACTTTGATGCGGGATGGCTGTTTAACCAGACCAGTTGGAATTTATGGTTTTACTATTTAGAGAAACTGAGTGCCGCCCTTGATTATGTGCCCGTATTGCCTTATCAGGTTTCAGGTGGCGGGTTGCCTCCCGTAACAAACGTTACGTTGCCAACGGACATTATCGGTCATTCAAATATTTGTAATACCCTAACCAACTATATTTTCGGTCGTATGGGTCAGGAGACAGAAATTTCCATACCCTCAGATTTCAGTCAGAAAGAAATGGGGAAAAAATACGCGTATTATTCTGACTATAATCTTAAAAACTATCTTTTATCGAATATCGATATTACGACAGGAAGGGAAGAAACTGCCAATTGGAACACCGGCCATCTTGCTTCTGCCTATAACACAGGCATTTGCGGCATATCGTGGGGCGGCAGTGCGGGCTCAGATCAACTTCCCGGATTAAGTCCCTTCTTTCCCCAAAGTCCCGGCGGCAGGCTTGCGGAAGCCGTTAAATATTACAGGACATCAACCGCTCCTTTTCCACAGGGTGCATACGGCTATGGTGAAATGCCAGCCCATCGATAAAAAAACGGGGTCTGCCCCCTATTAGAAAAGCTCCCCTTCCCATAAGTTTTTTACGAAGACGGTTGCGGGTATGATTTCAATGCTATCATTGGTTTTTCTGGTTTTGTCTTCAATGCAGACCATGATCCTTCTTTTGATAAGCGGGTGATCGTTGATAATTGAGCGTAACCCCTTAAGATGGTGCCCTGATATCCGGCTTACTGCCTTAACCTCGATGGCGATTTCCATATCGTTGACAATGAAATCAACTTCAGTCCCGCCTGCCAGACGCCAAAAACTGAGTTGAGCAAATCTTTCTTGATATTGGTTATAGGTGTGCAATTCATGGTAGCACCAGTTTTCGAGTGCTTTGCCGAAGAGTTCAGAGCCGGGTTGTAAAACGCCTCGGCGAGCCAAAACATTGACGACTCCCACATCGGAAAAATAGAATTTGGGGGCTCCGCTGACCCTTCGTTTGGGTCTTTTACGGTAGCTCGGCAACCAGCGGCCGAGAAGCGTATCTTCAAGGATTTGAAAGTACTGTTTTATGGTTTGGCTTGAAACACCACAATCTCGGGCAATGGTGGAAAAATTGACCGGCTCGCTGTCGGAGAGGGCGGCCATGTTGAGGAAGTCGGAGAAAACCGGGAGATTGCGTGCCAGTCCTTCGGCTGCAATCTCTTCTTTAAGGTAGTCGGCCACGTAGGCGTGCAGCATAATGGGGATGATAGATATTTTTTCAAGTTATACTTGAAAATATCATGATATTTTCAAATATCAAATGATATTTGATGGGGGTCAGCATGCGCTGACCGAGAACCGAATGGCGAGAAATAACGGGCGCGTGCACCAGAATGGTTGGGCGAAGTTTCATTTCTTGGTGGTCTTGCGGAGACGCTGGGCTTCGATCTTGGCGATCTCGCGCATGAGCACATACCCCAGTCGAGGCTGTTTCTCCATGAGGCCTGTAAGTACGGCATTGTCCAGCTCGATGAGGTCGGTTTCCTGAAGAAGAAGCACGTCGGCAGTGGCCGGAAGCTCGTCAAGGAACTCGATCTCACCGAGGAGGGGCTGCCCCGAAAGAGTGGCGATGCGCCTCTCATTGACCCAAACTTCAGCCTGGCCGTCCAGAACGATGAACATCCTGCCCGAGTGCTTTCCCTGCTCGATTATGCGCTCTCCCGCTCTGCCCCGCCGCAAGGTGGCTGCGGTTCTCAGCGCGTCTCTCTCTGCGTCCGTCAGTGCAACGAACAGCTTGACCTGAGACAGAGCCTTGGACAGCGCCAAAGATTTGGCCTCATCTGAGGCAAACGAACTGTTGACCAAGCACCCAAACATCACGACCAAAGCCACACAAACAAACCGCCCTGCCGCGCCAGTGAACATTCCTTTATCTCCTTTCAGACAATATTATGGAAACCTCATGGGGTCGGCCAGGGTTTATGTGAGTGGAACAACTACGCATTAAGGAACCGATCTGATTTTGGCAATTGTTCGTTTACATTTCCACTTCCACCAGGGCACCTTCGGGGAGCTCAAACGCGTCCACCAGTGTCAGGGTGCTGCTGCCGTGCTCCTCCTGTCGGTAGGTGATCTTGTAGGTGCCGGGTTTCAGAGGCATGGGGTCGAAAGACCGTTTTAAAACAACGGTCCGTATGGACTCTCCCTTCTCGTTTAGTTCAATGAATTCAATCTTATAGGGCGGTTTGATGCCGGGCTGGGGAATCAGTTTGACGCCGGTGCTGATGGGGAATTCATTCATCTTTCCCTTTTCCACCTTCACCTCTCCCAAATCCGAGTTGGAGCTTCCGTGTTCGCTCTTCCGGTAGATGAACCGGTAAGTCCCCGGCGGCACCAGCTGGGGCAGTAAGCCCAGCCTGAAATGGGCCACAGGTTTGCCGGTTTTTACATCCTGGAGCTCCCAGAATCGCAGACTGCCGGGTACCCATTTTGCGGGTACCGGGTTCAAAGCGGTGGCCAGTTCCACGTCGTTGAGGATGTCGGGCTGGATGCTCACCCTGTCCAGTATAACGGTGCCGGCTCCGTGTTCATCCTGCCGCCATGCCAGATCGTACGCTCCCGATGGGACCAGCTGGGGTTCCAGTCGCGTGAAATGGGCGGTGACTTCCTGTGTGGCCGGATCCTTCAAGCGCCAGAACCGGGGAGGCTTGACCCAGTCAGGCGTCACGGGGCGGATGCCGGTCTTGAGGATGACCTCGGTGGTCTTCCTCGATTCCACGGAAATTACCTCTCCCAAAGTAACTTCACCGCTTGCGTGTTCATCCTGCCGCCAGACGATCTGATACTCTCCGGGGGGCACCAGTTGATCGCCCAAGCCTTGAAAGCGCGCCTTTTCCTCGCCGGTTTCCGGGTCAATGAGTTTATAGTAGCGGGGCGGTTTCAGCCAGCTGTCGTATTTTAGTTTAAGGGTACCGGGACCCTTTGCCTTGATGCGGATGGATGTGGTCTTTTTGGATACCTTCTGGGTGATGACCTTGGGCTCAGGGGTGGGGGCCGGGGGTTCAATCTTCTTTTTTTCCACCACGCTCTCTTTAATTTGATTCATGGCTGCCAGCAGGTCCGCGGCGTTGGTGGTGGAAAAATAGTTGCCCCCGCCCGCTTCCGCGATGCAGGACAGTTGTTTTTCGGCGTCTGCTTTCACATTAAAACCAACCACATGCATGATAAAGTTAACGCCGCTTCCTTTCAGCTTTTTAACCCCGGCGCAGGGGTCCTTGCCGCAGGTCTCGATGCCGTCACTCACCAGAACGATGGTGCTTTCGGCTTCCGTCCCTTTAATCTTGTCCACGGCCATGGAGATGCTGTCTGAAATGGGGGTCTTCCCCTTGGGGCTGATCTTGTTGACCTTTTCCATGGCCGCTTCTTTTTCAAGGGGCCCCATGGGAACGACCATTTCCATGTCTGTACAATCCCCTTTTTTCCTGTGACCGTAGACCAGGATGCCGCAGTCAATGCCGGAGGGTGTTTCCTGAATCAGGGTGGTCATGACATCCTTGGCCACCTGAATTTTTATCTTGCCGTCAACACGGCCCCACATGGAGCCCGACCCGTCCAGAATGTAGAGGATCAGGGACTTCTCTGCCGAAAGGGCAGAAAAAGGGATGAACATCAAAAGAGTTAGAGCCAGACAAATGGTTTTAAATCGAAACGCCATTTTTCCATACCTCCTCGATTTGACAGTTGGGTTATAAGGACAGGGTTGGAGCCTGGTTGCTATTTTATGGCTTTTAACTTCCGGGTGATGTTATCTCTGATCCAGTGGCTGTCCCACCATTCAACGGGATTGACAAAAAGACCGTTGACCATGATGCCAAAATGAAGGTGGTCCCCGCCCGCCAATCCGGTTTGTCCCGTCAATGCGACCACATCCCCTTTGGCGACAGTCTGTCCCGGTTTCGCACTGAAGTGACTGAGATGGGAATAGGTGGAGGCCAGGCCCTGTCCGTGATCAATGACCATGGTTAAACCGTATATCCC
The DNA here is from genome assembly GCA_016844935.1 of Desulfobacteraceae bacterium. Taxonomy (GTDB): domain Bacteria; phylum Desulfobacterota; class DSM-4660; order Desulfatiglandales; family Desulfatiglandaceae; genus NaphS2. The sequence goes on along the minus strand of JAERTK010000102.1, from coordinate 21,004 downwards.
CAGGCGATCGGCGAAAATGACGCGGCCGTTGTTCACGGCACCCACCTTTGAGTTGGCCAGGGAAGCCAGATCAACACCCATGTGAATTTGTTCGTCAATCATTTTGCCCTTGTAATAGTAAAGACGTTTGTCACCGAACCTTGCCATGGTGGCGGCATTCTTGAGCCTGAGCCACACGCCTTCCCATAGTTGTTCGGGTTGGGTATCGGTCCGAAGGTTATAAAACACTTCCCCGTTCTCTTTCCTGACGCGCTGGTTGATTTCAAGAAAATTGGCGACGTTTTTGGCGGTCGGGTCTTTGATTTCGTTGGGGAAGTAGGGGAGCACCCCATCCAAAAAACGATCGGAAATATTCATTTTCCTGGTGCGGAACCGTTTGTTGCGGATATGAATGCTTCGGTTCATACTGGCTTTCGAAACGTTTTTTGCCTTGTCTTCCGCCCAAAGAAAAAGATTGGTATTTTTCTTCAGGTCAACGGGAATCCCGAAATAGCAGACGTGCATCCCCTGGTCTGACTTTCCGGTTGCGAGAAATCCGGGGAAAAACCGGTCTCCCACATAAAGACCGCTTTTGACGGCATCGGATGTGGTCTGGTAGACAATGAGGCCTGTGCCGCCTTCATTTACGTAATTGAGCCGGCTGACCAGCCTGAGAGCGGGGGGAATGGTGTCAACGGTCATTTTGTGTTCAGCGATGGTCAGATTGCCGTCTCCGCCGCTACTTCTGGAATAATCCCAGGCGTAAACTTCCAGATCAGCCCTCCCCTGGTTGAACTCTCGGGGGTCAATGGACAGGACCGTGTCAAACCGGTGAACGCCTTCAGCGTTGAACAGCCCCTCGAAGGAAAATCGTTTTTCCAGAAGTGTGATATGGCGGGTGCCTTGTTTGAGGGTGACCTTGATGGTTCTGATACCCCTTTCCGCATCGGTTACGACGAGGGGGACTTCCGCGGTCTTGGTTAGAAAAGCGGGTATGGGGCCCAGTTGAATCTTTGGCTTTTCCCCCTCAAAAATGGCCATCAGAAACCATCCGATAAAGCCAAAAACCAGCACAATGGTGCAAATGGTCAATATTAAAGTTGTATTTCGTTTTTTTCGCATAAGATATTATTCTTCCACGGGTTTTTAACTTAATGCAATGGTTCAAGGTCGCTGATTTCCAGCCTTCGGCTTTTTCATCCATCGACCGGGAACTGCCAACCACAAACGATTACAACTCCGGTTTAAATACCAATAAATAATCCTTAAGGCAATGGTTTTCCGACTGCCCCCTGGCAATTCTCCCCCGCACCCGGATATCCGTTACCGGATTTTTTTTGCGATTTCTCTGACCGCTGCCATGATTTCATCCTGATCCAGCGACCAGAGTTCCTTTTCCCTCATGAGGGAAACGCCATCGACGATCACGTCTTTTACATCACTGCCACCGGCGGAATAGACCAATGCCGAAACAGGGTCGAACATGGGGCAAAGATGTGGCGATTTCAAATCCACCACGATAATATCCGCTTTTTTTCCCTTTTCAAGACTCCCCGTCTCCTTATCAAGCCCCAGAACAGCCGCGCCCCCGAGGGTTGCCATGTTAAGCACCTGGTAGGCTTTTGTGGCATCAGGCCTCCGGGTTAACACTTTTGACAGTTTGGCGGCCGTATCCATCTCGCCGAAGAGGTCCAGATTGTTGTTGGAAGCGCTGCCATCGGTACCGAGGCCTGTTTTTAATCCCATGGCGGTAATCTCTTCCAGGGGAGCGATCCCGGAGGATAATTTCATGTTGCTTTCGGGAACATGGACAAGCCCGGCGTCTTTTTCATGAAGGCATTTGAGTTCCGATTTGTCCAGATGCACCCCGTGGGCGGCGATCAGATGGGAATCCACCAGACCCAGTTGGTCCAGATAATGGGCGGGTCTCGTGCCGTGGGCTCTCAGTATTTCAGCCACTTCCATTTCAGTTTCCGAAAGATGGATTTGAAGGGGGACGTCGTATTCACGACATATTTCGTGCGACCGGCGCAGGGTTTTTTTTGAACAGGTTGCGGGGCTGTGACAAAACAGGCCCGTAGTGATCCGATGGGAGAAATGGTGCCATTTTTCCAAGAAGTCTTTCCCCATGTGAATGTTTTGTTTTGGATCGGGAACCCCGGGGGCCGGAAAATCGATGATGCCCTGCGCCAATAGCCCCCTGAGGCCTGATGCGTGCACGGCGCGGACCGTCTGATCCTGGAAAAAGTACCCGTCCGCCAGGCAGGTGGTTCCGGATCTGATCATTTCAACGCATCCCAGAAGTGCCCCCCGGTAAACCGTTTCCGGAGAGAGGAAGTTGGCCTCTGCGGGAAATATTTTTTCAAAAAGCCATTCCTTGAGGGGAAGATCGTCAGCGAACCCGCGAAAAAGGGTCATGGCCGTATGCGCGTGGGCATTCACCAACCCCGGCATGATAATGGCGCTTTCTGCGTCAATTGTTTCCATGGAAGAACTTTTGGGAAAGGGTATTTCAGAAGATGGACCGATTTCCATGATACGGTCCTTTTTTATGAGCACGCGCGCATTGCGGATGGGCTGCTGCCCCGGCACCATGGTCACGGCGGTGCCGCCCTGGATGATGAGGTTAACCGGTTCCTCAGGGGTTCGGCCGTACTGAAGGCCCGGGTCATGGGATTCCATGTGAAGTAGTCCTTTTCAATAGAAATTTCCTTGACATCACATAAATTTCGTGAAACCTTGACCGATTATTTTGTTCGACCATTCGCATGTCAAGGAGTGATCCATGTTAACCATAGCGCCATTCAGGGGCTTAACATACAACTACCGGGAAGGAAAGGACCTTTCGAACCTCGTGGCTCCCCCCTATGATGTCATTTCCCACGAAGAACAACAGGCATATTACCAGGCCGACCCGCACAATGTCATCCGATTAATCCTGGGCGAAAAAAGAACCGGTGATTCGGATTGGGATAACCGGTATACGCGGGCTGCGGATACTTTCGAGAGGTGGCAGTCCAACCGGCATCTCATAAGGTCTCCACGCCCGTGCCTTTACCTGACCGCCATGACATATGACCCGGGAAATGGCATGGCCATCAGGACCCGGTGGGGGATTATTTCCCTGGTTCGGATTGAAGATGAGGGATCGGGCATTATCCTTCCCCACGAAAGAACTTTTTCGGCCCATAAAGAAGATCGTTTAAAACTTTACAGGGCCTGCGGAGCGCAACTGAGCCAGATTTTCGGGCTTTATGATGATCGCGAAAATACCGTTTTAAATGCCTGCCGCACATCCGCGGACCTGACGCCCCAGATGGACTTTCAATTGGCGGACGGAACGCGACACCGCCTCTGGATGCTGGAAGACCCGCTGCTGTTCAAACAGGTGGCGGATGCCATGAGGGAAAAGGCCATTTTTATCGCCGACGGGCATCACCGTTACGAAACCTCCCGCAATTACCGGAACATCCTGCGCGCAAGACATGGCCGAAAGCCCGCGGACAAGTCCTATGAGTTTGTCGTGATGTATCTGTCCAATATGCGGGATGAGGGCCTCACCATACTCCCCTCCCACAGGATGGTCAAACGGGTACCCGGTTTTCAGGAAGCATCTTTCCTTGAAAAAGCAGAAAATTATTTTCATATCAAACCGTTTCCCGTTTCATCCAGCGGCATGGCCGATGAATATGAAACCCACAAGGATGTTTTGCAGAAAGCCGGGTTGAACAGAACGTCCTTTGCTTTTTTTCACCATGGCGGCGACCGATGGTATCTTCTTTCACTGAAAGAGGGGGCCCATGGGGAAATGGGGGACGAACTGCACGATTCCCTCAAAAAGCTTGATGTGGTTGTTCTGTCCCGGTTGGTTTTTCAGGGTTGTCTGGGGTTTACCAGGGAAGGGCTGGACGATGACGAGATTTTTCATTATCAGAGCGATACGCCGCGGGCCCTTTCGAGTGTCTCATCGGGAGAATATCAGATGATGTTTATGCTCAATGCCACCAAAATTGAGCATGTGACCGAGGTGGCGGAAAACGGTCTGGTCATGCCCAGAAAATCCACCTACTTCTATCCCAAGGTATTGACGGGTTTGGTGTTCAACAAAATTGATCCCAAAGAAATCATATCTGTCCCCTGAAGTTAGCTTGGGTCCAGACGAGGGGCTGGACCTTTTCCTGGATGGCCGGCTGAAGCTCATTCAGCCCAAGGGTGGCTACCGGTTTTCCATTGATGCGGTGCTGCTGTCCCGGTTTGCAACCATCCGACCCGAAGATGTGGTCATTGATCTCGGCACGGGTTGCGGGGTGATCCCCCTGATGCTCCTGTTGACAAAACCCGTGGGGCATGTATTCGGGCTGGAGGTTCAGGAAGGGCTCATCAACCTGGCGGCGCGGAATGTGCGCATAAACGGGTTTCAGAAAAGGATGGATGTGATCAGGGGTGACTTTCGCCATCCACCCTTTGTCCCTGGTTCCGTCGACCTGGTGGTCTGCAACCCGCCTTACCGAAAAATCAAAAGCGGACGTATCAACCCCCACCCGCAGAAGGCCATTGCCAGGCATGAAATCATGGGGTCTCTGGAAGACCTCCTGCGGACTGCCGTGGCGCTGCTTACCAAGAAAGGCCGTTTCGCAACGGTCTATCCCGCCAGCCGTCTGGCTGAAATGCTGGTCCGCCTGCGGCGTCTCAACCTGGAACCCAAACGGGTCAGGATTCACTACCCGGACCTTGAGTCCAATGCCAAGCTTGCACTGGTTGAGGCAACACTGGGCGGAAGGCCCGGATTGGAAATTCTTCCACCGCTTCTGGGGCAGGGCTGACAGGAAGGAGTGCAAGACCATGAAAAAAGAGTATAAGACCATCAATGAGAAAAGGGGACGTACTTCAGATTATAAGTTTATATGCCACTCAAAACTCGTATAGAGGAGCATAGAAGGTTGCACAATTTTTGGGAAAGAACCAAAATCCTTTGATTAACTTATAATCTGACGAACGTCCCCTATGTCCCGCGAGAACCCCTCCGAAAATCCTCCCCTTTTCGCGTGAATACCGGAGGAATTAGATGGAAGCGGGGAAGGTAGTCAGTAAAACGGGCGAACGACGGCCCTTGCGGTTGGTGTACCTCGAGTGCTTCCGGCTATTTCTGGCAGCCGGTCCGTAACGTGAAGTGGATTTAAATCAGCGGAAATCCCTGCCAGTGCAACCTTACCGGAAGCTTGAGCCGGGGCGTGTAAGGTGAAAGTCTCAAACACAGTTCTGAGGGGGTTTGGGGATGGCAACATCCCCTGCCTACCCGACTTGAGAAATAGATGATAACAATATATAATTTCGATGAAAATGAATAATCAAGACTTAAAACTACCACTTATAATAGCTCAAAATCTTGTGATTATGAGCGGAGAACAAACATGTACATATCAAACTTGAAACTGAGAAACTGGCGGAACTTTACCGACGTCGATATCGACCTCAAAGAAACGGTTTATATTAGATGTCCCGCACGGAATTTGACATCTGAGGATTCATCATGAAACAGGATAAGGACAGAGGAAAACGGCTGATACGCAACAGTACGGTCGAGTTCCTGATTTTTACCGGGCAAGCGGGTGAACAGAGCATCGAGGCCAGGTATGAGGACGAAACGATTTGGCTGACCCAAAAGCTCATCGCAGCACTGTTCGGTGTATCCATTCCAACAACAAACGAACATTTAAAAAATATCTTTGATTCAGGTGAACTGGAACCGGATTCAGTTATTAGGAAATTCCGAATAACTGCTACAGACGGCAAATCGTACGCCACAAAGCATTACAATCTCGACGCCATTATTTCAGTCGGTTACAGGGTGAACTCCGTTCGGGCGACGCAGTTCCGCCAGTGGGCCACCCAGGTTCTGCGTGAATTTGCCATAAAGGGTTATGTGCTGGACAAAAAGCGCATGGAAAACGGGTCCTTTCTTGGTGAGGACTATTTTGAGCGCCTGCTTGAAGAGATCCGGGAAATACGGCTCAGCGAGCGCCGCTTTTACCAGAAAATCACCGACATTTATGCCACCAGCGTCGACTACAACAAGGACGCTCCGACAACCAAAGCGTTCTTTGCCAAGGTACAGAACAAACTGCATTTTGCCGTCCACGGCAACACCGCTGCCGAGCTGATTATGCAGCGAGCCGACAGCACTAAAACCAACATGGGGCTGACTACATGGGAAAAGACTCCGCACGGTAAGATTGTGAAAACCGATGTATCGGTGGCTAAAAACTATCTGGCTAAGGACGAGTTGGAATCGCTGGGGCGAATTGTCAATGCCTATCTGGATTTGGCTGAAGAACGGGCCAAGCGGAAAATCCCGATGACCATGGAAGACTGGGCCAAGCGGCTGGATATGTTTCTGGAATTCGACGACCGTGAGATCCTGCAGGATTCCGGTAAGGCAACTGCCAAGCTGGCCAGGGCGCATGCAGAGAGTGAATTTGAAAAATACCGCATCGTTCAGGACCGCCTATTTGAGAGTGACTTCGACCGGGTGATAAAGAAATTGGAGGAAGGCAAAGACAAGGAAACAGATTGAATTCCAGAATTCCGGGGACATGATACTTAATTCCAACCAGAAAATACACCGGATGAACCGGTGATTTTCACGTTTTATTTTCAGCCATCCCGCATAAAGTGCACATTGCCACACATTATCACCTCAATATGTACCTAGTGTTACCATTTGCACCCATTAAGAAAACAATTGCTTTTTTTAATTATTTAAGCTACAGTGTACCTAAAAGATCACTTTAAGCGCAATAAATGCACTTAATGTGCTGAATAGGTAACATTATGAAATTTGAAAATATGTCTCCAGTCGCTATAGCGGAAGAATTAGGCAATAGACTGAAACAAGCCCGGCTCAATGCTGATTTAACTCAGGCTGAAGTGGCATCACGAGCAGGCCTAAACAGAAGGACTATTCTTAATGCTGAAAAAGGAAAAGTTCGGCTCGAGAATCTTGTCGCCATATTAGTCTCAATGGATATGGCAGACCAACTCAATATGTTTCTACCTGTACAAGAAATATCTCCTATACAGTTGGCAAAACTAAAAGGCCAAGAACGGCAACGAGCATCAAAATCTAAGAAAAGAAATACTCGGATCAAAGAGGATAAATCCTCATGGTAAAGGATGTCGTCAGTGTAAAATATAAAGAGCATGATATTGGCGCTGTCAGTTTCAATACTGAAACAGGTATTGGTTCATTCGAATTTGAATCTCGCTTTATCAAAACAGGTATAGAACTATCGCCCATAAAAATGCCTTTATCTCGAAAAATATATTCATTTCCAGAAGCTGATCCTGTTGCATTTAATGGGTTACCTGGAATGATAGCGGACTCATTGCCTGATGATTTTGGCAATGCAGTATTGAATGCCTGGATAGCCGGCCAAGGTAAATCGACAGCTGACATTACACCAATACAGCGTCTTAAATATACGGGAAAGCGTGGCATGGGGGCATTAACATATCACCCTGCTACCCAAAGAAAAAATTTAAACGCTTCACAACAAATTGAAATTCAATCTTTGGTTTCTATTGCCCAGAAAATCTTAGATAACCGAGAACAATTCAGGGTAGCCCTTGGCGCACAGGGACAAGAAGATAAAGAAGCAATGACGGCATTATTATCTGTAGGTGTGAGTGCAGGTGGCGCCAGACCAAAAGCGGTACTTGCGTTTAACGATAATTTCACCAAAGTGCGATCAGGGCAAACAGATGTACCGGAAGGGTTTACTCATTTTATAATGAAATTTGATGGTGTTAGCGAACATAACAAAGACAAGGAAACCTTTGGTGATCCGATGGGGTATGGCGCAATGGAGTATGTTTATCATCTCATGGCGAAAGCATGTGGTATTGACATGATGCCTTGTCGCTTACTGAAAGAAGGTGACAGACGCCACTTCATCACCCAGCGTTTTGATCGAGATGGTAATGAAAAGCGGCATGTACAAACATTAAATGGCCTGGCGCACATTAGCTATAAAAAAGCAGGTTCGTACTCTTATGCAGAACTGTTTGGAATTGCAAGAGAGCTTAAATTAAGCCCCGACGATGCAATGCAGATATTCAAACGCATGGTTTTTAATATTGTTGCGCGTAATCATGACGATCATTCTAAAAACTTTGGATTCATGCTGGATGATCAACATCAGTGGCAATTAGCTCCTGCTTACGATTTAACATATAGCTACAAGCCAGAAAGCCACAGGGTAAATAGTCACTGGATGAAGCTCAATGGAAAGCGAGACAACTTTACACGAGAAGATTTTTATAGCATTGAAAAATTAAGCCCTATATTCAGCAAATGGAAAATTGATCGGATAATTGAGGAGACGACAGAGCATGTTTCAAGATGGAATGACTTGGCCGCTGAACACAATGTGCCGCATTCATCGCTCAAATTGATAGGTAGTAATTTGCGGCTAACGATTTAACCAGAGGCGTTCATTTATGGCAGTAACTACTCGAAAAATAAAACAAATCGTTCAACCAGGCCCGCGAGCACGCGCGTTTTTTTGAGTTTACCCCAACATTGTGCCACGCTCAAGGTTGGTTGCTAAACTGATAGGCGGGCTGGTTAACTCGGGCGTTCGCTGTTTTTGATTATCGATGAAAAAAAAGGACTACGACAATGAAACCACGCTTCATGCTGAATTCATTCGGCTGTGCACTTATGGTGATTGCTATTCTCGGCGGGTTGCCGGCGCTGGCGAGCCCGGTCCACGCCGTCGCGTCGGACAAGGGAAGGCGCAACATCCTCTTCATCACTTGCGATCAGCGGATGTTTCAGCCGGTCCGGGCGAAGGGGTTCCGCCAGCCGGCCCTCGACAGGCTTGCGACCCGTGGCGTCACCTTCACGAACCACTACATTTCGTCGGCGGTCTGCACGCCGTCGCGCGGCGTGATCTACAGCGGCCTCGCTCCGCAGGTGACGGGGATCCAGGAGGAGATGATGTTCGGCTGGACGCCGAGCATGTCCACGAACGCCGTCTCCATGGGGACCGCCATGAAGCAGCTCGGCTACAAGACGGCGTACTTCGGCAAGTTTGAACTCGACCGGGACATGGTGTTCCCGAAACCAGGGGCGAACTACGCCGACGCGCTCAAGAAGTACGGGTTCGACGTCTGGCAGCCCTACGGCGAGGTGACAGGGGAGCAGAACCAGGGATACGAGGTGGACGGCGTCATCGGCGCGGAGGGGATCCGTTGGCTGCGCACGAACGCCGAGCGCCTGCGAAAGGCGGGTGAGCCGTGGTTCCTCGTCCTCTCCTTCATCAACCCCCACGACATCTTCTTCGCCGACGTGAACCCTCCCGGCGAGTCCGTACAGAAGGGCTTGAAGCCGGGGCTGATCGCCGCGATCCCCGCCGACGCCCAGTACCGCAAGCAATGGGACTTCCCCATGTGGAGCACGCTCGACGAGCCGCTCCGGGCACCCGGACGGCCGGGCGCCCACTGGGAGTTCTACCGGGGGACCGCCAACGTCATGGGGGAGATCCCCACCGAGCGGCGGGACATGTGGCGCGCCTACGACAATTTTTACCTGAACCTCCTTCGCGAAAACGACCGGTGCATGGGACAGGTGCTGGACGCGCTCGACGACCTGGACCTGTGGAAGGACACCGTGGTGGTCTTCACCTCCGACCACGGGGAGCTTGGCGGCGCGCACGGGGGACTCCGGAACAAGGGGCCGGTCTCCTACGAGCAGAACGTCCATGTGCCCATGATCGTGGTCCACCCGGATGTTACGGGGGGGAAAACCACCCGGGCGCTGACGAGCCACATGGACTTGCTGCCCACGCTTGTGGGACTGACCGGCGCCCCGCGGGAGGCCGCGGCCCGCATCACGAAGGGGCTCCCGGGTCGGGACTTTTCCACCGTCCTGACCAGCCCGTCCAGCGCCCGGCCCGACGCAGTGCGCCCCGGTATCCTCTTCAACTACGTGGGGCTCTCCACCGTGGACGCGCGCTTCTTCACGAGCATCTTCGAGGCCGGGTTCGGGAAGGATGGGGCGTTCGCCATGACGCCAGCGGAACTCGCCGGGAACCACCCAGACCTCGCCAAGCGGGGCTTCGTCTCCATGACCTTCGATGGAAGGTATAAGTTCGCGCGCTACTACGCGCCGAGTCAGTTCAACACGCCGCGGACCCTGGAGGAGATCCTGGCCTGGAACGACCTGGAGCTCTTCGACCTGCAGGACGACCCCGAGGAGCGGAACAACCTGGCGCTGGACCCTAAGCGGAACGAGGCGCTCATCCTGCGGATGAACGCCCTGCTCAACGAACTCATGGCCCGCGAGGTTGGGGTGAACGACGGCCGGTTTCTCCCGCCGGCGGTGCGCCCCAAAGGTAGCGTGTGCTGCGAGGGGACCCCGACCGCGTCGACTAAGTGAGGTGGCGCGCGGGGACTACGAGGAGGTCTCCCCGGAGAAAGGCAAATCATGATCATTGGCACAAGGAGGAAGATGAGATGATTGCAAACAAGAGGACATTAATCTGTACGTGGACCTGTCTCGCGGCAGCAATTATCCTGTTGTTCGCGGTATCTTGTGGCGGGGACGATGGTTCGGCAATTTCCGAAATTTCCGTGGGTGGCGGCACACTTTGTGTTGACACACCACGATTTGCCTTGTGCACCAGCGCCCCCTGCGAAATCGACATATCGGATTCGAAGTACGCGATCTGCCACTGCGACGTCGCGTCAGGGGCGAACTGGGGCAAGACTACCTGTGAAGAGAGAATGCCTCTGGGCACTGAGCTCAGCTCGAATTTTTCACCGATCCAGGCTGGACCGCCATCGTATCTCAAAGCATTGGTGTGCGAAAACGAGCCAACGTGGGCCAGCTGCCTTGATGCGCCGTGCACGGTCGACCCGAACGACCCGAAGAAGGCAAAGTGCAAATGCCCCGTTGCAACCACCACACCGTGGGAGACGCTTGGTGGCGAGTGTGATCCGACTGAATGTGATCAGCTCTGGTCCGCCGGGCACATGGTGGACAAGGCGTTTCAAGAGGTTCTTGACGCCTTTGGCCGCCTTGGGGTGCCGGGGGCGGACTATCCGTATTGCAGTGGTGAGTAGTCCGGCGGTGCATACACCGCACAGGACCGGCTTGAGAGCGGCCAACTTCTCCAGGGTGGTGTCGGCCCGGGCCTGTTCCGAATTTTCTTCCCTCCGGTCAAAAGGCTCCTTCGGGCATGTCTACAATTCCGAAACAGAGAAGGGCAGGGTAGGTGTAGGAGACCCACTGGGGGGATTATTTTTCACTGGATTGGTCCGGAAAATGTTTCGAACGCAGCCGCTGCATGCCCCTGATCCAGCGATCATAGTCCGCGGCTTTCATCTGCAGGTAGTCTTTCACCGTGGGGTGGGGCAGAATCATGAACTGTCCCTGGTCCAGGGCGGTTATCACATCTTCCGCCACCTGTTCGGCTTCCAGCATCCCGTCCAGAGCGCCGATTCCGCCCCCGTCGGGGGTCATGAGGGAACGGACGGCCATGGGACATATCACCGATACCTGAATGCCCCGATCACCATAGTTGATGACCAGGTTGTCCGCTACCCCCACCGCGGCATGCTTGGTGGTGGTGTAGGGCGTGGAGTCGATCTGGTTGAGCAGGCCGGCTGCTGATGCCGTGATCACAAATCCCCCGGAACCCCGCTCCAGCATTCCGGGAATCACCGCTCGGGCGCCGTAAATATGAGACATGACATTGATCTCCCAGATGCGCTGCCAGTCGGCATTTGAAACTTCCAGCACCCCCTTTATCATGATGCCGGCGTTGGAGAAAAACAGATCCACGGTCCCGAACCGGGCTTCGGTTTCCCGGACCAGATGGAAAATGTCTGCCTCATTTGCCACGTCGCACCGGACCGCCATCCCGCCGATTTCCCCGGCCAGGGACTGGGCCCCCTCAAAATCGATGTCCGCCACCACAACGGCCTTTGCCCCTTTTTCAGACAACTTTCGGCACAGGGCCGCGCCGATGCCGTTGGAACCGCCCGTCACAATGGCCACTTTATCTTTAACCTGCATGGAATTTCACCTCGCTCCTACGGGGACCCAACCCGGATATTTATCTTGTCAACCGCTTTTCTGCCGAGTTTCCGGTTGAGTTTTTCAATGATGGTTTCCTTATAAAAGGTCAACTCCTGAAGCCATATGGAATTGGATACCGTTACCGTCAACTGTTTTTTCCTGATTTTTGAAGGTTGGGAATTTTCAGCATAGGTTTCACCCACCACCTCTTTCCATACCCGCCAGATTTCAACATCGTCAGGTCGGTAGGGGAGGGTTCCGTCCGTCATGAGGGAGGTGAGCACATCCCCCAGGGGGATCAATTCACTTCTGGGTCTCTTTTTTGCGGGTTTTTTTATATATCCCGCCATGTTTCTGGTTACTTGCCGTCTTGAATCCATTGTGAAAGGGCCGGTATTTCTTCCCCTGGCCATTCCGGGGAGAGGCGGAGATGCAGGAATTGGGCATAAACTTCATCCATGGCCGACACCGCTTCCTCGATGAGAAATATTTTTTCATAAAAAAGCCCGTCCGGGTCGTCTTTTTTATCCTGCATGACCTTGGGTGTTTTGAAGGTCTTGAAATTCAGCCAGAGAGAGTCCAGAACAAATGTCCACTGGTTGTCTCCCATGTCCAGCACCAGGGTGGCTTGGACTACCTCTTTGTTTTCCGCCAATGCGAAACGGGCCGCTTTCATTTTCTGACTTTCACCACTGCAGGTGACGGTTTCAAGGCCTCTTTCATTTTCGCCCTGAAGGGTAATCTTGCCGTCAAACCAGATTTCAATGGACTTGTCGCCCAGTTTGAAGGTGCCCCGTTCCGTTTCCGTTCTGAACCACAGCCAGGCCAGGAACTCCTTTCCCAGAAATTCCGTCTTTCTTACTTTCTCAAGTAGCTGCATGTTCTCCCTCCCAGATATTTGAAGGGCTCAGACTGTCCATAAGATCAGGGGAATCGCCCTTTTTTTCAAGAAATCCGCTGCCAAGGGTGTAAGGGCACATGGCCAGGAGATGAAGATCAAAGGTTTTAAGAAACAGTTCCTGGAATTCGTCGCACAGTTTGGTGTTGGTGGAGCCGAAAATCACACTGCCGTTGCTGTAGTTCCAGACCATGTCGAAAGCCCTGGAACCGGGAATGGCGCGTTTTAAAAGCCTCAGTTTCACCCCTTCCTTGATGTCTGCCCGCCGCCTTTTGGGAAGGAAATCCAGATTTTCAGCCACTTTGATTTTTTCCTCGGCTTCCAGGCAGTATTGTTTGATGGCTGTGGCGGGGATTTTTCTTTCATCCACCCTCAGTGACACGGCAATGTAGGGTTCCTTGAGGAACTCAAGCGCCTGGAAGCGGTTGTCGAACATGTCCATGACATTGACCCAACCGGTGGAACGCTCCCGGGTGGAGTCTTCGGTCAGGTTTCGAAAGGCATGGCGGCCGATCTTGTCAGCCAGTCCTTCCATGAAATTTTCCGCCGGTCTGCCCTTCACCCGGTATCGGGTAAAGCTTCCCGAGCCGCTTATGAGACCCATTTGTTTCCTTTCTTTTTTTCGTGAATACGAAAAGATTCACTTTTTGGTTATGGGTGTGGAACCTCAAGGCCTTTTAAGCGGTACCTGTGGATGGTTCCATGGCCCAAAAGAAGGGTGTACCCTAGCAAAAGCGGAACAACCGTGTCAATGACGGATCGCGTGTTTGAAAGGCATTGACAATGTGACGTCTACCCCTGTAAGTTTACGCGGAAAAATAGAAAAAGGGGAGGTCCAGATGCACTATTCATTAGATCACATTCATGTGCGCTGCAGTGATGCGGACGCAAGTATCGCTTATTTCAAGAAAATGTTTGATGCGGAAGAAGTGGGAAAATGGGAAGCGAAGGGGATGCCCATTACAAACCTGGAGATGGCGGGACAACGGTTTTCCTTTTCGCCCAAACGGGAGGAAGTGGATATTGTTGCAAAACCCCACGAGCCGGGCTGGGGCGTTTACCAGATCGGGTTGAAAGTGGATGATCTGGATGCGGCCCTGGCACAATTGAAAGCGCGGGGGGCCGAAATTTCAAAAGAACCCTTTACCCCCAAAGATGGACTCCGGATCTTTTTTGTAAACGGCCCGGATGGTCTTGAAATAGAGGTGATGGAATATTTGTAGCGAACCGGCGGGTCCCCAGGGACTGCCCGAATAAGGACTTTTCATGAACGGAAAATCAAGGAGGTAGAATGCGGAATATAACAAGACGAAAATTCACAAAACATCAGGTGCTGGTGTCGACCATGGCGCTCTTTTTCACCTTTCTGTTTGTATCGGCGGTCTGGGTGGAGTATTCAGAAGCCAGGTCCAGGGGCGGCGGAAGGTCCTTCAGTCGCAGCCGTTCGTTCAGTAGAACGCCCGCACGAACGGCTCCCAGATCCAACATGAATACGCCCAGAAGGAGTTCAAGTTTCATGCGGGGCCTGGGCGGCGGGCTTTTGGGCGGTGCCATCGGGAGCATGCTGTTCGGTGGTGTGGGTCATGGTGCCGGCATGGGTGGCGGTGTTGGCGGAAGCGGCATCGGGCTGTTTGAAATTCTGATTATCGGAGGGCTCATATACTTTCTGTATAAAAAGTTTGCGGGAAAAAAGCGCTCCAGGTCTAACCAGTCACCCTTTTCTTCATCATCGGGTATGGGGAACGCATCCGGTGGTGGATACGGAGATGTTTCAGCCCCGCCATCCCGCCCTCCGGATATGGCGCCAGGTAACATCCCTGATATGGCGCAGGGGGATGCGGCCATGGAAGAACTGGGTACGGTGAGTCACTTCGATCCGGGGTTTGATCCCGAAACCTTTAAAGAATTTGCCCAGGATGTGTTCTTCAAGGTCCAGGCTGCCTGGACCCGCCGGGATATCTCCGTCATGAAACAGTACCTGGGCGACCAACTACTCGGGGAATACGAACAGCACTTTGCCGACCTGAAAGCCAAAGGGCAGGAAAACCGCCTTGAGAACATTGCGGTCCGCAAGGTGGATATCGTGGATATGGGGGAGATGGACGGAGAACCCTTTGTCATCATACAGTTTCGGGCAAACCTTCTGGATTATACGGTGGATGAAGCTTCTGGAAAGGTCATTGAGGGAAGCTCCTCGGAGCCGGTGAAGTTCCTGGAACGATGGGCCTTTTCCAAATCCGGTGCCTCCGATTGGAAACTGGAGGGCATTCAGGAATAGAATGGTTGGGAGCGTTGCCCCTGTGGTGACGCTCCCTTCACGATCTTCAAATCTACCTTCCTTTCACTATGATATGTTCCTCTAAAAACAACTCGAAATGAGGATGAATGTGAAATTCATGGATCCCGATCTGCCCCAACGTCTGAAAACGGATCATTACCGGGATGAAAACGGCAACACGGTCATGACCGAAAGGTTTTTGATCAATCGCGGCGTTTGCTGTGGAATGGGATGCAGGCACTGCCCCTACACACCCAGCCACCAGGCCGGGAATCGGAAAGTCTCCCATGAACTGGGGGATATCCCTGAACAGGGGCGCATTTCTTTCGAGAAGCGGGCTTGACAAACCGCCGGATGGCGGCCATGTTGATCATCATCATTGTCATGGTGGCGGAGATCGGCACCATCACGCCCCCTTTTGGACAGTCGACATGAATACGGCTCGCTATCCTGGTGGCACTTCCTCACTCTCTGTTTCTCCCCAATATCATGCGGTAGCTCTTCCGTTAGTCCGGGATTATATTCTGCGATTGCGACTATTTTGCAACATTATTCAATATTTCGAAAATTATCATTCGAACCTGACCAGAGAGATCTGAGAATAGATAGATTTTGAAACGGGCGTTATGGGTCGGATGTGGGGTAATGCGGGTAATGGGACGTTGTTTCATTGTTGACTTTCCTTGGGATCATCAAGGCACAGTTTTTTTCAGAATCGATCCGGCGTTATTCTGTAAATATCATTTGACATTTGAAATTATCATGATATTTTCAAGTATAACTTTAAAAAAACTCCGCCATTCCCCTTAATGCCAGAGGCTTCCCATGTTCGAACGTAAATTAACACTTCCTCCCCCCTCTACCGAAACCTTCTTTTTATGGGGGCCCCGACAAACCGGAAAATCCACACTCCTTCACCGTTATTACCCGAAGGCCATCTGGCTTGACCTGCTTAAAGCGGAAGAGTTCCGCCGTTACATGTCCCATCCGGAATCGTTACGCAGCGAGCTTCCCGATTCAGGAGAAAAACCCTTTGTGGTCATCGATGAAATCCAGAAGGTGCCGCAACTCTTAGATGAGGTTCACTGGCTCCATGAAAATCGAAATATTCATTTCGCCCTTTGCGGATCCAGTGCCAGGAAGGTGAGACGAGGCCATGCCAATCTTTTAGGGGGGCGGGCATTGCGGTACGAACTTTGCGGTTTAAGCGCAGCTGAATTGGGAGATGAAACGGATCAGGTCAGGCTTCTCAACCATGGCTATCTTCCCCGTATTTACATGTCAAAAAAACCCCAGAGACTACTCCACGCTTATGTGGCCGACTATCTCAAAGAAGAAATTGCAGCCGAAGGGCTGGTACGGAATCTCCCGGTTTTCTCCGACTTCCTCAACATGGCTGCCCTCTCCGACAGTGAACCGGTCAATTTTTCCACCATTGCCAGGGATTGCGGTGTCTCAAGCCAAACCATCAAACAATACTTTCAAATCCTTGAAGATACCCTTCTCGGCCGCTGGTTGCCAAGCTACCGGAAAAGACCCAAACGACGGGTCAGCGTCGCACCCAAATTCTATTTTGCGGATGTGGGCGTCGTCAATGTTTTGGCTCGTCGGGGTCTTTTACAACCCGGATCTGAACTGTTCGGAAAAGCATTTGAAAACTGGTGTTACCATGAATTGCACACCTATAACCAATATGAAGAAAGATTTGCGCAACTCAGTTACTGGCGCCTGGCGGGGGGAACTGAAGTCGATTTTATTATTAACGATATGGAAATCGCCATTGAGGTTAAAGCTGTCAGCCGAATATCGGGACACCACCTGAAGGGGTTACGCACCATTACCAAGGATCATCCGCTCATTAAAAGAAGAATCATGGTCTGTATTGAAAATAAAACCAGAAAAACAGATGATGGCATTGAAATCATGCCCGCAAACGTCTTTGTAAAAAGCCTGTGGAAGGGAGATTTTTTCTAGGGGTCAGCCCTTAAGCGGTTTTTGCAGCAAAATCCCTTGCGCACGGGTTTCCAGCAGCATCAAATAAGATTCAAGACCATAAGGATCCTCCATGATTGACATTAAAAAACGGGTTCACCAACACAGTGCTCTGATTTCAAAACTTCGCAGGGACCTCCACCGTATCCCGGAGATAGCCTACACCGAGGAAAAGACGTCCCGATATGTGGCGGCGTATTTGAAAAACCTGGGGCTTGAGGTGAAGACGGGAATCGCCCGGTACGGTGTGGTGGGCCTTTTGGAGGGCGGCGGTTCCGGTAAAACATTGATGATTCGGGCCGATATGGACGCCCTTGAAATTACCGAAGAAACGGGCCTTGATTTCGCCTCCACCCACAAAGGTATCATGCATGCCTGCGGTCACGACGCTCACATGAGCATGGCGCTTGTGGCGGCCACCATCCTCAGCCAAATGAAAGATCAATTGAAAGGCACCATCAAGTTCCTGTTTCAACCGGCGGAAGAGGGCCCCGGTGGCGCCGAGGCCATGATCCATGAAGGGGTCATGGAAAACCCCCATGTGGACTACGCCGTCGGCTGTCATGTGTGGCCGGGGATTCCCCAAGGGACCCTCGGGGTGAAAACCGGTCCCCTCATGGCGGCCATGGATCGATTCGATCTGAAAATTATCGGGAGAGGCGGTCACGGGGCCATGCCCCACCAGTGTGTGGATGCTCTGGAGGTGGGATGTCAGGTGGTCGGGGCCCTTCAGCGAATGGTCAGCCGGCAGGTGAATCCGGTCACCCCGGCGGTGGTGACCGTGGGCGCTTTTCACGCCGGAAACGCTTTCAATGTGATACCCGGGGAGGCGGAACTGTGCGGCACCACCAGGACCTTCGATCGGGCCGTCTGGAAAGGGTTTCCCCAACAGATGGAGGGGATCGTCCGGGGCGTATGCGAGTCCATGGGCGCTTCATATGAACTGGATTATGTCCACGGATATCCGCCCTTGATAAATGATGCGGATGTGAGCCGTATGGTTCGCGGATGCGCTGAAGCGGTTGTGGGAAAAGAGAATGTCCTCAAACCGGAACCCACCATGGGCGGTGAGGATATGGCTCTTTTCCTGGAGAGGGCAAAGGGTTGCTTCTTTTTTCTGGGTGTCGGCCGTGAAGGAAGTGCGCCCCTTCACAACGCCCAATTCGATTTTAGCGAACAACCTTTGTCATTGGGCGTTGAAACTTATTGCCGCATTGCCCTGGCGTTGTGACCCCCATTCCCTTAGTCCTTTGGTCCTATTGAAATCTAATGGCTGAATTCAGAGTTCATCTTGCAGGGGGCGTTGCGGCCGGTGCCGGCATGTCAGTAGCCGGACACTTTATGGCGGGTTTGACCCCGTAATTGCCGCTCTGTCCCACGGCAAAGCAATTGTATTGTTGTCAAGCCGGTAGCAATCCTTGCCCGCATAGACGATAAGGCCTGTCATGACTTGTTTCTTTTTGTATGTTTCCCTGAAGGCGCGCAATCCCCTTGTATCGTGCTTGGTAAGGTTGGTTTTGCATTTGATCTCAATGGGATAGAGTTTCCCGTCTCGATCCAGGATAAGGTCCACTTCAGCACCCCCACCGGTACGCCAGTGGTACGCCTGTGGGGGCATTTTCAGTGTGATGGTTTGGCGGAGGATTTCATTCACGACCCACGTTTCAAATATGGAGCCCAGGATCGGATTGACCGCCAGTGCCTCGGGAGCAGGTTGATCTCTTTATCCAGAAAGTCCGGAATGGCATCGGGGTTATGGAGATATGTCGGCAGCCAGCTATTTTGCTTTCCCATGCCTAAAAGTTCATATAGGGTCATGCCTTCCAGTGGGAGAATTCCAACTCGACCCGCCAGGCTTTCCGCAATAGAGCTCAGCATGCCTAGATTTTGGGAACCGGTCAAGAAGTATTGGCCTTGGGAATCGAATTGATCAACCCTTCTTTTGATGGCGGGCAGGAGTTCCGGCACGAACTGGATTTCATCTAAAATGAGAGGCGGAGGAAAGTTGTTCAGAAACAGGTCAGGGTCCTGTCGAGCGCCATAGATGTCCTGAACCGGATCGAAGACGATCATTTTTATGTGGGGGAATAGATGGGCAAGCAAGGTGCTTTTGCCGACCTGTCGGGCGCCCGTGACAAGGACAACTTTGAAGAAGCTTTTCAACTGAAGTAATCTTTTTTCTGCATGCCGGTTTCTGTAATTCATAACGCTCACATTTTTTTGGCTACTTTTTGCTCCATGGGCCTATGAAGCATTTTTAAACGGTAATTGCCTGTCATTTTATTGCTGATAAAATTAAACTGCAAGCTAAATTACAGGTGTAGGGTAAGGTGGGGTCAAGCCTTGATTAGTGATTAAGGTTCGGCTCCATGCTGCCTTACAGTTTTTCCTGTTTCAGCAGCCAGGATGGCTGTGACCTTAACGGTATCTATCAATACAGATCATAATCGGGGTAATATTTTTTGGCGCAATCAGGGCATATACTATGGCTGAATTCCGCTTCTGAATGTTCACTCACATAGTCTTCTACGGCCCGCCAGCTCTCAGTGTCATCCCGTATTTTCTTGCAATGTCCGCATATGGGAAGAATCCCTCTCAAACTCTTTATTTCATTAAGCGCCTGTTGAAGTTTTTCATTCAGTTCCCGGAGATCGGTGTTCTTCTCTTCGAGATCCTTTTGCAGGGTTCGAAGGGTCATGTGGGTTTTAACCCGTGCCAGCAATTCCTCGTTTTGAAACGGTTTGCTCACATAGTCCACGCCCCCGGCTGAAAACCCTTTCACCTTGTCGGTCATTTCATTGAGAGCGCTGATGAAAATCACCGGAACATCTTTTAAGCGCGGGTCTGATTTTAATGCCTTGCAAACCTCATAGCCGTCTAGCCCGGGCATAAGGATGTCCAGAAGGATGAGGTCGGGGATTTCCTTCCGGGCAGCTTTCAGGGCAATCTCTCCGCTCAGTGCCGGGCGAACGGTGTACCCTTCATCTCCCAGCGCCGCCACCAGGACCTTGAGATTCATTTTGGAATCATCCACCACCAGGATATTTCCACTGACGTACCGCATATTGTTTTCACTCATTTTGTGCCCCCTTCAGGAAGGATAAAATGGTATCGTATTCGAACTCATGGGCCCATTGCTGCAATGTCACCGCAAGACTGGGCGAATAATCCGCAATTTTAACAATTGACAGATCAATCCCGCCCATATCCGCACGGAGCAATGCCTCCCGGAGGTTTTTCTGCAAACCCATTGGGACATGGGAAAGCAGCGCCTTCCCGTCATCGGCTCCGTGGTCTTGGGGACGTACTTCAGATTATAAGTTTCATAGCAAAGGTCTCCGATTTTTTTATTCGGACTTATATACAACCCTTCGCCGGTTTTGTTCGGCATATTAACTGATGACCTGAAATCCCCTTGCGATAATAACTGTTTCCCCCAAAACGACAATAAGGAAAGCCTGACCCCGATTTACCCCTCCACGAAAGAATGACACTGATTTCCTCGCTCATGTAAAAAAGGCCATTGACAACGTTGAAAAAGCCGAAACAGCATCCCAAATCACCAACGTCAGGAAACTTCAAGGGGAAAGTGGATACGACAGAATCCGAGTTGGTGACTACCGTATTGGAATAAAAATCCGGAACGATTTGGCTATTTTCATCCGAGTTTTGCACCGAAAAGACATTTACCGTTATTTTCCCTGAACGGAGTGAAACCGACCCCCGCGTACCAGAAGCTATAACCCTTCATTCCCTTCATGTCCTTGTATAT
>JAERTK010000101.1 GCA_016844935.1 Desulfobacteraceae bacterium | reverse complement strand
CTTAACTTCGATGATGTTTTGAACCTTTCAGGAACCCGACTCCTATATATTGTGGCTCTCTTTTAGCAGTCGATCTGCCTCTTCAACCATATAAAGCGGAAGGGAGAGCAGGTTAAACGCTCCTTTGACATGTGGCAGCGCCAACGGCACACTTACAAGGGACATTACATCCGCGTTAAAGCGAAGGCCAAACTTGAGTTTTTTTTCTTTTACAAAAACATGAAGCGATTTTAGGGTGCCGGTTTTGCCGGCTTTGACTTCAACAGGTATCACGGTTGCGCCCGAACTGATAACATAATCAATTTCTGAAGAGGCTTGGCGTTTTTCCCTGCACCAGTAAAACAGTTCCGGAGCCATGAACATGGGATTTCGGTATAAAAGATGCTGGCCGACAAACTGCTCGCAAAGCGCACCGGAATTGATCAGAGCCGTATCCTGCAGGGTCTCAATATCCCCCAGTGTCATGCCGCAGGCACTCATCAAAAGGCCCACATCCAGAAACAGCGGCTTTTGAAATTTTTCATTGTACTGAGCACCTAAAGGGATTCCGTTGGCAGAGGAATGAAATACCGGATAATATAATTTGGCCAATGCCAACAGATGAAGTATGTTTTTTAAATCTGTGCTTTTTCCAGTCGCATCCAGATGAACATATTTGAGTTTATTCCCCACTAGAAAGGGCAGCCGCATGAAGACCTTCCGGATCCGGACCGGATCAATCCTTTGACCATATTTGTTAAAATCATCCTGATAGGTCTGCAGTATTCCGTGCTTGACCGCATCCACCTCCAGCAGGGAACGGTTGTCGGCATAGACACCTATTGATTCCGGCATACCACCAATGAAAAGATAGAGGCGGAACAGCTGCATCAGCTCTTTGTGAAGAACATCGGGAACCGGCTGGACCAGGGATGCGGCTTCAAGGAGGTCGGCAAGATTCTCTCTGTTAATGCCCCCCAAAAACTCTTTAAATGTCATGGGCCCCAGGTGCAGGTATTCGATCCTGCCGACAGGCATGGAAAAGGTATGGTTTTCAAGGACGAATTCCAGCAGCGAGCCAGCCGCTACCATGTGGATACCGGGTACCTGCTCATAAAAATACCTCAGACTTGAAAATACCTTGGGCGCTGCCTGAATTTCATCTAAGAACAATAGCGTTTTTCCAGGGACAATTTTTTGACCGCGCTTCAACTCCAACAGGGAAAGGATCTGATCGGGCTGGTTTGACAAAAAGCAGTCGGCTGTATCATGGTCTTGTTCAAAATTAATTTCGAAAAGTTCATATCCGCATTGCCGAGCAAAGCTGCGAACCAGGTAAGATTTGCCAACCTGGCGCGCTCCCCTGATAACCAGAGGTTTGCGGTTGGATTTGCCTTTCCAAGCTTTCAGATATTCAAAGGCTGCTCTATACATCGTTTTTCACCCTTACTTTTACAGTATTTACAGTTTTTGTAAGGGTAATATTATCCTCATTCTGAAGTTTTGTAAAGGTTATTTTTTCTCGGTAGCGTCCAAATAGCTTCTTGCAAATGAACCGGGGTTATTCGCATCCTGTTTTACAATCCAGGAAGGGGGCTTGATCCTGCCCCCACTCACATCCTTCATCACCACACCCAGAACGGCCTCATGGACCGCTCCGTCCGCGCCCGTGATCCATATATCCACCAGAAACCGGTCCGAATGCACCGCTTTAGGAATGATACTTGCGGTGTAGGTATTGCCCGATCGGGTCGGCACGAACAACCGCCGCAAACGGAACCCCACGGGAAAACCCACCAGTCCGGCGTAACGCTGCCCCCAAACGCAGGCGGCATGAAAAGCGGCATCCAGGGGGAAGGATGAACCCAGAAGCCCACTGGGATCGGCCCATAAGGGCGCGTAAACCTTTCCCCTGGCGCCTTCTTTATGAAGGTCCACCCCTTCCCTCAGGTTGTGATAAGCGGGGCCGAAAGGTACCAGGGTTTGGTAGATGGTTTCAGCGGAAATGTGGTATTCAGAAACTGTTGGAATATCTGAAGGGGGCGGCGCGGAGCCGTTTGAAACACCACGGAAACAGAGGGTTGCGTGCTCCAGGGTTCGCGTGATCAAGGCCTTTTTAGATCGGGTTCTGGTGATGAGCCTTGAAATCACCGTGCCATTTTCAGAGACCTCCAGATCGTTAAACGCATCAACGGGGGTTTGTGCATCTTCAATAAACAGAAACTTGTCAAACCTTGCGTCCCCAATGGCGAAAACGGCCGTTTCCGGCAAGCGGGCGCGGGTGGATGCCGCCAGCTCTTCCATAGCCTCTACGGCGGGCAGAACCGCTTTGCCTTGAAACCGGTGATCCATGACATGGGGTGGAACTTTTATGGACAGCGGCAGCCGTACACTCTCTGTTATTTTGGGAAGACTTTCCATAAATGACGGGTTTTTTCGTCAATGGCAACAGGGGTACCCGCTTTGTTAAGAGCGCAGTGGCAGGTAAAACCCTTGCATACGATGTCCCCGGTTTCCCCATGGGTAATGATGTAATCGAACGTCAGGCGAACCCGTTCCAGCTTCCCCAGCGTCGTATGGATGCGCAAGGGGTCATCGTATCGAAGGGAAGAATGGTATTTGACACCCACTTCGATAATGGGGTAAATGTGCCCCCCGGCCTCGATCTCCCGGTAGGGATAGGCCGTGTCCCGCATGAGGGTTGCCCGCCCCAGTTCAAAGAACCGGAAATAGTTGGAATGGTACACCAGCCCGGAGCGATCCGTGTCCGCATACAGCACCCGGGTTTCACACCGGTGCCAGACACGGTTGTCGGTTTTGTCCCGCACATACGGCGTTTCATTTCTGAGGGTTTCAGGAATAAAGGGTTTGGGCCTCATCTCATACCCCCCTGAAAACCACACAACAGTTGGTCCCCCCGAACCCGAAGGCGTTTGAAAGGAGAATATCATGACGCATTTTCCGCGTTTCATTGGGAACCACATCGACGCCTTCAAATGCGGGGTCGGGGATATGGTTGATGGTGGGCAGAATCACCCCCTGCTGCATTGCTTCGATACTTAAAGCGCCCTCGATTGCCGCGGCCCCCCCCAGGGTATGCCCGATCTGGCTCTTGTTGGATGAAATGGGCATCTTCTCAAGGTGACCTCCGAAGACTCTTTTAAGGCACCCCACTTCCATGGAGTCCCCTTTCGGGGTGGAGGTGCCGTGGGTGTTGACATATTGGATATCCCCAGGCGCCAGGCCCGCATCGTCTATGGCTTCACGGATGGCCCGGGTCACCGTATCCGGGTTGGGCCGGGTAAAATGATAGGCATCGGAAGACCACCCCACCCCCAGAACTTCGGCCCTTGGTGTCAGCCCGTAAAGGGAGAGCATCTCTTCGGGCGCCAGGACCAGAACGCCCGCCCCTTCGGAGAGAACGAACCCTTTACGGTCGATGCTGAAAGGGCGTGACGCCTGCCCCGGATCACCATGGGCCCGGTCTTCAGGCAGAATCTTGATGGTGGCGTTCATATTTTCGAACCCGTGAATGATCTCCGGAACAAGGCTGGTATCCACACCCCCCGCCAGCACAAAGTCACAGTCCCCGTCGCGAATCATCCGGGCGCCCAGCCCCACGGCATAATTCCCGGAAGCACACGCCCCCTGGGGTGAAAAAATGGGACCCGAAAACTTGAGTGCCATGCCGGCCTTGCCCGACGGCAGATTGGCGCACAGGTTCGGCAACAGGTAGGGGCTTATTTTAAGGGGGCCCTTGTTCACATAATTGTCCATGGCCACCCTGAAGGCATCCGTGCCGTTGAGGGCGGAACCCACCAGACAGGCGGTCCTGGGCGCCGTATCCGCATCCATTTCAAGCCCCGCATGCGCAAGGGCTTCACGGCAAACGCCCACCGTCAAAAGGACAAAATCCGCGTTCCAGTTGTAAACCTCTTTGGCATCTGCAAAATCCATGGGGTTCCAGTCCGGAATTTCCCCCACCACGTGGCTGAGGGCGCTCACCTTGCAACGGGTCACTTTCCTGAAACCTGCCTCCCCCTTTACGGCCCGCTTCCATGTTTCCGGAAAGGTCTTCCCCAAGGGGGTGGCTGCTCCATACCCCACCACAAATACCCGTCTGTTACTGGGCGCTTTCATGGTTCCTCCAGATTTTTCTTGTTCCCTATATGCTGAACTTCCAGTTTTTAGGCTTTTCAAGGAGCCGTTTTCGCTTATTTACGCAGGCGATACAGTTGCAGCCGTTCAGAAGAGGGTGCGCTCCTTTTCTTGCGGCCAACTCACAAGAGGCATCAATCATTTCAATAATCGCCATTCTTTCGGATCTCTTCGTTTTTTCAAACTCCCCATGCCGTTTCATAAGTTATGCGACCCTTCCGAGGGAGAATTATTGATACTTAGATATTTGTTGATGAGCTCTCTCAGACCAAATCGATCTGCAAATAGCAATATCCTATCCACATGAAGAACATCAAAATGCTCAGGCAGCAAATTGTTTTTATGTAAATCAAGAAAACCTGAAAGATCCGATTCATCTTTTATGCTTCTATCGGGATTATTGGCAATGGCCATTAATTTCAATATAATATAGTCTGAAGGTTGTATCACCGGGATACGGCCGAAAACTTCATCCTCGACCAAGACACGCCTCTTTAAAATGTTTCTACCGTCCTCGGTGCTGACGAACATGAAATCAACTTTGCCGTAGACCCCCAATTCCGAATCAAACTGAGCAAAAAAGTCACTCTTCTGATAGCATTGGTAGCCTAACCCCTCCATGAGCGGGGCAATCTTCAGCCAATGTTTTTTTTCGGCCAACAAATCAATATCCGACGTATATCTCGGAAGCCCGTACACTCCCAGAGCCATTGCTCCAATTAAACAGAACGGTATCTGTTTTTGAAACAAACTGTTTGAAATGATTGAAAGCATATTTGCTAATTTTTGGGATTCCAAGTGTTCAAGCAACCTTTCGAAACACAACACATGCGTTGCACCCGCCGAAGCCAAAGGCGTTTTTCAAAACAAATTCCTGGTTTAAATGTCTCTTCCCTTCCGAAACGCAATCAAGCGTCATTTCGGGATCCGGGGTATAATTGATGGTGGGCGGCAGAATGCCGCTTTTCATCCCTTCCATGGCCAATACGGATTCAATGGCGCTGGAAGCCCCCATGCAGTGCCCCGTGACGCATTTGTTGGCGCTGGCCGGCGGAATATTTTCACCAAACACTTCCTTCAAAGCATCAAACTCTATTTTATCCCCCACCCGGGTGGAAGTGGCATGGGCATTGATACAAGCGATATCAGCCGCCCGTATTCCGGCATCCCGGATGGACTCCGAAATGGCCCGCCGCACGGTCTGAAGGTTGGGCGCCACGAAATGGTGCGCATCGGATGTCATGCTCCAACCGGCCAGTTCAATATCAAAGGGCAGTCCGTGGGCATTGGCAAAATCGTGTGAGGCCAGGATAACACACCCCGCACCTTCGGACACCACGAATCCTCTTCGATCCATTGAAAAAGGGCGACTGGCCCTTTGGGGTGGTTCCGGCAGCTGCCCTTCTTTGGGACCATAGGCGCCGTTCATGGTATAAAACCCCGCCACAATGGGTTCCACCAATGGAAAATCAACCGCCCCGCAGATCACCAGGTCCGCCCGGTCCTGATCCAGCAGCATCTTGCCCACAATCATGGAGGTCACCCCCGTTGCACAGGCCGTGATGGTGCTGGTGATGGGTCCTGTGGCCCCGGTCTGGATGGATATTTTCCCACCCACCATATTGATGCAGGCGTTTGGGTTGGTAAAGGGATGGGGCATCCGCCCCTCCCCGATCATGCGCCGGTCCGCCTTAAGCACTGCGTCCTGCCCCCCCACGGCGGAGCTGAAGGTAACGGCCGTCCTGGGGGCCAGATCAGGGGTTATCTCCACGCCGCTTCTAAGGAGCGCCCGGTGCACCACCAGCATGGCATGTTTGAAAATGGGGGAGGTCCACTGGGCCAGTTTCCTGGGAGAGAGGAAGGGATAGGGTGATGTATCCCACTCTTCCACCTGCCCCGCGATACGCACCGGGAACCCTTGGGTCATCGGAAACCGGGTCAGCGGCCCTACCCCGCTCTCGCCCCTTTTGGCCCGCTCCCATTGGGTCAAAAGGTCCATCCCCAGGGGAGACACCGCATCATAACCCAGGATAACGGCATTTTCTACCATGGAATAAACTGATAGAGCTTGGCAAACATCTCGTACACTTCAATCCAGCCCTTCAGATCCTCCTCAGAACGGATGTGTGCCCGTTTGTTGACCATGACCCAGCTCATGTGGGCGGCGCCGTCCTTGCAGGTTGAACAATCCCGGGTTTCCGATGTGCAGCATCGATGCATGGTTTTAAGATCCGATGCCCACCGGATAAAACCGATGAGGCGTTTGGGTCCGGGGTCTCTTTTGTCCAGGGGTTCAGTAACGGAAGGACACTCATCCCACCCGAAGGACCGGTCCAGCATCTTTCCGGTGGTGATGATCCGGTGGTAATACTTTGATGAAATGACCGTGTCGGGGTATTGATCCAGCATGTGGTCCATTTCATTTCGCATATCCTTCAGCTGTTCGGGTGTCCAGAAGAATTGGTCCACCCCTTCATCATTTGAAAGGAGCTGCATATGGACTTTCAGACCCACATCCCTTATTTTTTTGACCAGCCGTTCGATTTTCCCCATCTGCTTGGGCGTAATGGTATAGAGGTAATAGGCATGGGGGTCACCGGCATAATGTCTGCTGGAGATGGAAAAGGTGTCTCTACCCCGGAGCGTCTTTTCATCTTCTTCATCACCCCACAGTGAAATTCCCACCATCATGTGGGGAAACCGGTCCCGGGGGACCTTTATCAGGCCGTTGGTGGCACAGAAAGTGGGGAGCCGGCTGTAAAAAACCTCCACCCGGTCAAGACAAAGGGTGGGCTCCCCGCCGATCAAAATGGCCAGATTGACGCCCCTTGCCATTTCCCCATGGATAAAAGTCTCCCATTTCCCTATATCCATCTCTTCCGGGGCCGCTTTATGCTCCCCCGATGAAAAGAAAAAGCATCCCTTGCACCGCAGGTTGCATCGATTGGTCACATCGTAAATGGAACTTCTGATGTTCAACTTTGAAATTCTTTTGTATCGTTTGTACCATTCTTCGTTTAACAGGGAACTGACGGTTTTCATTTAAAAGAGACTCCTTTTTTGAATAGGTGTAAGGTCTCAGGAGTAAGGTATAAGGCATCAAACCTTACACCTTAAACCGTATACCTTAATCCCAAAGCCCGAATCCCGGCGGTGCCACAAGCTCATCACACAGATTTTCACCCTTCTCATACCCCATCACCCACACCGAAAGATAGGTATCCACATAATCGAGCCAGGATCTGAAAGTGTCGGGATCAGTCCCGTGACGGAACAGCTTCGCCGTTACAATGGCGCTCCCGGCGGCATAATGCCGGCAGTCAGGGCAATCCGTATCCGGAACACAGCAGGCGGCCGCGCGGTTCCAGGTGAGATCCGTGCGGTACTGCCTGAAGGACCGTCCCAACCCCTGGGCTTTTGAAGGGTTCATCCTGGGGTAAGGGCAGGCGTAGAGGTCATTGAGACTCAAAGGGTGGGTATGGGCCACAACGTTATAGGGCGAAAAGAGGACCGCATGGGGATATTTAAGAAGAAGCGTCATCATTTCTTCCCGAACCTGCTTCAGTGATAATTCCGTATGGCGAAGGGGACCTTCATAACCCACAGGCGCGGAAAACATGTTGAAAGTGACCTTGCAGCCCGCACCTGCGATCATATCCACCACCGACCGGGCATCATGGACATTGTCGCGGGTGAAAGTGTAGACAAAGACCGCTCTTTCGTCCCCCCTGTAATTAATGATCTGCTGTTCCAGCATCCCCTTCCGGTGACGAATCCGCGCGCTGGTCTCATCATTTCCCCACACGGAAATATGGATTTTATACCCCACAGCCTCAGGAATCTTCCGCAACCCGTTGGATGCAATGGCGCCCAGGGGAATTTCCCCGTAGCACACTTTACAAAGATCCGGAACCAGGGACGGTTCGGCGCCGGCCAGCACCACATAGGTGATACCGCGCTTTTTTTCCGTTTCCATGAGCTGCCGCCATTGATCAGGGTCCCGGTTCTCACGGGCGAACTGCTTCTCCCCCTCGTAATAATAACAGCCGTCGCATTGTATGTTGCAGCGATGGGTCATGTCGTAGGTGGATTCCCGCAGGAAAAAAAAGCGACGGACCCTTTCCCACCGCCGGTTTGTTTCGGGATCCAGAAGAAGGTCTTTGAACCGATGGCCGGTCTTCTTCGGCATTTCCTTCATGTTCACTCCCCCAAATTCCTGGGAATCAGGTTGCCATCACCATCAAATGTCAGCGTTATGTCATCGGGGTCAACGGATATCCCAGGCTTTTCCTTCAATTCCGACAAACAGGCCGTGGAGGCCAGTAAAGTCATGAGTGCCATGGTGTTTTTGATCTGCACAATGCGCAAATCCGCGGTTTCCGAGGGCCGGAGGGTCATCAGTGCGCTTTTAATGGCTTCATGGTCGCTTTCGTAGGCCAGGGGAATCTTCCCCGCTTCAGGTGCGCAGGCGGTGAGGCAATTGATGGCGGTGGCATGAAAATCCATCTTGTCCACCAAACGCCGGGTGGTGAAATCCGCCTGTGCAATGCCCACGGCACTCCCTTCGCTGGCCTCGGTCAGATCCCGAACGAAGATGCGGGTAATTCTGGGCAGTGGACGCTGGGCCCCATAGGCAATCACGTCGCGCCCCACCACATTGGGATCGATCCCTTCCCCGCTGATCTCTTTACCCATCTCGTCGATAATCAAGAGGTCGATTTCATCGAGGGGGAGTGTGGCCAGGCATTTTCGGGCGGTTTTTAAGAGATCGGCTTCAACGGATTCTATTTCATGGGCCAGGGCCATCCTGATGGCGGCCGTCTCATGGCGCTGGTTTTCAAAAAGACCCACGCCGAACAGCACCGGACTTTTCCGAATCAGTTCCTTTCCGGCGGTGCTGATGATCTCATACTGGCTTCGCACCACGGAAAGGCGGTGGTAATGCTCGGCACCCATCTGATTCCCCAGTCCAATGGCCATCATCTTAATGAGGCCGCTTTCGGTGGGACCGATGAAGTTGGTATGGGGTTTGATGCGGTTGATCAATACAATGCCGTCCGCTTCATGGGCCAACCGGTCCAGAAACAGGGGGATGCCGTCCGCTTCCCCCATGGGCACCACGTCCATGGTGGCACGCACCGGCACCCCTATGGTATCTTCTGAAATGCCCCGGGCACGCAACACCTCCATCTGGCCTTCCGGTGTAGCCCCCCCATGGGACCCCATGGCCGGGGTCACAAAAGGCGCACATCCTGCACTTTTTAACCAGGCCGCCACCGCCGCCACCGCCGGTGCCAGGTTGGCAATACCCCGACTCCCCACGCAAATGGCAACGCTGGCCCCGGGCGCAATGGACAACTTTTCCTTAGTCCGATTCCATTCCCGGTCTATTTCCTTCAGAACATCCACCGCCGGTGGAATGTCGGCACTTTGACGCACCATCCTCATTTTCGGCAATTCCAACGATGATCGACCGGGGAATTTCATTTGGGCAGAATCCATACTCCCGAATCCTCCTGAAAAAGTTTTCCTGTCCTTCCTCTTCTATAGGGTTAATGACCCACAACCTGCAGCGGAAATGTAACATTCTCCCATCCAAAATGAAAGGAGCATTTAAAGATCCCCGAAGGAATGAAAGACCTTCCGGGTTCAATCTTGAATATTGACCTCACAAACTTAATGGCTCAGAATTCCAATGCGATGCAATTTGGTTAGAAGTTTATGGGCATTCATATACGAACGAATGTTTTCATTAATTTCCTCATAATCGGCCCGATGGCCGATATGTCTTTTTCTCAATTGCTGCATCTCAATTTCACCCCTATTTGCGATTTCTTTTGAAGTTTTCTGTTGCGAATGATATCTAAATTTACCTAAAAAGCGCGGCACCCGTTTGAACCTTGCGCCTGCATCCCGAAAACGCAAAATCAACTCCCAATCAAGTGCGAAGTCGTAATTTTCATCAATATAACCGCCTGCTTTTTCCCATATCCTTCTGCGCCAGAAAAGTGTTTCTTGAGGAATAAAATCTACCCAATTTAAAACTTCGTTATCATGCCTTGGCATTACCCATCTGCCGATTTCAAAATCGTTTTCGTCAATTACTATCCGATGCCCGTAAATGACATCTATTCCAGGATTGTTGAAAAAGAATCCTGCTACATAATGAAGACTGCCCGGCAAAAGCATATCATCAGAATTGAGGTATGCCATTATATCGCCTTTTGTATTTCGAAATCCTTTATTAATGGCATTCGCCTGGCCCCTGTCTTTCTCCGAGCACCAAGAAATCGAAGACTTGTCAAAAGACCTCAGTATGTTTAGGGTACCGTCTTTCGAACCACCATCAACTATGCGATAGTCCAAGTGTGGATAATTCTGCTTTAAAATGCTTTGAACGGTTCTTTCAATGAAAAGACCCTGATTCAGGGTTGGCGTTACCATACTGATGGAGGGATATTGCTTATGCCACTTGGTTTGGTAATATTTCTTGGGTATTTTAAGTTTTCTTGGTGGATACTGTTTAAGAATTCCCAAACGAGGATCAAGAAATGTTTTGAAATAGTCATATTTATTCCAATTTTGGAAGCGTTCTTTCGTTTTTTCGGTCAGGGAAGATATTTCTTGGGTCAGGGAAGCTAATAAAATCCCTTTTGATCTCAAATCTTCAATATGTGCATGTCTTTCTCCGGCAATATGCATTAGAGACGCGCGCTCTTGCTCAAACGACATACGTCGTTCATCGGCAACTTGCAAAAGGTTCTGAACCATCAATTCCTTGATCTTAACTTTTTCGTTCAGTGAGCTGATTTTCTGCTTCAAATTATTTGTGTGAACTTTTTGCTCTTCTAACGTCTGCACCAGAGATTCGCGCTCTTTGTCAAATTTCCCAGAAATTTCCGTCAAAATTCGGAGCCGGTCATCCGCGGCTTCCTTAAGATTCCGGATCTCAGATTCTTTCTCTAAACCTTCCTTAATTAAATGGTTCCGACTATAATCCAGTGCGCCAAGTGAATTCAGTAAAACGGCGTCAAATATAAGATCGGATCGGGAGCCTATGGATGTAACGGTTTCGGCATGAACATTTCCATTGTGAGTGATGTTCTCAAATGGTACGGCACCATTTATATTAGTACTGGGTTTTTTGGGCTTTTTTCTTTTATGTCCGAGAAGTTCCTCATATAGGCGAGAATGTTTATTGGCCTGCGCACCTATGGTAAATTCCTGCAAAACTCTCTCACGTGCGCGCCCACCCAAATGTGTTAAGAGTTCTTCGTTCGTTATAAGAGAGCAAATAGCATCACTTAACTTTCTGTAATCGCCTGTTGGAACAATAAAACCGTTGTCCCCATCAATAATCGCCTCGGGTATACCGCCTGTTGAATAAGCAATTACCGGGGTACCACAGCTCATCGCTTCAAGCATGGTATTGGGAAAGTTCTCTTCCAAAGAAGGTAGCACAAAGAGGTCTGCGGCAGCATATGCCATGGCCACCTTTGCTTCCGAATGAAAAAGCCCAAGGTTCTTGACGGGCAGTTTGATCCGATCAACCCTTTGATGCTTCTCCCCTAAGAAAAGCAGCTCAAATTCTGATTTTTCAAACTTGCTTCTAAGTTTGGGATTTGACATGGCATACTCGATGGCAGCTGCAAAATCTGAAAATCCCTTTCTTTTCTCATCACCATCAAAAGCGCAAAAAAGAATGGCTTTGCTACGCTCACTTATTCCAAACGATTTCTTTGCATACGCTTTGGGCATGGGAGAAAACGCTGATGTGTCGATGCCGTTTGGAATGACTTCAATGCGGTGATTTCTGAAAACCGCACTCTTGGCAGCACAATCGGCCATCCACCGACTGGGCGCGACGATGGTCAATAAAGGGTTATCGAAAAGCTCTTTTTTGTCTTTCAACAATGTTTCTGTTATTTTCAAAGGATCTCGATCAAGCTGGGGACAGCATTCACAATCTGAACAATATTCCATACAACCGGCGGAATAGTGGCACCCCCCTGTAAATGCCCACTGGTCATGAAGAGTCCAGACAATCGGTTTCTTCAACGCAATTAACTGTTTGACCATCTGCGGCGTCACTTCATCAATTATCCAGTGGAGATGAATGATGTCAGCTGAACGAACAATTTCGAGGCAGGTTAAGTCCAGGCCGGGTTGATAGAATGTGAAAAGTGTATTGCTCAACGATGTACGATTCGAATCGATATAAAACCGTTGAATTACCGAGCTTAGGAAATGCTCCTTTCCATCCCTTTCAGTATCCACAGGTTTTATGCTAATAATTGAGTCAGCCGCCGGTCTTTCACGAGAAACAATCCGACTGGCATATCCAGATTCAATTAAACCCCTATGAAGGCGTTGCATTGCACGAGCCGCGCCGCCCTTTCGATAATAAGTTCCAATTTGAACGACGTTTTTAAACATGGTAATTAGCTTTGATTCTCCTGATTTGGCTTCGTGTTAAAATTGTTTAGATCTTGCCTTTGGTGTATATCCCGCGCCCCATCATTTTCAAGTTCCTGAATCTCATCATCCCATATCCCCGGTGGGGGCAGGATGCAGATCACAACCGGTTTTTTCGATCACTCGGGCGCAACTATATCTCCCCTGTTTCCCGTGCCTTTGGAAAACTCAAAACAAATGTGCTGCCGCGCATTTCCGAGGCTTTTACCTGGATCCGGCCCCCGTGGTTTTTCACCACCTCCCGGCTGATACACAGCCCCAGGCCCGCCCCTTTTCCCGCTTCCTTTCCAGTAAAAAAGGGTTCGAAAATCCGCTCCCGCAATTCAGCCGGAACGCCGATACCCGTGTCAGATACGGAAACCATGACCCGCTTCTGTTCCGTAAAGGACCGGATCACAATGAGACGTCCCTTGATGCCCCGGCCATCATCTTTAACGGCATCAATGGCATCCGCCGCATTGGATAAAAGGTTGTACATGACCTGCTCCAGGCGGTTCGCCTGACCGAAAACCGGCGGCAGATCCGGCTTGAGATCCAGGGTGACCTGTATATTATCCAACAACAACTGTTGCTCAATGATGGCGAGGGTTTTTTGAATTACATCGTTTAGTTGAACCGTTTCCTTCTGAAATCCCCGTTTTTCCTCCAGTTCCGTGAGACGCCGGATGATAACGGATGCCCGGTCAACCTGACCGCTGATCTCATCTGCCACCTGCAGCATGCGGTCGTCCGGAACCCTCTGTTTCTTTTGGGCCATCATCTTCAAAAACTCACTCCCCACCTTGATGGCATTGAGCGGCTGGTTCAACTCGTGGGCAACCCCCGGGGAGATGCCGCCCATGGTGGGCATGAGTCGCAAAAGATCCCAGGCGGTCACCAGTTCCACATGGAGCATGACCGAAGGGAGGATAAGCAGGGCGCCCCCCAGGGATGCCACCATGGTGACCACCATGAGAAGACCGAAAACCGCCGTGGGCTTGAAATGGGAAAAAATCAGGATGGAAAACCCCAGGCTAATGGCGAGCGTGGTAAAGATGATCGGTCTTCCCACCCCGTAAATCGTGTCTTTAAGAGCCCGGTCCTTGTCCAGGTCTTTCTTGAATTCATGGTTGTAGCGCACCAGATAGTGGATGGTATCATCCACTGCCAGGCCGATGGCGATGCTGGCAATGAGGCTGGTGGCTACGGAAAGTTCGATCCCCAGCCAGCCCATGAGGCCGAAACTGACCACAATGGGGAACAGGTTGGGCACGATGGCCATAAAACCCACCTTGGCCGAAAGAAACAGCAGGCTCATGGCGGCAATAATCAGCACCAGGGTCAGGGACAGGCTTTTCACCAGCCCTTCCGTGAGCAGTTGGCTGCTCTGGGAGATGACGATCCCGAAGCCGGTCACGTGGACATCAAAATGGTCTTGGAATTTCTCCATAATGTAATGGCTGATCTTTTGCTTTAGCGCCAGAAAATCCTGTGAACCGGCGATATGGGTTCGGAGCAGGATATTGGCCTGTTTCATGTCCGGATCCATGAACCGGCGAAACATCTCCTGCCCCAGCATGGTCTTGTAACTGTTCACAAGCATGCGAACCTCAAAGGGTTCTTCGGGAAGGGCATAAGCGGTTTTCTGATACTGGTTGGTGGCATAATTCACCAGCTTCAGAAAATCCGCCAGGGACACGGTTTTGTCCACGCCATCGAGACTGTTTAAAAAATCCTGAATTTCCGCGATCTGCCCCAGGTGAGCAGGGTCCTCAAAATATCCATCGGTGCGGGCATTTAACACCACATTGACCGGAAAACTCCCGGACGTCTGTTTTGAGATATCTTCGAAATGGCGACTGATGGGGGTATTTTTTTTGAAGAACCCCACGGGGTTGGTTTCCACATGGATTCTGGCAATACCCGAAACGGCAATCAAGCTCACCATCAAAACCGCCGCCAGAACCCATTTTCGGCGCTTGATATTGAGATAAATGATCTTTTTCAGGAATGGGTTCACGAGACCCCCGGCGCGACTGGGGGATTTTAGCCGCTTGGTCAGCGGCAGAACGGCCAGGACGGCCGGAACAGCGTAAAGCATCATCAACAGCAGACTCAAAAGCCCCAGGCATGAAAAAGCGGCGAAGACGCGAATGCTGTTTATCTGGTTCAGCATGAGGGAACCCAAGCCGATGATGGTGGTGACCACTGCCAGAACCGTGGGAAACCGCACATGGATAAAGGTGGCATAAACGGCTTCTTTTGAAGAATCCGCAACTTCCGCCTCACTTCTGTAAGCGGAAAGGATGTACATGCAGTAGGCCGTACCCACGGCTATGATAAAAATGGGTACGATCATGGTCAGAAGCGACAAAGGGGTGCCGGTCCAGGCCATGGTGCCGAAGGTCCAGAGAAGGGCTACCAGAACCGAACCGGTGGGGATCAATACGGACCGCACATCCCTGAAAAGCAAAAGAAGCACCAGGGCCATGATTGCGAAAGTGGCGGGCGGCAGTTGCAGAAAATCACTCTCGGTATAGGCGGCAAGCGCCCGGGACACCAGGGGCATACCGATCTGGTAGAGTAAAAGCGTCCCATTTTCCCCGTCCAGGACCTGATCAATGGCCTCGATAATGGGTGTTTTGTCCCTCACATCATCCAGGATGACGGACAGGACGGTGGTTTTCCCGTCTTCTGAGAGGAAATTCCGTTTGAAAAGTTCAATGGGCGTGATGATTTTTTCAAATTCATCCGGGGTCCAGCGAGCAGTGAGGTCCATATCCCCTTTGATGCTCGGCAGGCTCAAAACCCGCTTCACACCCGGAATCTTTGCAATTGCGTCTCCAATGGCCCCCAGGCGCGCAAATGTTTCAGGAGCAAAGACGTTCTCCACCCTTGCCGCCACCAGGATCATTTCTTCGTTGCCGAACACCTTTTTGAACTGACGGTAGTAGACGCTTTCCGGAAGGTCTTCGATGGCCAGATCGTATATGGACGTCTGAAACCGAAGATCCGGGAGTCTTGTAGCGAAAACAAGGGTCACCAACAAAACCAGGGACAGGACCAGGTACGGATGTCTGATCACAAACCGAAGTCGATGGCCGGAATTGAGCAACCCCATTAGCCCTTTCATAAAGCGCCCTGTCCTTTATCCCCCCGAACCGTTTTCCCGGGGACTTTCCTTCAGCACTTTGTCCGCCTTTTCAAGGGCAGCGTCGAGGGCTGCCTTCTGAACCGGTTTATGGATAAAATCCGTTGCTTTCAGATCCAGAGCTTTATCTGCCAATTCCTTGTCCCCATGACCGGTTATGACGATCACCACCGCATCAGGTGAGATCGCCTTAATCCGCTTCAGGACCTCAAACCCGTCCATGCCAGGCATCTTGATATCCGTAAACACGATGGCGGGTTTCTCCGTTTCAAATACCTGAATGCCCTCTTCGCCGTTTTCAGCCGTCAGGACCTCAAACCCGTAGGCCTCTAGAAAAAGCTCAAACATGGCCAGGGTGGGTTTTTCGTCATCGATAATCAAAACTTTTTGGTTCAATTGAATTTCTCCTTTATGTATCAGCCTGCACATGGGGCAACCGCACAACAAACGTTGTGCCGATTCCCGTCCCACTGTGAACACGGATTTTCCCCCCATGCTCTACCACAATCTCATAAACAATGGCCAGACCCAGGCCCATGCCCTTCCCCACTTCCTTGGTGGTGAAAAACGGTTCGAAAATCTTGTCCAAGGCATCTCCCGGTATTCCCGTACCCGTATCAGAAACCGCTACCACCGCCAACCCGTTTTTTGCATAGGAGCGGATACTGATCCGGCCTCCGGCACTTTGATGCAAGGTTTCCCGCTTCTGGGAAATGGCATCCCGGCCATTGCTCAGGAGGTTGAAAAACACCTGTTCCAGGCGGTTGTTACTGGCCAGGACCGGGGGAATGTCTTTGCCGGGAAGAAACCGCAAGGCAATGTTCTGCAATTTCAGCTGCTGGCCGAAAATCTTTACCACATTCAGAACGGGATTGTTGATGGCGAGATTTTCCTGGCTGAAATCCGCTTTTCGGGCAAATTCCCGAAGCCGCGTGATGATTTCCGAGGCCCGGCTCACCTGAGCGCTCACCTCCTTGGCCACCTGTGCCAGTTTTTCAGGGGAGATCACCCGGCCCTGCTCCAGCATCATGATCAAAAAATCGTTTCCCATCTTGATGGCATTCAACGGCTGGTTGAGCTCGTGTGCCATCCCCGCGGACATTTCCCCCAGGCTCTTCATCTTGCTGGCCTGTATGAGCTGTGCGTCCTTTTCCATGATTTCCGTCACATCGCTGGTGGCCAGCACGACAACTTCCCTGCCCTGGTAAAACCCGGGACAGGCCCGCACGTTCACATAGAAAGGCTGACCTCCTTTTCGGTAGTGCCGTGTCCTTGAGCTCAGCACGCACACGCGTCCCACAAGGTTGTCCCCGGATGCGCCATGATCCCACTCACCGTATTCAAATGGGCCCAGTTCATTAAATGACCGGCCGATCAATTCTTTCCGTGTATAGCCGTAAGTCTCTGCCGCGGCCGGATTGGCATCCAGTATGATGAACTTTTTTCGGCTGACCACAAAAACCGGGTTGGGGCCGCTGTCAAAAAGGGAACGGTATTTTTCCTCGCTTTCTTTGAGTTGTTCACGGGAGAACCGAATGGATGCAGTCATATGATTGAAAGCATCGGCCAGTTGTTCAATTTCATCACTGAGATACCCGTCATGGGAACCGCGTCCCGCATGGGCGACCGGTTCCACTTCCAGATTGCCCCGACTGATTTCCTCCGCCCTTCGAATCAGTTCTCCCATGGGCCGGGTAATATATCCCGAAAGCCAGTGGGCAATCCCGAAAAAAATGAGGACGATGACGGAGATAAACCCCAGAAAGGTGATGCGAAGTCGACCCACAATCTCATCCACATGCCCTTTGCTCAACCCCACATGGACGACACCGACCTGTGTGGCCCCCTTCTTCACCGGAAAAGCGATGTCGTAGGCGGATTTATCTCCAAATGAAATCTGCTCAATGCCGTGACGCTGCCAGGCGCTGATTTGATTGATGTGACGCAAGGCTTCCGGGAAACGCTTCGAAAAGGTATGGGCCAAAACCCTTCCATCCTTACTCAAAACGAACATGTAAGCGATGAGGTCTTCCCGGTTTCCCACCCGGGATTCCTCCAACAGCAACCGGTTAAGCGCATCCAGGTTTCCATCCAGTACATCGGTGGTACTCTTCTCGGCAACGCTCCCCGCGATTCCCACCCCCTGTTGTTCCAGGCGGGTGATGAGGCTCGAAACCAACACCCACCGTGCCACCAGGGCGATACCGACGCTCACCAACAGGATGACCGCAACGGAAGCGAAAAATATCTTGTTTTTGTGGCTCAAACGGTCCAGCAGAATCATGAAAACCTCAAAGTGTGTCCTTCAGCTCTTTTGCGGCCATTTCCGTTAAGACAAATTTCTGGACCTTTCCGCTGCGCGTCATGGGAAAATCATTCACAATTTTGAAATATCGCGGTCGGATTCCTTCCGCCAGTTTAGCATTCGAAAAGGCTGTCAGATCCTGCGCATCCAGCCGGTCTTTTTCTTTCAGCTTGACCCAGGCAACCACCTCCTGCCCTTTTTCGGACGGTACACCAAAAACCTGCACTTCAGACACCTCCGGGTGCTGGTACAGGCATTCCTCCACTTCCACGGGATAGATTTCCGTTCCATCCCGCACAATCACGTCTTTCAAACGCCCGGTAATCCTGAAATACCCCTTTTCATCCATTTCCCCCAAATCCCCCGAATGGAACCATCCGTCCCGGTCAACGGCAGCGGCCGTGGCCCCCGGCATGCGGTAGTATTCCTGCATGAGAAACCCCCGGGTGCAGAGCTCCCCCTGGGTCTGGGGTGAAAGGTCCTCCCCGGTTCTGGGGTCTACGATTTTCACTTCGTTGCATGGCAGGGGGGTACCGATGGTTCCCACCCGCAGGGACAGGGGATCATCGGGATGGGTCATGGTAATCCATGAAGAGGTCTCGGTAATACCGTAAGCCACCGTGAGGTCCGAAACCCCGATTTCTTCCACCAGCCGCTTCATGAGTTCCATGGGACAGGGGGCTCCGCCCACAATGCCCGTACGAACCGTGCCCCATCGGTCTTTTGTGAAAGCATGGTGCTCCAGAAGCGCGATAAACATGGCAGGAGATCCGTAAATGGCGGTACACGCTTCACTGAAAACAGTATTGAGCACCTTGACCGGATCAAAGTCTTGGGAAGGCATGACCAGGGCCGCTCCGCGTATGAGGCCCGAGAGCGCTATGCAGGTATTGCCGAACATGTGAAAGAGGGGAAAAAACAGGCACAGGCGATCCATGTGTGTAATTTTCTGCCGCTCGGTGGAACACAGCGACTTGTTGATGAGCCCCAGGTGATTCACCACCACCCCTTTGGGCTTCCCCGTGGTTCCGGAGGTGTACATGATGGCCACGGGATCCTCCGGGAGAACGGCTTCCGCCATCTGCGCAATCTCTTCCGGCTTCACGGTTTCCCCTCTGCTGATCAGTTCCGGCCATGAAATCCCGATGGCTTTTGATCCGGGGGGGGAAATCACAATGATATTTTCGAGGGAGCTGCTTTGGAGTGCGGCGGTCTTTTCCATCAACTCCCCTGAAACCATCACCGCCACACACTCCGCTTGGTCCAGAATATACTTCAGGTCCTCCTGAGAGGCTCCCGGGTCGATGGGAACAAAGACCCCGCCCAGTCTCGCAATGGCCAGCATTGAAACGAGCCACTCCGGGATATTGGCGGCCCATATGGCCACATGATCGCCCCGCTTAACCCCCAGGGCCATCAGGCCGCAAGCAGCCTGGTCCACCTGCCAGGAGAGCAGTTGATAGGTGTACCGAGTCCCTTTTTCCGAATGAACCAGCGCATCGCGCCCTGGATAGGCCCTGGATATTTTTTCCAGCATACCGCCGATGGTGTTGTTTACCGTTTCCATAATGTTTTCTCCTCACACCTTAAGGCTTTCATTTAATCCGAGTCCAAATATAAGGTCAACTGTTTTCCCGCTTCCCATGCATCAGATCAATGATGGTGATTTCCGGGGGTGCCAGCAATCGCATGGGCGGTCCCCAGGTGCCCGAACCCCGACTGACGTATAGAAAGGCACCGTTTGCCAGGTTCAGCAATCCCGCGTCAATGGGATACATCATTTTGATAATCAGGCTGAAAGGGAAAATCTGCCCCCGATGGGTGTGCCCGGATAATTGCAGATCAAACAGGCCCTTTGACGTCTCATTCAAGAGTGGCCGATGTTTTAAAACCATTAGGAACCGATCCGTCGGCCATTTCGAAAGCAACTGTTTTTCAGTAGGCTTTCCGTAATGGCCGAACCGGTTAGCCGTTAGATCATCTACACCTGCGATGACCAGAATACCGGGAATATCAAAGGTCTCATTGTTCAACAGGGTAAACCCGGCTGTTTTACAGAATTTCCGGGCTCTTTCAATTCCCACATAATATTCATGGTTTCCGTTGACCGCATACTTGCCATAGGGCGGTTTGATCTTCTGAAATTCCTCCGCCAGACGTTCGATACCATCAATCTTTCCATCCAGCAGGTCGCCGGTGGAAACCAGGATATCCGGTTTTGCGGCACGCACCACGTTCAAGATGCGTAAAAGCTGCCTTTTTCCCATAATCAACCCCAGATGCACATCAGAAATCTGGACAATCCTGAATCGACCCACCTCTTTGGGGATTTTGGGTGATTTTATGACAATATGTTCTGTCTGAATGCTAATGGCTTCGATCTGAGCATACACACCTAAAACAAAAGCCGTCCCCAGGCAAAGAAAAAAAAAGGTTTTTGGAGAGAGTTTCCCATTAATTGAGCGACGTCTGATCGCCAGGGACACCAGAAAAACAACTCCCCGGTAAATATCGAGGAACAATGCAGCCGCAACAAAGAGAAACAGGAAACCCATCCAGGTGTAACCCACATACGCCAACACCCGGGCCAGGGACTCCATTCCCTGCCGCTCAACCAAACGGACCAGGATCGGGCAAACAACCATCCCCCCCATGAACAGACCCAAGACGACTCCCACCCCTTTGTGAAAGTGAAATGCCCGCCTGGCCGTCCAGAAGGCAAGGAAATGAAGAGAACCGTATAGGATAATGAAAACACTTAGAAAAATGGCCATCCGCACTTTCAAACACCTCTTTTTGAATTTCAGGGACAGGCGCTTATTGAACCATCATGCCTTGGACCAGTTTTCCATTTTCAAGCCATCGATTCGCCCGAAATGCTTTTCATTATTGGTAACGATGATCAGGTTATGGGACATGGCGGTTGCAGCCAGGATGAGATCAAAATCATCCAGCGACTTTCCAACCTTTTCGAGACCTGATTTCAAAACACCGAATATTTCAACCATTTCCCGGTTGACGGGAATGATTTCGAGAGAATTTTCGATTATTTTTACTTTTGCAAGATTGTTGGCGATCTTTTGGGATTTATAGGCGCCATAATATAATTCCATCAAGGTGACAGCGCTTACGTTGATTGGATCGTGGAGATGATGCCGCAAATTCTGTTGCACCATCTTGTGGGCTTTCAAGCTGTAAATCAGAATATCAGTATCCAGCAAATACATGTTTAAAACCCACTCGATAGTTTTGTGGCGTTAAGCCGATTCCCTTTGATATCATCAATGATC
Source organism: Desulfobacteraceae bacterium (assembly GCA_016844935.1). Lineage (GTDB taxonomy): Bacteria > Desulfobacterota > DSM-4660 > Desulfatiglandales > Desulfatiglandaceae > NaphS2. Next base: position 34,956 of record JAERTK010000101.1, on the reverse strand, counting down.
TCTTCTGAATCGCGTTCATCCTGCCAGAAACCACCTAGATCCAGCAGAACCTGGGCCGGTGTTTTTGCCTTGCCCATCATTTTTCCGCCGGCAAGGTGCCCTTTTAACAAAAAGAGAACCTGCTGGCTGATGGACCGGTTTTCCGACTCCGCCAGGGCCTTTATCTGCCCGTAGAACGCCTCTTCTATATTCTTGATCTGTAAATTCGCCATGAAACATACCTCCCTGAACAGGTTTCATGAAATATTACGCCTTTTTCATGAAAACTGCAATCAATATTTCTTTTTGCTCAAAGCATAAAATGCCACAGGAACAATTATCAGGGTAAAAAGGGTGGAGGCAAAGAGGCCGAATATCAAGGCCCACGCCAACCCGGAAAAGATGGGGTCCAGGGTGATGGGCCAGGCGCCCAGAGCCGTGGTGGCAGCGGTCAACAAAATGGGTCGCAGCCGGATGGCGCCGCTTTCCAGGATGGCCTCACGAAAGTGCATCCCTTCTTTCACGGCACCGTTGACAAATTCAATGAGCACAAGGGAATTTCGAATGACGATACCACCCAGGGCAATCATGCCGATCATGCTGGTGGCGGTGAAAAAAACCGGGTTGTCAAAACCGCCCACGGGGTCGGCCAGCAACAGGTTCAGCAGCCAGAACCCCGGCATGATGCCGATGAGGGTCAAGGGGACCGACACCATAATCAGAAGGGGCATGAAAAACGAATTCATCTGAATCACCAGCAGGGTGTAGATTCCCATGAGAGCCGCCATATAACTGATGCCCATATCCCGAAAAACCCGCAGGGTGATCTTCCACTCCCCTTCCCCGGCCCATTCGGCACGCAAACCCTCTGGAAGGGGTTCATGGCCAATCCGTTTCTGCATGTCCAGGATAGCCTCCGCAGGCGCACGACCCGCCATTTCCCCGAACACATACACCACCCGCTCAAGGTTTTTATGGTATATGGGCTGGTCTTCGGCCACTTTTTTGAAACTTCCCAACTCTCCCAGGGGGATCATTTTACCGTTCCGGCCCTTGACGGGAATCTGGCTGAGCGCCGGAATGCCCGAACGGTTACGCCTTGGAAGAATGAGTTTCACCGGAAGGGGCTGACGTTCTCCCTGCCGGTGAACCGTTGCGGGACTCCCTCCGCTTAAAGCGGTACGCAACGTCTGCGTGATCATGGCGGTGCTCACCCCATGGAGCGCTGCCTTTTCCTTGTCCAGAACAAAATCCATGCGCTTCCGGGGGGTCGCCGTGGTATCGTCTATATCCACCACAAAAGGTTCGGCCTTCATAACCTTCTGCACGGTTTCCCCAGCGGCCATCAGGTCCCCATAGGACTGGTCAGGCGTCCCGTAGATTTCCGCCACCACTGTGGCAATGACCGGCGGCCCCGGAGGCATTTCCACCAGCTGGATCTTTGCTCCGTGACGGGATGCAAGGGCTTCAAGATCCTTTCGCAACCGAAGCAGCAAGGCATGGCTCTGTTGTTGGCGCCGATCCTTTCCCGCCAGGTTAACGCGGATATCCGCCACATGGCCCCCTTCCCGCAGGTAATAGTGCCGCACCATGCCGTTAAAATCCATGGGAGAGGACGTGCCCGTATAAGAAATGAGATTCGTTACTTCCGGAACCTGGCGCAGATATCGTTCAAAACCCTGAACCACCCTCGATGTCTGCTCAAGGGGCGTGCCTTCCGGCATGTCGATGACAACCTGGAATTCGTCCTTGTTGTCGAAGGGGAGCATTTTCATGGGCACGTACCGGAAAAGGGCCAGGGCCATGGAGACCACCAGCAGGAGAAAAACGACGAAATAGAGAAGGAATCGTTTCCCCCCCGAATCCAGAAAAGGACCCACCACGAGGGCATAGCCCCTTTTTACCCAAGTGGGCGTAACCTTCGCACCCCCGCCGGACGCAGTTGCAGCCTGTTGCCCCCGGCCGGGTGCGGACCGCCGCAGCAGCAGGTAGCTGAACCAGGGGACCACGGTAATGGCACACAGGGTGGAAAAGCTCACCGTAAGGGGCACATTGGCGGCCATGGGGGCCATATACGGACCCATCATGCCGGTGATGAAGAAAAGCGGTACAAACGAAATAATGATGGCCAGGGTACTCATAATCACCGGGGGGAGGACTTCCTGAACCGCGAACAGCGTTGCGGAAAGGGGGTCTCGCAGCCCCATTCGGATATGCCGCTGGATATTGTCCACATTGGTAATGGGGTCGTCCACCACCAGTCCCAGGCTCAAAATGAGGGCAAACAGGGTCACCCGGTTGATGGTAAACCCGAAGGTGTAGTTTACAAAAAGGGCCAGGGAAAAGCTCAAAGGGACCGCAAGCGCTACCACCAGGGCCTCTCGCCATCCAAGGGTAAAGGCCAGGAGGCCCACGACGGTCAGAATGGCAAACACCAGGGAAGCCAGAAGGTCATTCACCTTATGCTGGGCCGTTTCCCCGTAATTCCGGGTAACAGCCACTGCCACACCGTCAGGGATCACCGTCTTTTTCAGCACTTCCATCTTATTGAGGATTTCGTTGGCCACCTGAACCGCATTGGTTCCCCTTTTTTTAGCCAGCGCCAGCGTGACGGCCGGCAGATCATGGGTCATCCCCGTTTGCCCTCCAGCACCCGCCACCGCATTGGAAAAACCGAAGCGGGTATAGGCAACCGGTTCGGCGGGTCCGTCCGTCACTTGGGCCACATCTCGAAGGTATACGGGTCGACCCTGGTGGGTTGAAACCACCAGATCCGCCACATGGCGGGCGGAGGCCACAAAGGAATCACTGGTGACCGATATGGACCGGTTGGCACGATTGAAGTGACCGGCCGTTACGGCCGCATCGGTTCCCTTAAGGGCCCGCCACACGTCCAGCATGGACACCCCGAAACCGGCCATTCGATCCGGGCTGATCTCCACGCGCACCTCCCGGGGACGACCACCCACAATGTAGGTCTTTGAAATATCCGCAACCCCGGCCAACCGGCTCAGGACCTCTTCACCCACGCGCCGCAGTTCATGGTCGTCGTACTGCTCGGAATAGAGGGTCAAATTGACAATGGGAACATCGTCGATTTCCACCGGCCGGATCAGCCAGTTTCGAACCAGCGGCGGTGCCCGGTCCATGTTCATGGAAATCTTGTTGTACAACTTCACCAGAGAGCGTTCCCGGTCCTCACCCACATTAAAGCGAACCGTAACGATGGCCATGTCCCGCCGGGAAACAGAATAGACATACTCGACCCCGTCAATCTGCCAGAGCAGGCGTTCCAGGGGCGTGGCCACCAGTTTTTCCACCTCCTCCGCCGAGGCACCCGGGGCGTTCACATAAACGTCCGCCAAAGGCACCACGATCTGGGGTTCTTCTTCCCGCGGTGTCATGAGAACGGCTGCGGCCCCCATGGCCATGGCGAAGATGATAAACAGAACGGAGAGCTTGGACGTGATAAAGAGTTCCACGATCCGGGCGATCACCCCCGACGGGCGTAAATCCTTCCGGCTCATTGCGCTGGCCCCATGACAGCCACTTCTTCGCCACCCTTCAACCCTGACAGAACCTCCACCCGGTCGTCAAATACCTTGCCCGTGGTCACAATGATCCGGGTCCACGCTTCTCTCAGGTTAATGCGCACCATCTCCAACTGCCCGACCCGTTCCAAGGCGTTTCGGGGTACCCATACCACCTCAGTTTTCCCCACCGGTACATGAAGACGCCCGAACATGCCCGGATAAAGCCCTTTGGTATGGGGCAGATCCACCTTGACCAGAAAGGACCGGGTGTCCGGGTCCGCCGAAGGGACCATTTCCGACACCGGACCCGAAAGGCGTTTTTCAAGGGCCGTAATCACTGTTTCCAGGGTTTCCCCCATTTTGATGCTGTGAATAATTCTTTCCGGAACCCGGGCCTCCAACCTGAGCGCACCACGGGTCTGCAACACCAGAAGCGGTTTTCCGTGAAACGCCATATCGCCCGGCTCCACCCGTCTTTCAACAACCTGACCGTGGGTGTCTGCGCGAATTTCACTATAATTCTGAACAATTCGCGTTTCATCCACACCCTTTTCAGCCTGTTTAACGCCGGCATTCCCCTCTTTCAGGATTTCACGGGCCTGCTGAAGGCCCGCCCTGGCCTGATGGAAAGACGCCTCGGCTTCTTCCAGCTGCTGTTTTGTGGCCGCTTCCGATTTGAAATAGGTTTTCACACGGTGGTAGGCGGCTTCCGCCCTTTTGTAACCAGCTTCCGCGGATTTGACCCCTTGTGCAGCCTGTTCCCGCCGGGCACGGGCCGATAAAACCGCCTGCTTCGCCCGGTCCAGTCGGGTTTGGAGTTCCCGGCTGTCCAGCACTACCAAGCGGTCCCCGGGTTTAACAACATCCCCGGGGCGCACCAGGACCTCAACCACACGGCCCGACACCCTGGATTCAATCCGGGTTTCCTGTCGGGGGCGCACCGTCCCAGGTGCCTCATAAAAATCGGTGACGGTTTCCACAACCGCCCTTGCAGTGGTTTCAGGGGCCCGTTTCCGCTTCCCATCAGATATTTTGTCTGGTCCGATTTTGTCCGGGACAAAAACCCCCGCCATGTAAAGCATCAACAATACCAGTGCCATCACACCGCACAAAAAAGATAGAAAACGAACCGCTTTTCGAGGTTTTTTTTCATCCATGACCATCTCTTCTCCCTGCCCGCTCACAGTCCAACCGCCGTCCTCCGCCTTCCATCTTCCGACATCTGTCCTTCCTTCTTCGTGGCGTGTTCCCCGGCCTTCGCCCAGAATCCCATGGCCCGGCCGATGGCCGCAGCGCTCTTCTCACGGTCATAGAAGGCGGTGGCAGCCCTCATGCGCGACCGGTTCCTGGCCAGTTCCGCTTCCAGATACCGGGTAATGGTGGCGGTACCGCCTTCGTACTGCTTCTGAACCAGGCGCAGGGACTCCTGGCTGTGTGCCACACTGGCCCGGCTCACATTCCAGCGGGCCTGGGCCTCCGCATATTTCAGATAAGCCCCTTTCAATTGCAGCTGAACCGCCAGGGCCGCTTTCCGGTCAGCCGAAAGCATCTCTTTCATCACCGCACGGGCCCGATCCACATGGGACGTTCTCCTGAATCCGGTAAACACGTCCCAGTTGAGAATCACTCCCGCAGTCCAGTTCTTCCGGTCCCAATCGAAATCAAGGCCGGGATCATCGAAATAAGTTCTCATCTGAGCATCCAGTCGGGGCAGGTATTGGGATCGGGCCGCATCCAGATCCATGCGTGAACGCACCACCTGCAAGCGTGACTTCTGCAGTTCCGGACGGTTCGCCATGGCCATGACCAACGCTTTTTCATACATATCCGGTACTTTTATGGGGACCCGCTGATCAGCGGCCAGCGTAATGGTCGCATCCGGGTCAAAGCCCAGCAGGTTGGCCAGGGATGCAACGGAGAGACTGTGGTTATTCCGCGCCCGGATCAACCCTTCTCTCGATTGGGCCAGCGCAACCTTGAGGGACAGCACATCGGATTTGAGGGCCCCGCCGGCCTCGTACCGCACATTGACGATGCGCAACTCCTTTCTGACGGTTTTCACAGAATCGCGGCTGATGCCCACATATTTTTCAGCGGCCAGAACGCTGTAATAGGCATGAATAACCGAGGTCACCAACCCGTTTTGGACAGTACTCTGGTCCAGCCGGCTCATGGCCAGGCCCGTTTCCGCCATGCGTTTCCTCAGATAATCCCGCCCCCCGTTGAAAAGATTCAATCGCCCCTGAATCCCCACCTCATAATTTTGGAACCACCCCGGGTTGTTGAAGTCGGTACCCTGCGGCAGTTTACGCTGATCAATGGTTTTAAACAGGTAAGCGGAAGGGGCGTTTCCCTGAAGATATTCCCCGTAGACACTGATCACAGGCCAAAATACGCTGATGGCTTCATCCAGCATGGCCTCCGATTGTTGAATGCGGGCTACCGCCATATCCATGTCCGGGTTGTTTTGAAGGGCGATTCTGATGACGTTTTCGAGGCTCAGGGAACCGGCTGTTTTCACCCCCTTTTCAGGACTTTCAGGGGGAGGGGTCGTTTCCGGCAGCTTCATAGCCCGTGGGGACTTTTTGGCATTATAGGTCTTTTTGATCTCTTGATATTCATACCGTTTCGCGTGTTTGCAGCACGGCATCATAAAGAGAAACACGGCCAGCAGGATCCCCACATGACAGGCGCCCAATTTGGGTGATCCACCAGGCATTTTCTTTCGATTATTCACCAACTCTCTTGCTCTCCTTGGCCCGGGTTTTGTCTTCACGCAACCAGCTGGTCAAGAGATAAACGATATTCTTGTAAAGGGCTGGATACTCCTCAAGGATTTCCTGAAAGTCGTTACTGGTGATCATCAGCATACGACATTCCTCCACGCATTTGGCGGTGGCTGAACGGCCTTTCTTGTCTAAAACAGCCACTTCACCAAAACAGCCGGGGGCCCCTACACTGACCAGGAGTCTGTCATTTTCATTGATGATATCCACCTTCCCTTCCAGTACGAGGTAGAGTGCATCGCCCGGATCCCCTACTCTGAAAAGAACATGGCCCGCCTCAAAACTGACCTCTTGTGCAATCTGGGCCATAATGATCATGTCCGTGATGGAAAACCCCTTGAAAAGCGAAACCTTTCTCAAAAAATGAATTTTTTCCAGTACCGGTATCATATCTCCTATTTCCTCCAAAACCGGCATGAACCGCTCTTGCATTTCCGGCGGCACATCCAGGATGGCCGAAACCTCCAGCCAATGATTGCTTTGCATTAAAATCTGTTCATAAACGTCTTCGATGGTCAGCTGAGGACCGGGCAGATAAGCCACATCCAAAAGGAATCCGTCCTCGAATGAAACCGCGTCCAACAGTCGCATAAGTACTGCGTGGCCGTCCATTTTACCTTGAACCAGGCTGTCCAGGTATTCGATGGATTTGCCTTTCACATGGTCTATATTCCCGGATTGTGACGTGGTATGGGTGATTCGATAATAAGAATCAAATATTCCCAGGTCCGGATAGAAAATATCAAGTACTTTGAAAACAGACCATACCCGGTGTTCAATGTTCCGGGCCAGTTCGATCAAAAGCAAGCTTTCCCCGTTCCACGATTTAACCACGGAATAGTAACGGCAGTATTCCGTACACAAATAAACTTCCCTGGGAAGGCTTCTTAAAAGCACATCCAAATCCAGATTCGGTTCCGCCTTATTGATCTTCCCGATAACATGCAGGGCTTCCTCCCGGATTCGGGGAACATTCAGGTTTCCCAGTATCTCAAGCAGGAATTCCATGGCCTCAGGCGAAGGGATGGCCTGAAGGCTCCTCAGGCATTTCCGCAGTTCAAGATGGGATTTGGAATCGATAATGGATGCGATCATTTTAGAGATAATGGGAAATGACTCGTTTCCCAGAAAAGCAAGGTTCTCGTTGAACCTTTCAAAATCGATGATCCGATGGTAGCCCGTTTTCTCCAGGTACACGCCGAACAGACGCGCATCCCCAAGCTTCCCCAATGCTCTCAAGATAACGTCAAAAGACCTGCCGGGTTCCATATCAAAATGGGTTTCCACATCGCCTTTCAGGTCCTCGAGACCTAAATAACCGGTCAACCAGATCCCGGTGAGCACATTTTCCGTTATCTTTGAATGGATGAGCGAAACCGTTTCATGAACTACAGACTGCCTTAATACCTCATTTCCGGTGCCATGGGCAATGGCCAGCACATACTGCCTGTACACAATGGGAAGGCTTAAATCCATCCACCGCAAAATGACGCTCTCTTCAGAAATGCCCCACCGGGCAATTACCTTGAGACAGAAAAGCTTCAGTTCTTTGTCGGTTTCCGCCTCAAACAATTTCTCAAGTGGCACAATCAAAGCCGAAATACCCAGAAACCCGATAACAGAAACAGCTTCAAGCCTCACATCCCGATCATGGTTATCCAGAAGTTCCAACAAGATAAAGTTCAGTTCTGATGAATGGTTGTTCCGAATGATGTCCAGGATATAAAGATAACCAAATCGATCATCTGTTCCTGAAACCGCCTTTTCGTACTGGTCGATGATGTAGGCGACTTCCATTCTTACCAGCGAACTTTCAGCACCTGAGAGGGGAAGACGTCGCAGAACCGATGTTTTAAGGGAGGATACGTAATGCCCCGGAATTCGAGATACCACGCCGATCATCACCATCAAAAATGCCATGATCAGAAAACAGTACAGGGGCACGACGCCCTGCTGGGGCGGCAATACCACAAAAAAGAGACAGATGACAATCACCACCAAAGGCTTGATCAAAAGTTTTGAATACAGCCTTAAGGCATTTGAGAGTCTTTCGGGAACGGAAAACATGAGCACCTGGTAGGCGGCATCAAAAATAATGCGCCTGATCAGTTCATTGACACCGCATGCCACAATGGTCCCCCAGAATAAAAAGCTTTCATAGGCGGGACCCCGCATGAAATACGCCCATAGGACAAACACGAGGTTCGGGATTAACAGGAACGGATAAGCAAAAAGAATACGACCGTTGAGCCACAAACGCGTAAAGAAATAGATGAAAATAAGTTGAAAAATTACTTGAAATGAGCTTACAAAAGCCTTGTAATCTCCAATGAATTCCGTTTTTGGATCTGGTCCATCAGGACCCTCCTGAACAATGGTTTCCACGGTTGAAGCCACAGGAAACCGCTCATTTAGCTGGGTATCAAAGAGCACCTTGAAGAAAAGATTGAACACCCCGATGAGGATGGTGAGGTAAATGATGGATCGCATCACCCGATATTTTTTCTGGGACGTAAACAGTGCTCCGAATCCCACCCTTTCACTGGTGGCGCTTCTGAGTATGCGCGTTCGATGAAGTGAAAAGATGTAGGAGACGATCAGATAGCTGATGCTGGAAATGATCATGGTCAAAATCAGAAAACCCAAGGGGTGCTCTGCCGGGATCAAAGGAACGATGCATCTCCCCGACAGAAAAGCGGCGATTCCGCCTGAAAACAGGAACAGGCTCTGAATCTTCCTTGATTCACGAATATCGATGCAATAATTGATCAGGGTCCAGGTCTGGACAATGATGAAATCATCCAGGATGTCATAAATAACAAAGTATAATGATGCGGGAAAGAACTTCTGTTGAAAACCGGGCAGGAACAGGGGAATCAGGTAAAGCACCAGCGAACACCCGATCAAGAAAAGGATATCCCTCTTGATTCGATGCTCAAATGAAATCTTCGGATTCAGTACATGGTAAAGAAAATAGAAAAGGATAAAGCCCAGACCCGCAAAACCATAGAGGAAGAAATAGGGTCGCTGATCAAACCCCTCATGAAAGCCCGGGGTGAGTTGAATGGCCGTCAGGAAGTTACTCTTGGTGTAGGAAGTGATAACGGTGAAACATGAAATGTTAAAAAATACGAACAGGCATAACCCGATAATCAACTGAACATGATTGCGATTGGCACCCGTTCGATTCCACATGGCGGTCGATTCGGTTTTAAACCGGGTTTCAGGTTTATTTCTTATTCAGCTTCAAGACCTTTCGATTATGGTCGTAGGTGCTGCTGATGCGACGTAACTCCCTCACAAAAGGGATGGGCATACGGTTGTAAAACTGAATGGTCTCGGGCGTATAGTCTGCCTCGTAAAGGGGAGTGCTTTCAAATATTTCACCTTTGTAAGCGTTCTTCCTGACAAACCTGGAGGTGGGCGCCTGATCGAAAACAAGCCCGCCATCTGCATCATACCGGTAACCGTTCACATAAAGCCACTTATAAAAGGACTTTCGATCAGCGGGCGCCCGCCTTTTGTACGGTTTTTTCCTTTTGAGGGAATAGGCATGAAAATATTTGACACCCATCACTTCCGGCTGTCCATCACCATCAATATCAAACACGTCAAAATGGTTGGATTTATTTCGGTATGTCACCACCTGGGGCAGCAATTTCTCGTCTGACGGAAGCATCTGTCGCAATTCGGAAATATGCCCGGCATTTACGTGGGTGCATCCGTGGGACATGGGTCCTCGACTGAGCAGCCACAGGCGGGGGTAAGGTTTACCGGTCCGGCTGTCTTTTGTATTCTGTTTCCATTCTTTCGGGATGAAAGTGTTTTTCCGCACATTATTGTCAAACCACAGGGTATGAAACGAGTTATGCAGCGTTTTTCCCACGTGCATATAGGGAAGCCAGGGTAAATACCCATAGCAAACCTTGTCAGGAATATGATCCACCACTTTGGTGCGTTGGTGTTCAATGAGATTGCGCTTTCCGGGGCAGGGGTATAGGGGAATTTTACGGCCATCGTACTGAGCGTATTGATTGAGCGTTCCAATGGGATACACGGCGGTAAATTCATGAAAATCGAGCATCTTCCCATGGAACGGATAGACATCGCTTGTGGCAGCCTTAAACAGGGCTACGGCAGCCCGGTAAACCGACTTCCAGGCCATTTCGCTCTTGTTATCTTCCTCGTAAATGCCGTAAAGGGTGATGGCATTCTGCAGTTTGTCTTTCAACCGCCACGACAATTCGGTGACCCATATTCTCGTGGGCAACATGTTGTTAATGAGGAACAGGCTCTCCTGGATCGAGGGATTCTTGTTGAGGAATGGCGCCAGTTGGCTTGACCACCGGCGCATTTCACGGTCGAAATCAATTCTGATGTGGAAAACCTTTCCGGGATTCAGTTTTTCAAGGATTTGGAGACTGATCTCCCGAAACGTTTGCGGATCCATACTGTTTTTTTCATGGGCCAGTTGTACAATGTTCTGGTTTTTAATGATCTGGCTGAATTTTTCAAAGGCCATGTTCTGCGTGAGTTTGATCCTCGATTTCTTGACCAACTCATCATAGACGCGATACCTCAAAGCCAGATCCGGGAGGTACGAATCAATGATCCGGTTCGAAAGGACCAGGGTGACACGAACCTGATTGCCGCGCCCCACATGGATATGGATATTTTTGGGTTCCTGGCATCGAGGAGCGAACCCCGTGTAAAAGGAGGGCTCTATCCGGTAATAAAACACCCCCTGGGGCTGACTTTCCGTATCATTCCGGCCCTGGGTCTGCTTTTTCACCGGCTCAGCCGCCTGAACGACGAAAGCCATTATTAACACCAGGGGCAAGACCATGAAGATTAATCTGAGACCATATAACCGCCAAACATCTATTGGGTTTTTCATTAAGACATTATCCTTTTTTGAAGGGGCGAATCATCATTCACCCGGACTTGCGCTATCACGCTTCTTGTATTCTTTGATCAGTAAGGGAACAATCAGGATCCAAACGATAATCAACCCGATCACCATGTAATTGATCCTGAGGGCTGTGACGGTCATCACCGCCTGCATGCCGATAATAACGGCACCGATACCACCTTTTGCGAAACGGTATATGAACATGTCGATAACCGCCTTTCCCTTGTATTTTTCAATGTAACTCAATGGGATATAGAGGATCTCCTTGGCCGAACGGAATATGGAATACGTCAGGCTCTTGTTGGCCAGACGTGTGCCGAACAGTACGCCCATGGTCGGCGCAAAGAAAAAAGCCAGAGATCCGGCGCCCATAATGGCAGGCACCAGTACCAGCGACAGCAATAGCCCCAGGAAATGGAGCATGGGTGCACTGATCCCAAACTGGAGGACCAGGGCAATCACATTGGTTGCCCCATAAAACCGGGCGAGATAAGCGGTCCTCAGATCCATTTCAGTCACCTGGACTTCCAATACCTGGTTGAACTGCAGACCGATCAGCGCCGTCACAAACTGGCTCAACATAAGCATGACGCAGATTAGAATCAAATATTTTGATCTCAGCACCACGTCAAAACCGCCCCAGATGCTTCCCTTTTTCTCATCTTCCGCGGCATCCACAGCCCCTTTTTTCCGGGCACGTGCCAGTATGGCGCCACCCTTCCGATTGGCATAGGAAAACAACCATACCCCCAGCAGCAACGCCCCACAGCCCACAAAGATGAGGTTCTTGGAACCCATAACAGACGCCAGTTCGGATGTCAGAACGCTGGCCACGATGCCACCGATAGAGCATCCACCGGCCAGAAATCCATAGAGGATCTTCGCCCGCTTTTCCGAGAAGGTGGTGTCACAAAACGTCCACAATTGCTCAATAAGGATGACCACATAGATGTCTTTAACAATAAAAGCCATCAGGGAAAATCCCCTGTTTTGTGCGGAAAAATAGAGATAGAACAGGAGAAAAAAAGAGACCGCCATAAAATTGCTCACCGCAAAAAGCCAGGAGGGTCTGGCGGAAACCACGAATTTATTGTAAACCCAGACCACCGCAGCCGTGGCCAAAGCCGATATGATCCAGACATGGGGCATTCTGGACGCCCCCCAGGATGACAGGAAGAGAGACTCGCAGACCGGTCTGATAAAACTGTAGCTGAACAACACCAGAAAAAAGCAGCCGAAAAGCGGCAGAAAAAGGCCTTTGTTTTCTCCGGTTGCTGTGAGAAAATTTTCAAACAATCGTTTTATGGGAGTCATTTTCTATCCTCAAAAATAACCATCCCGCCATGGAGAAAAATGGCGGGATGGTCAGGGGAAAGATGGGTGGAGCGTCGGGTTATGCCGTTTGTTCAGGCAACAGCTTTCTGGAAATTTCTATATCTTTCTTGATTAGCGAATTGATAATCTCATTTAAAGAAAAACTCCTGTCTTTATCTCGGATATTCTCAAAGAAAAATTTTCTAACTTCTTTATCCAGATAGATCGGAATATCCAATTCCTCAATCGGTCTGTAGAATTTGCCCTGCTCCGCATTTGTGAAATCATATTCTGTTTTCATTTCGGACACCTTTTATGATATGTCTGTTTTTCTCTTTTTGTTGCTCTTCTGGCACTGATAATTCTCGCAAACTCTGTGCCGTCATCATCTCTGAAAGTATGCGCAACAACAAGAACAGTCTCACTTAATGATTTTCCCAGCAGTATCCATCTGTCTTCGTTTTCCGAGTGTTCGTCATCGTATTTGTTCAACGCAAACGGGTCTGTGAACACATATGAAGCCTGTTCAAATGTTATCCCATGTTCCCGCATATTTACTTTCTCTTTATTTGGATCCCATTCAAACTTCATATCCGCTCTGACTCTGTCTTCCCGTCCCATCGACCATAAAATAACATAACACCACCGATTTTTTCTCGCTCCATTGCGGAGGGTGGGAACGAGGGGCAGATACCTGTCCTCTGCCCTCTGTGACCGGTCACGAAATAAATCACGGCTGCCATTTGACTTTTTCGTCAAGGGAAAAGGGTTGGCCCTCTTTTTCTCTAACGCCTTTGTCGAGAGCCGCAAGGGCCGGCAGGTTCCTTAGATCGCTGTTCCCCACAAAAGGCCGGGTTTGAAAAAGATAGAGTTTGCCGCCCCTGAAACCATATTCAATATCCCAGGGCAACAGGTCGCCGCCGGTGCCTTTTTCAGGGGTGAACTCCCTTTTGATCTTCTCAGCGGATGCCACCAGAGCGCTGAGCTCCTTTTCCGTCAACACCCGCTCCGCGCCGGTGGCGGGCACCATCTGACTCCCGCCCTTCCCTTCGAGGATGAGCATCCGGCGGGTGGTCGACTTGAACTGGTTTAATAATACGGTCTCACTAGGACTGTACAGCAGGGTCTCAGCGGGCGACCCGTCCACGGTGCCCCCTACCCCTTCCGCCGTGGCAATGGTCATTCTGGTGGCATCCCCGGTGTCCACATCCGCCGTAATCAATACACCGGATTTCTCGGACGGCACCGATTCCAGCACAACAATGGACGGAAACACCAGGTTCGGATCACTGATAACCGTCTGCCGCCAAGAAAATGACCGATAGGTAAAGGGAGAGGCCCACACCCTCTTGACGCCTTTCAGTACGTCTTGAAAAGCCATGAGATTGAAAATGGTCAAATTGAGGCCTGCCCCGTTAAAATTGGGCATATCTTCCACATTGGTGTCGGAACGTACAAAAACACCGCGCAACCGTTCCTTTTCAGGTCCTGCAAAAAGGCCCTCAGCCGCAAGGGCTTCTCGAAGATCGTTTACAAAGGACGGGTCCAGGGAAATTTTCCCAATGGAGTACCGAATAACATCCAACCTGGGCCCGATCCATTGGGCCAACTGATCGGAGGACATTTTAGGATCCTTGAGCAGTTGATTGAAGAAGGTATCATAAGTACGCCGCACAAATCCCGCCAGATGCTCGCCGGCCTTGGCAATCCCTTTACCCTTAAGCTTCTTGGGAAGAACCACTCTGGCTTTTTGAAAATGGGCGTTATAGATGCCGAATGGAATTACCACCCCTCGGGCCACATTTTGTGGAAAATGGTATTTCAATTCTCCCAGGAAGGCGGCCTTGGGCCCGCACACAACACCCGAATCTTTTCGCCTGAGATCATCCAGACCCAGAACCTTGGTTTCCTTGAGATTCAGTCTTTCGGCATCTATGGCCAGTTTGCTGGACTGACCTTTGATATCCGCATCATTTGTCCGTTTAACGTTTTTTTCATATTCCGCCAGGATCAACTTGTCTACCTGATCCATCTTGCCGGCTTCCTTTAAAATGATCCGGCCCACCGGCGTAACGGCATAGAAAAGGGACTTTCCCTTAACCGGGGACAATTGCCTGTACAACGCATCCAGAAACACCGCATTGGGAACACCAAGGGCACGGGCCAGCAATTGCACATGTGATACCACGTTCCCCTCATCCTTGGTGATGATCCCCGCCACGGGTTCAAGCTCCGCGTTGGTGGTCTCAAGGGCCAGAATATTGTCACGGGTGTAGCGATGATCATTAAAAAAAGCCAGTGGCCCCAGAGCCAGTCCGGGATTCAACGCCCTGACCCCTTCAATAACGGTCTTCCCCAGAATGTGATGCTCAAGGCCCAGTTGGGTTAACAAATGGCCTCGCAGGGATTTGAGGATGGTGGCATAGCTCATGAGAGGGGAGGATCGAATGATGTCGTCATTAATCCACTGAACATCCGGAAAAAGATACACCCAGGGCTCCCACACGTCTGAAAATGCCGTCCGGATGGAAGCCTGAGCCCATTCTACGGCCAGATTGGCGCGATTGAGGGTGCGATTTGCATCCCCTAATGTCAAATCTTTTTTGTTGAGCAGTTTGTTCAAAGCTGAAATACCCGACTCATATTCCCGGTGACTCATGAGTCCGGCGCCATAACTGCCGGCCAGCATATCCTTCAGCATATCTATGAGTTCCCTGGCCGTCCAATCCCGATCCAGTGCCATAAGCCGGTTGGCCGTCATGAAGAGGAGCAGGTTGGCGGATACATTGAGGTTAATCAAAGTGACGGCTTCTTCCGGCTTTATCTCTTTTGTTGCCACCGTCTCCCGAGATACCACCACCAGGTCCGCCAGACTATGGAGCAGTCTCAGGGGTGCATTCTTGGGAATATTCAATATATTCTTGATCAGGTCTTGAATGCCTTTGTCCCATATGTCCGGCAGGTATCCTTTTAACTGGCTTTGGTCCACGTAAGTCAGGCTTCGGATCAATTGAATCAAGCGTGCGTAATTTTTAGCGTTTTTCCGATCCTGGGGATGTTTTTTCTGAAAAGATTCAATGAGCGGAATCAAGCCTGGCGACAGGCGGTTGTGGACCAGATCTTTTACCGGTTTAAAGGGTTTGTAGCTGCGGTAAATAACCAGGGACAGGTTCCTGATGTCGGCGACCTGGTTCAAGTCGCTTTTGCAGAAGAAACGCCTCTGCATTTCATATTGCAGCAGGTAATCATGAAAATCATTCCAGTCCGAAAGGGCATAAAATTTAGCAAAAAACAGGGGCGCATATTTAACCTCAAACTCAGTGCCGGAGATCCCCCCGTATGCGCGGGCCATGGTCAATTTGGAATCCGGATGGGTTTCCATGTAATATTTTTCCAGGATGAACCCTTTCACCAGGCGATGATGATCCGGGTTCTTATCCCATAAAAACACCTCGTTTGAAAAAATATTCCCCACATAGACGCCGTTTCGGGCAAGCGTTTCACCGAACTTGTTTCGGTAGGCGGAACAGAAAAGTTGCCCGGATTTTTGCAGTTCCCGGCACGGATTGGGACGGACACGCATGTTTTTATCCGCTACCTGCGCCAGTTTTCCATTGGTACAGGTGCAGGTATTCATGGCAAACGGTCCCTTTCGTTTGGCCGAGATGGTTTTATAGGCCTTCTTCAATGCGTTTTTATCTTTTGAAGAAAGTTCGGCCCATCCAGGATCGCAAAAAAACAACGCACACAACGGCACCAGCACCCACCATAATTTTTTCATTGATCACCCTTTTAAAAAAGATATACACTTTGTCAAAAAATGAATCTGAAAATGAGCATCAGGGATTATAGCATTGGCGATATCCCATTGCAACCCTAACAAAGGCCCCGAAAAAAATGATGTCTACCCCCATGAGAAACCCAAGAATCGCAATATCCGTTGGGTTTCTACTGGCCATACTCCTCACCTTTTCATATGCCCACGGCGCCCCGCAAGAGCCTGATGCATCAAAGAAATCACATCTTCATCGCCTCACTGTCCTGTATACCAACGACGTTCACGGACATCCGGTCAAGTTTTCAAATTTCTCAGTGCCGGACGTTGGCGGCCTTCCTGCCCGGGCAACACTCGTAAACCAAATCAGACGTGAAAATAATAACGTGCTGCTTCTGGATGCTGGAGACCTTAACACCGGGCAGGCTTCATCCAATTTTTTCAAAGCAAAACCGGATATCTTAGGCTACAACTACATGGGTTATGACGCGATGGTTCTTGGAAATCATGAATTTGATAATCCCATCCCTATCCTCAGGGAACAGATGGATCTGGCTGTCTTTCCCTTCCTGTCCGCCAACGTGAAAACCTCCAACGGCGACCCCCTTGCGATCCCCTATATTTTTAAACAATTCAGCGGTTTCAAGGTCGCCATTTTCGGGATTACCACAACAGAGACGCGGGTCACGGGGAATCCCGATTACATTAAAGACCTGATTTTTGAAGATGAAGTGGAAGTGGCGAAAAAACTGGTCCCCTACCTGAGAAGACGCGCAGACCTGATCATCGCCCTCACCCATCTGGGGGTTTATGAAGACTCGAATCGGGGTTCCAAACGGCTGGCAACCCAGGTGGGGGGAATCGATCTCATCGTCGACGGGAATACAGATACAAAACTGGAGGCCCCTCTCATTATTGATAACCCGGATTCCACCCGTCAGACCCTGATCGTTCAAGCGTGGCACTGGGGCCTCGTCCTGGGGAAGATCGATCTGTGGATCCGAAACAAAAGGATCGTTGATTTCAATATGGAACTGATCCCCATAAACCTCAAGCGGATCATCAGGAACAAGAAAGGAGAAAAGACCTTTCGTTTCATCGGGAACCCCATCGAAGAAGACCCGACGCTTCTGGCACTGCTCCAGCCCTATGAAGACAAGGTGGACCGATTCCTCGCTGAAACAATCGGACATGCCCGGAAGCCTTTCAGAAACAGTG
Organism: Desulfobacteraceae bacterium; assembly: GCA_016844935.1. Taxonomy (GTDB): domain Bacteria; phylum Desulfobacterota; class DSM-4660; order Desulfatiglandales; family Desulfatiglandaceae; genus NaphS2. Next base: position 17,439 of record JAERTK010000101.1, on the reverse strand, counting down.
ACGTAAGATACCGGGAAACGGCCCTGGGCGACCTGGTTGCCGACGCCATGCGCTGGTATTTAAGGCGCTTTAACCCGGATTTCGCATTGACCAACAGCGGTGCCATCCGGGCCGGCATCCCACAGGGGCCACTGTCCCGGAAATCCGTCCACAACATCCTTCCTTTTGACAGTTCCGTGGTCTTTCTGAACCTGACGGGCACAAAGGTTCAAACCCTTTTTGACTACATCGGGACTGTTCAGCCAGGGGAAGGCGCATTTCCGCAGGTCTCGGGCGGCATCCGTTTCACAATGGATCCGGAGAAAAAAACCTGCAGGGATATTCTTATCAACGGGAGCCCCGTGGATCATAAAAGATCATACGGGATTGTAACGAACTCATATCTGGCGAGCGGGGGAGATGGATACCGTGTGTTCCTTGAAGCCATCGACCAATTTAATTCATCCATTTACCTTAGAGACGCACTGACCGCCTATATCAACCATTTGGGAGGAAATCTTGTACCGAAGATCAACCATCGCATCACGCTCGTACCTTGAAAACCACGCACCCCAACCCATGAGGCTTTCAGATGAACAATAAAACACTTCCGAAACCGACGGGTCCCCGCATTGATCAGATTGAATTCTTCCGTCAGGGTATGGCACTCATGCCCGAGTCTTCAGACAAACGGCCCGGAGTTGCGTTTTACCTCCCCGGAAATGATTTCCAGATCGCTCAGCGTTTCTGCACCTGCACCCTGTCCAAAAGCAGAACCTGCCCGCACCTTAAGCACCTCATACAGGATTTCAAAGCGATGAACCAGGGGTCCAGTCAGACGTTTTTCGAAGATCGTTTTCACGCCAGCATCTGGTATCATTTGGCCGCCATTCTGGGGGAGGCATCCGGTGAAACCCAACAGGCGGTGAGCTTTAGAACCCAGACAAGCGGAGATAACCATATCATCAAGGCCACGGGTTCAAATGGTGAAACCCTGCTTCACTACCTTTCCGATGGCGCCGACCGGGTGCGTTTCGTCGAACGCTGCACATCAACCGCTACTGATGACAGTGTCCCCAACCGAGCCTGGGCCCTTTCGCGCCTGTCCGACATAACCCGGACCGATAATGAAAAATACATGAACAATCAAGGGTTCAAAACCCGGAAACAGGTCCTTGAAGCAAATTTTTGGTTCAAATGCGCCTATCACTGCCATCGGGAATTTGAGGACCTCAACCCACCAAACAACAACTGCACCTTTGAACCGGCCATCTCTGAAAAAACCGGCGTTTTCACGGTCTCCTGTCTCTCACCCGACGGTGAACCCCTGATCCGGCTGTTCATTCCCAGAAACAAAGTGAAGAACCTGCTTTCAACCCTTCAGGAACATCTTCCCAATCAGCATGCTCTGACCATCCACCCCATCCCGTTGAAGTCTATTTTCAAGATCGACCGGAACACGGAACTGGATCTGGAAATCAGGCCCCAGATCCAATTGATCCAGGAAAATGGAGAAGATAGTTTTTTCGAAAACAAAGCGCTTGAAAAATTCACCTATGGATCCCTGGTTTACATCAAGGAAATGGGGATCATGGCACAGCTGGAAATGTCGGGAAGCCCCAGAAAATTCAAGGCACCGGTAAAAATGGTACTCAAAAAATCCCAGGTACCCGTTTTTCTGGAGGAATATGAAGACGATCTGAAGGACGGCCCGTTTGTGGTGGATGACACGGTAAACGGGCTGAAACTCCTTAGGCAATTTGATCGCATCGAAGTAAACCCCGAAGCCCTGGACAGGAACTGGTATTGGCTGTCCATCCATTACGGTTTCGGGAACCAGAAGATTTCCCTGGCCGAAATACTGAAAACCCGAAGGGCCGGACAGCGTTATATTGGCAGCGAAGAGGGCTGGATCGATTGCGCTTCAGAAGCATTTCAGGGACTGGAGGATTTTGGGGAAGATATTCGGACTGAAGATCATTCAGGCCCGGAAGGGAGTGTCCGAATCTCCCGCCTGAATCTTTTGCGCCTCCAGGCTCAGAACCGTGAACCTCTGGAAATTGAAGGCCGGGACAAACCGGTCAGCTTGCTTAGAAAAATGCTCGCCCTCAAGCCGGCCACCCCTTTTCGTAATCCGGCGGGACTGAGCTCCATCCTGCGCCATTATCAGGAACTTGGGGCGGAATGGATCCATTTTTTATATGAAAACGGTTTAGGCGGTCTCCTCTGTGACGACATGGGCCTCGGAAAAACCCACGAGGTCATGGCCTTCCTGGTGGGTTTGATGGAACAGGAAACCAGCCCTGAACCTTTTCTCGTGGTGTGTCCCACAACGGTCTTGAGCCATTGGAACAACATTGTCCGCACCTACGCCCCAGCGCTAAAGCCCGTCATCTACCATGGAAAACAAAGAGACCTGGAGGAAGCCATAAGCGGCCACCCCCTCCTTCTGACCTCCTACGGCATCCTCAGGCGCGATGTGGAAGCATTGGAAACATTGAATTTTTCAGTGGCGGTCTTTGATGAAATACAGAACCTGAAAAACACCCAGACGCAACTGTACCAGTCAGCCAAAAGGATCCGTTCCCGCATGAAACTGGGCCTCACCGGTACGCCCATCGAAAACCGCCTGGGGGAACTGAAGGCCCTCATGGACATGACGTTGCCCGGATACCTGGGAAAGGATGTGGATTTCAAAAACCGCTATGTGAAACCCATTGAAGACCGTGAAGACGAAGAAAGGAAGGCGCAGCTTTCAAAGCTAATTTCACCCTTTGCCCTGCGTCGCAAAAAAGAAAGCGTCCTCAAAGATCTTCCTCCCAAAATCGAAGACATTCGGACGTGCACCCTTTCGGAAGATCAGGTGAAGCTCTACCGTGACGTCATTAGAGAGAAGGGGAAAGACCTGGTTGAAAACCTCCATAAGGAGGAAAAATCCATCCCCTATATCCACGTCTTTGCCCTCCTCAACCTGTTAAAGCAGATCTGCAACCACCCGGCTCTGGTGAAAGGCAAAATGGACGATTATCAGGCGCTTGAATCCGGGAAATGGGACTTATTCCGGGAACTCCTTGAGGAAAGTCTCCAGAGCGGACAGAAGGTGGTGATTTACAGCCAGTTCCTGGGCATGATCAGCATCATGGAAAATTATCTCGCCAAAAAGGAAATTGATTTCGTATCGCTCACCGGGAAAACCGTAAACCGGGAAGAAATCATTGAACGGTTCAACCAGGATCCCGCATGTCGCGTGTTCGTGGGCAGCCTCAAGGCGGGAGGGGTGGGCATTGACCTGGTGGCCGCCTCGGTGGTCATCCACTACGATCGCTGGTGGAATGCTGCAAAAGAAGATCAGGCTACGGACCGCGTGCACCGGATCGGCCAGAAAAGGGGCGTGCAGGTCTTTAAGTTGGTAACGGAAGGAACCCTGGAGGAAAAAATCGCCGCCTTAATTTTGAAAAAACGAAACCTGATGGACAGCGTCATTGAGGAAAGCGATCCGGCCCTCATGAAAAGCTTCACCCGGAAAGAGCTCATTGAACTGCTGGCAGTCCCTGACCTTGAATCCACTGCTTAACAGCACCCCGAACTCCCATTCTCGCTCCCCGCATCCTCATGGGTTTCAATGACACAGCAGCAAGATGATTCGTCACGGCCCAAGGCCGAATTAATAACCGCTGCGGCACACCCAACACCCGCCTGGACGGTCACGGCTTTGGTTGGACAGTTCTGGGAACAGGCCCCGCACTCCATGCACTGGTCCCGGTTTTCAATGTGGGCATGCCCGTTATCCATGCCGAGAACAGCCTGGGGACAGACCATCAGACACATGCCGCAACCGACGCATTTATCCTGGTCCAGCGCCAGCGTCACCACATCTTTGAGATATACGAAATTTTCCATTTTCAAACTCCTTATGCCGCAATGAGCGAAAGGACCCATAAAAGCAGGCCGATGCCGCAACCGACAATTTCCAGAGGAACCGCCAGTCCCATCTCTTTTCTGACCCCCGAAAGAGAGGTGTAGGTAGACGCACCGGTAAAATCCATGGCGAGAAACGCCGAAATGGCCGGAATGAGAAAAAACCATGCGAAAATTTCCGCCCGTCCCGCCCATTCATTGAAATCACCCGGCCAGAAAAAGGCAACCAGTATGGCCATTATGATCCCCATAACCAGCCCTTTAAAAGAAAAAGCCCTACCCGGCAGCCACGGCAACAGAATGGGTGTCAGGACAGCGCCTGAAGCGACGGCGCTCAAAAAAGCGATCACCGAAAACAAGCCGTAGCGCATGGCACCGGCCCAGAACCCTCCTTCACCGCCAAGGCCGCCCAAGAAGAACAGGCACGGCAATATGAAAAGGGTCCATTTGAGGGCTCCCATCAATTCCACCGGGACAAGGACCGTCCTTTCCCGGGTGGAAAACGTTTTCTTCCGCATTTCACGAGTCGCTTTGCACCCTGCATCCAGAAATGACGGCAGGTCCCGCGATTCGATGGGACCGTAAATGACCTTAAAGCCGGAGAGCTTCTTTATCTGGTGGGCCGCGATCCCGGGCCCGGACAATTGCGGCAGAATCAATTCCCGGTGGGTCACGATCTTTGCCAGGTCACTGGACGCAATTCGCTGAACCAGTTCCTCCGTACCGAACGTTCTTTTTCCCGCAGCACACCAGACATTAATACCGTTGGTGTCCAGCACCAAGATCCATGCGTCACGACCCATCAGCGCCTCACGCAGTCGATCAAAACTCATTTTATAATTGGCGGTCACGAACACCCTGGTTTTATCATCAGGGTTTCCGAGTGCATATAATCCGGGGTCAACGGTGAACTGCATACGGCGAACACCCCACCTGGCCTTAAAGGTTCCGAAGCGATCGGCCCACGTTAACGCGGAAGAAACCCGTGGGACACGCTCCACCTTGCTTTCAACAGATCCTTCAACAAACGGTTGCTCCATACTTGGCGGGCTCAACTGAGCCTTTCCACCTTTGGGTCAGCAGGAAGTTGAGGGGGCTTGAAGGGGTTTGGAATCGATTGTTTTAAGCATTGCAAAGCCGTCTTTATCCTGATTCATGTAGAAACGCTCCTTTTTTTTGTACGGCATATGGCGCATAGAAAATCTGGTTCACGCTTATTTCAAAGTACAACATGGTAGGGAGAGTGTGCCTTCATTGTCAAGCCTAATCTCTTTGACAACGCCATGCGTGCAATTCTTGACTATAATCACCTGAAACGGTATGCTGCCCCAGAGTTTGATTCTGATTGAAAGCTGTTTGTGTGTTTTACGTGAAAAAAGCATTCTCAAACCCCGAAAAGGGAAAGGAGCCAAGAAATGGATGCGAGGAAAATCATCGGGAGAAAATGGATCCTTATTGTGGATGATGAGCAGGATGTGCTTGACAGCCTTGTGGAACTCCTGGACATCTGCCGAATCGATACGGCCCAGTCTTTTGATGAGGGAAAGCGCCTGCTGGAAGAGAACGATTATGATGTGGCGATTCTGGATATCATGGGGGTAGATGGTTTTAAACTCCTGGACATCGCAAACCAGCGGAACATCCCTGCCCTGATGCTCACGGCTCACGCGCTTTCCGAGGAAAGTTTGAAACAATCCGCCGAACAAGGGGCATCCTACTACGCTCCCAAGGATGAAATCGAGCGCATAGACCTGTTTGTTGCGGATATCATCGAAGCGGTGGATAAGAAGAAAAACGTCTGGGTTAAATGGCTTGAAAGGCTTGGCAGCTACTACGACTCCCGCTTCACAGGGACCAATTGGCGAGAGAAGGATAAGGCCTTCTGGGATAAAAAGCTGAACCAGATGGGCCACATGTAAGGGTAAAAGAGCGGCATTATTTTACCATAATATGGGCCTCGGAAACAGAGACCTTCTCAAGGCGGATTCCGGTTCTCCCCTTCCTGGCCACGATATTCTTGAGCCAATGCGTATTATCCTCATGCGGGCAATCCGTGCGGTAGTGAGAACCCCGACTCTCGGTCCGCAATAGGGCCGCCTGGCATACCACTTCCGAGAGCAACAGCATATTTTCCAGCTCAAGGCAACGGACCAGGTCGGATATTTTCCCTACGGATGCGTTTTCGGCCCTTGACCGTATGTCCGATATTTTCTCAAGACCCTCCCTGAGACCTTCCGGGTCACGCAGGATGCCGACCTTCAACCACATGGCTTTCTTCAGGGAACGGCACAAAACCTTTGGGTCCGCTCCGTTTCCCTCGAAGCAGGATTCCAAACGGGCTTTTTCATCCTGGATCATTTCACCGGGTACGTCCGTTGGACCTATCTCTTCCGCTCTCTCGGCAGCCCTCTTCCCCGAAATGCCACCAAAGGTAAAAACCTCGCACAAAGCGTTCCCCCCCAGGCGGTTTGCGCCATGGACCCCGGCGGTGGTTTCACCCGCCGCAAAGAGACCCGTAAGGGGTGTTTCCGCATTCTTGTCAATGATGATGCCACCCATACAAAAATGGGTCGTGGGAGAGACAACCAGGGTTTTTTGACCGACATGCCATGCGGATGGCAACAGAGAGGCCAACGGGGCCAGCTTTTCTTCATCAATGGGGCTCAGATCCATGATGACCCCGCCATCCACGTCATTTCCCGCCAGAAGTTCACGCATGATGGCCTGAGCCAGTCGGTCCCGTGTCAATCGCATGGGATCTTGGAGTCCGTGCTTAAGGACGATATCCTCCCCTTCCCTATTTTTAAGGGCTGCGCCTTCACCCAGGACAATGGCCTCATAAAGGATGAGCCGGTTCCCCAGTTTGCCAGAGGCCGTGGGATAAAATTGTACGAACTCCATGTCTTTGAGAGGAAGACCTAAGTGAAGGGCCAGGGCCTGACCGTCGCCGGTAATCCCAGCGGCATTGTTTGTGTGCTCATACATCTGCCCGAACCCGCCCGTGGTCAAAATCACAGCCCCGGCCGTAAAAACCATGAATCGTCCATGGTGGGAAATCCCTGAAACAGCGGCAACGCGGCTGTCCGCCGAAAAAAGGCGGGTGATAAAAATCCGGTTGGCAAACCGCACCCCGATCTTTTCCGCATACTGCTTCAATGGTAGGGTCAGGTCGCTTCCGGTACGGTGTTGTCCGCCAACGTGCCTCGGGAAACTGTGCCCGGCGACATAGTCGGTTTTAAAACGCCCTTCTTCTTTCTTAAAAGCCACCCCGCACTTCTCAAGGAAGGAAATCTCGGCCTTGGCCTCCTCTACCATAACAGATACCAGCTCAGGATCATTTAAAAAGCGTCCGCCTTTGACCGTGTCCTCCAGATGAACCTCGCTTCCATCACGCGGCTCCCCCCATCCCGAAGCCGCAATAATTGCCTTGGCGATATAAGTGTTATTGGCATATCCCACCTTTGCTTTCGAAACCAGGAGCACGTCGGCGCCCGCATGTCTTGCTTCAATTGCCGCCCTCAGACCTGCGCCACCACCGCCAATCACCAGCACATCACAAGAGACCCTGTCAATTTCATTAAATTTCATTTTTTCACACCCTTTCCTGGGACGTGTCACATATTGTTACGCAACAGAAAAGCAACTGTCCTTTCAAGATAGCAATTGAAAATAAAACAGGCAAATCAAATTTTTCCACATGGAAAAAGCCCCCAATCAGGTTTCGCTGAAATCAACATTTACAATAAGAAAAAAAAAGTGCAAAATAGATTTTAAAGTCCATACCAAGGCCTCCTGTAGAATATATAATCCCGGTGCGCAGATGCTCCGCAGACTGAAATGCTACCTTGTGATTCCTGCACCTCATAGATACAAACTTCCTGAAATTTCATCTTGCTCCCACCAACTGGTGGCTGCTGCCATCAAACAGGCAGAGGGCTTTGTTCGTCTGCCCGTAATGCCCATCGGTGTTATCAGACACTCCGGAGAGTGTATTCATCTATATACAAGAAAGCACATGGACATCCGCGCTTTTTATCAGCGGGGAACTTACCTGTTCATGAACGTGGGATTTCTGGCCTCGGACAGTCCTCCCATTGAGCAACTGGTTCAAGATGCTGGACAGGGCGAATGGGCCTGGTCCGGGCAGGCAAGCAGCGATTCCGTTCATGCCATGGCATTCAGTGTTAGGGGTTTCTTGAAAAAAGCCAGCAGTGTCTCTTCCATGGACCGACTTCGCGGGGCGTTGTTGCGACTGACCACCTGCTCAAACGAAAACCTTTCCAAGACCGATGCGGGTCAATCCAACGGCTTCGGGAATAAGTTTATAGCACCCAGCGTCGCCGGCATCGATCATTCACCGGCAATGGAGAACATTCTCCATGTCAAACGCCGACCAACGGCTTTCGATTCCCGCTTTCTTAACACGGCTTTTATGGAGATTGTCTCCAGACCTGTCGCCAGCAATGCGGGTCCTTTAGATTCGGATGATTTAGTTCACGCGCTGTTGAAATACAGGGACCGGTCAACCGCTCCATGGATTTTTAACACAATGGTCAATGAAATTGAATATCGCAAAGGTTCAACCTTTCCAAAAGCCTTTCCCCCTGAGGTCCATCTTTCCACCACCGGCATGTGCAACATCAACTGTCGGTTCTGCGGCTATGAACAGCCCATAGCGAGACCCAATTGGGTTCGACCCGAACAGATTCAGAAAATGACCTATCTTCGCCATTCACAGACAGTCCGGCTCTCAAGCGGACTTGGCGAACCTTCTTCAAATCCTCACTTGCCTGAAATCATTCGTTTTATATCAAAATCGTTTCCGCATATTCAAATGGGCTTTTTCAGCAACGGCATTGCTTTGAATGAAAATAAACTACTGGATGCCATTGTGGGGAATGTGAACTGGATCCATATTTCCTTAAACGCTGCATCTCCTGAATCATATCGCGAACAATGCCATATGAACGGATTTGACCGAATTACCAGCAATCTATCCCATCTTCATTCAGCCAAAAAGGACTGCGGGAATCTAATGCCCCTGGTCATGGGTTCCATGGTGCTAAACCGAAAAAACCTGTTTGATCTGCCCAAAATGCCCGCGCTCTGTCGCAAATTGGGCATAGACCGACTGACTATTTTCCCCTTTTTCGCATTGGGCTCTCATGACCCCGCAAAGTTCGGAGCAAACGATACACTTGCAGCCTGTATGCCCCGATACGAACCTCTCTATGAGAAAACCGTCAAAGCTGCCGAACAAAACCGGGTTTCACTGGAAATTCCGGCACCCGATTCCCGCTCGGGATCATCTTTCGGAATGCCAGCGAGAAGTTTTTATGATTTTGCTCAAATCGAGTCCAATGAATGGCCCATGGGACGTTTTCTAACGGGTTTGAAATTTGATGTCCCTGAAGGAAGCTACTGCCATTTTCTATGGCGTTATGCCGCCATCGGGAGCACCAACAATACTGGCCACAGCTCCCATGAGACCCATTTTCTCTATCCATGCATCGGGCCTCTTTCAAGCGCAGACCTGTCCAGGCGAACCGCTTTCCGATTTCAGGACGAAAAAGATTTTTTAAAACTCTGGCAACACACGGTTTTGGCGCTTCTGCGGAAAGCCCAACACAGCCCCGGCATTTGCGAAGTTTGTGATTTATGCCGAAACAACAATGTGCGGGATCCGAAACAATTCCGATCATTGGAGGAGCAGACAGCCCGTTTTGTGGAGACTCACCGAAAGATTTGAGGCGCTTCACAAACAAGACGTCACAATAAGGGAATTTCCAGGTACCGCTCGAAATTGTTTTGTCTTTCAGCGTGGGCCAATCGTTCCAGCGTTTCGCCCATGGCTTCAAGAGTCTCCCCCATAACCGCCTCATCGTGAGCGTATGATGGCAGCATTATGCCGTTATACGTGGTAATGCCTTGCTTCAGAAGTTCCTGAACATAAAGGGTCCGTTTTAATCTCAATCGGTCGGAGTCTGCCTCTTGGAAGATCAAGGCCATTCGAAATGGCGGGCCTTTGCAGCTGGCATTTACCCCGATATTGGCACATAGTCTGTTGATCTCCTTTTTCAGTCTTGTTCCGTAGTTCCAGATGGTCTCGGCTACCGGTTCGGCGCGGTAAATCTGAATGGCGGCTTTGGCTGCCGCAAGGGAATAGACTTCGCCCTTGAAGGTTGGCCCGTAATGAGTACGTTCCATGCATTGCTCGAAAATGTGAGACTTTCCCACCAGAGCGGCCAGGGGCATTCCCGATCCAATGGCCTTTCCAAGACAGGCGAGATCCGGCACAATGCCAAATGCCTTCTGCACGCCCCCGGACGGATATCGATATCCCGTAATGATTTCATCGAATACCAGGAGAGCCCCGACAGATTGAGCGGCTTCGGCGATGGTTGCCAAAAAGTCTTTATCCGCATCCTGCTCGGGGCCCTGGATGCTTTCCCCCGGCCCGGAAGGTTCGAGCATAACCGCCGCCAGGTCACCCTTGAAAAGGTTAAAAAGACGGAAGAAATCGTCCCTGTCATTAAATCGGAATCGATGGATAAGCGGTTCCGGTCTATCGGGCACACCGGTTACACCAAAACCCTCCGCTTCAACCCAGAAATCCTGCCACCCGTGATATCCGCTGCACAGAATGACCCGCTTTCCTGTATGAAGGCGCGCCAATCTTGCCGCAACAGTACATACATCGGAACCATTTTTTCCGAAAACAACCATTTCACCGCAGGGAATATCTTCCGTTAACATTCGCGCCACATCCATTTCCAGACAGCTTGGAAAAGGTGTCAGTGGCGGCATTTCAAGAACAGCGCCGATAGCCTCCTGAATCCGATCATCCCCATAGCCCAAGATTGTACTACCCCAGGCCATAATATAGTCGATATAACAGCGACCCTCCTGGTCCCACAAATGACATCCTTTGGCATTGGATACGAATAGAGGAAAGGTCATCCCCTCGCTGCTTCGTTCAATTCCCCCGGTGGGTCGGTAATGCCACGGGTTCACAGATCTGGTAACTTCACGGGGATCATCAGGTAATAAACCATTGGAAGAATCGGATATCAATGTTATGGCGAGCGGCGACACACCTCTGTCACTGAACCAGGCGACGTCCTGGGCCACAAGTTCGAGCACCACCTGATGTGCTCCTTCTTTATGGGGGACGGTCAAAGGGAAACAAAGCGTAACCTGCTCACCCGGGTTAACCATACTTGTGGGCATCTGATAGGTTCCGACCACCCGGTCGGCAAACCGCAACACCAAATCGATACGACTTTCACTGGGATCATCCCGGCACCAGACAAAATTTCCACTATTTTCCAAGGTGATCCTGGCACCGTAAATACTCCCTGCTCTCAGTTGATGGGGAATGTTATGGTTAACAAAAATGGCGCCGTAATTCCTTCCGTCCCCGGGCGTTCCTTTTCGCACGCCAACAGACGATGAGAACCTGTTTTTTTGACGCTTAATTCGACCCCACAGGGTCTGACTTTTGGCCATGGGTTGTTCTCTTCATGGATTACAAAAACGTTTTATGGTCTAAAAAATGAGGCTACACTACCCCTTGAAACTTCAAGATCTGAGTCAAATAGAAGGGTCGGTGCATGGACCAAAGAGGATCTTCCTTCATTTTTCAGGTAAAATTGCAGACGGCGCATGCCGCCACGGAAGGGCGATTTCAGATTAAAGACAACATAGGTCCGATCTCCGGGGGGAACGCTCCGCCTCAACGGAACCTTTTTGGACAGTTTTCCATCCACTGAAACGGATAGCACCACATGGGTGCCATCCTGATTTTCAGAAGGTGACGGCCAGACATGCTCGCCTGTATTCATCAAAAAAATCCGACAGACTTTTCGTTCCCCTGCATGAATGGATCGGGGGATTTCCTTTCGAAGAATTCGCACGGAAAGTGGACCCTGCCTCAGGTTGCCCGGATCCTTGGCATCCAGGGACAGTCGTTTTTCAGTCCGCAGCATCAGCATCTTATCGTGGACATGGCTCAATGCATTGGGGATATCAACGCCGTGCGGGCAGCGGCAGGTTCTGTCATTACAGGACTTGCACACAGCCGCGAGCCATGGGTGAATTCGGAAATACTGCAAATCATCTATGGTTTCAAAGGTTTCTGATGGATAGTTGGAAATATAGGCATCACGGAACAACCAGGAAACCGGAAGGTCCTGACTGCAAAGCTTCTCGCAAGTTCCGCAGCGGCGGCAAAGCCCTTTCTGAAGCGTTTTTAACGCATCCCGGATTCGGGAATCCGATTTCGTTTCAACCCCTTCTCCCTCATGTCCAGCCAGCGCATTTTCTTCCGCCTCCATCACGGAAGCGGTCCCCGGCACAACGGAACAAACTGCGGGATTTTTCAATATGGTCCGCAGTTGATCCATTGCCGAAACGGGTCCAGATGGGTTGGAAAATGTATGATAGGGGGGGAATGCCGTGCTGTTTGAAACAAGCCCACCGGCCAGAGGTTTCATGATCAGCAGGCTGACGCCCTGTTTTAAGGCAAGAGGAAAAACCACCCTTTTGTTCTCGGGAATATCCTCAACTTTTTTGTGATCCGTCGGGCAATATGAAAGCAGATGAAAACCAAGAAGATTGTAGGCCATCATTACAGCGTCGAAACGGCCGGAAGCAATCAAATGGGATATATACCCGGCGGTCCCGTGGGTGCTGCAGAAAATACCACCCAGCCGACCTTCTTTTTTTTTGTTCTCGAGGTACGCCACCATACCGGTGGGCCCCCACACATCTTCTTGAAGATACTCCCGGTCGTCGATACAGGCGATACCGAACATTTCCAGCCGGTTTTTGCCCAATATCCGACATGTGTTCTCAAAAAGGTACTCAAAGTGCGCCATATCCCCGTACCCTTGAGAAACCATCATGACATCTTTTCCAGATTCCCGAATCGCTCTGGCCACTAGATTTTGAGTTCCATCGTAATCAGGGGCAGTGTGTACCCAGTTGACGCCCAGGTGAAATCCGCGTTTCAAAGTCTCCAGCGCCTGTCGTACCGGGACAAGCCGCAGCTGGCAGGTGCCAAATCCTACAGCGCTCAAATAAACATCCGTTCTCGCCACACGGTTATATTTCATTACGGTCGATTTGATCCCATCATGGAAATAGTTAGTATTCGATCCCCCTTCTTGCACCGACGCCATTCTTAAAGGGGTGTATAATTTCCATCATTTCCATTACATCCGTTGCCTGCGCCATCAGCTCGGGTTTTGCGTAACGCCCGCTCAGCATGAGATGCATCCCTTTTGGTTTTCTTGAGAGCAAGTTCAGTACCTCATCAGGCTGGATGAAACCATAATTGACGGCGATGTTGATTTCATCCAACACCACCAGCCCGTAACGGTAAGACAATACGATCTCCTTCGCCTGCTCCCACGCTTCCCTTGCCGCCTCTCGGTGCCGTTGGTCCGCATCAGGATTTTCCTTGTCCACCAGGCCCTTTCCCATGGACTGGATCTCCATCCCGGGCAGGTTTTCAATGGCCATGACCTCGCCGTAAGGTTTGGGAGACTTAATGACCTGAAGAACAAAGGAAGACACACCCATACTGCTCATGAGCAAGGCCTTTCCCAGGCAGTAAGTGGTCTTTCCCTTACCCCTGCCGGTCACCACTTCTACAGGGCTTGGATGTGCATCCCGAGCCACCCTCTGGACTTCCATTTCCGTTAAAAGATGGGCTTCCGCCGTGATTTCATCCGAGGACCCGGGTCCTGTCAGAAGCAGTTCCACATGTGTCGCTTTTCCCCGCATCAGCCCGACGATCTCTTCCACTGAAACCAAGCCCCTTGAAACCGCCCCCAGAACACCATCGAGCACCACCAGATCATAGGCGCCTGACACAGCGGCGTGTGCAGCCCTTTGAAAAGCCTCTTTGACCCCGTCCTCAACCATGCCGGAGTCCGTTGAACCCCTCAAAGCTGAGGTGTCAATCACCAGGTTCGGCGCGAGGGATGCTACGGCACCCTTCTCCCCACGTTCCAGTTCATGGTGAACAAATCGCGTGATGAGGGTCCGGAACCCATAACCTGACGCGCGAAGGGCTAATCCGAAGGGGGCAAAATTCATTCTTCCTGATGGGCTTGTGTAAACCTGTATCAAGCCCGTTTCCTGATCAGTTGCTGCCATATTCTCTGATTTCATGGGTTATAAAGGCGCTTAAGAAAGCACCTGGACCTCGATAATATTGCCCGGCGCCAGACATTGAACCCCTTCGGGAATCCGGATCAGGGCCTGGGCGTGGGCCTGGGACTGGAGCCGGCTTTTCATGCGATGGGGGATGACCCACAATTCCCCTCCCCTCTTTTCAAGGGCCGCGTGAAAGAACTGGGTCCATGTGATATCGCCGTTCACCTCTTTTGCCAGGCGAGCTTTCTTCAATGGGAACGGCACGGTGGGTTTTCCCGCCATTTGAAGGAGACCGGGGAGAGCAATCTGCAGGAATGCCATCTCGTTGGACGGGGGGCCGCCCGGAAGGCAGAATATGGGTTTTCCATCCAGTATTCCCAGGGCCACAGCCTTTCCCGGCCCGATCCGGACCCGGTGGAAAAACATTTCCCAGCCCATTTTATCCAGGACTCTGGTGGTCAAATCCCGTTCGCTTTTCCATGCGCCGCCGCTGGTGAGGAGGGCATCATTCCCGTCGAGAAGTCTTCTGAACGTCTCTTCAAGTTCATGGGGATGATCCCGAACAACCGCCATTCCCCCCTCCATGCTGAAATGGCGCAGCCAGGCGTTCAGGGTTACCATATTGCTGGCATACAACTGACCGGACCTGAGGGGGGATCCGGGGGAAACCACCTCATCGCCGGTGGCCACAACGGCCACACGCGGTGACGGATACACCTTCACCTGATCCAGACCACCTGCGGCCAGCAACCCCGTCAATGCGGGTGTAATGGCTTGTCCCCGGCTTACGATCAAACCACGGGCTGCCACATCGCTCCCCTGAAATAAAAGATTGCATCCGGGCGGCGCATCCCGGTAACAGACGACCCTGTCACCCTGAAGTTCCGTGAATTCAACAGACACCACCGCATCCGCACCTTTTGGCATGGCAGCACCGGTCAGCACTTTAACCGCCTCACCGGGCCGTACGATCTTTTCGGTGTGATCCCCCGCAGCCAGAACACCCGAAACCGTAAGCGGAATGCCGTTTGTCCGGGAAGCCTTTTCGATATCAACTGACATCACCGCATAGCCATCCCGCAGGGAAGAGGTGGCCGACGGGCAATCCACTACCGCCGCCAGGTCCTCCGATGCCACAAAACCACATACCTCATGAACAGGCATCGGTACCGGTTTCATGGCACCGATGCCGCCAAGGGTCAGGGAAAGCGCTTCTTTCAAACCGATATCATAGGTTCGGGTCATTCAAAATACCTCGTATTCATTTGAAGCGAAGGGCGCATTCAAGAAAAAATCCGATCATTGAGAGCGGAAAATTCTTCACGCACCGCGTTGACCCGCAAAGGATCAATTTCGGCGGAAACATAACAGGCATCTTCCCCACCTTCCGCCAGCACCTCTCCACCGGGATCAACAATCATACTGTGGCCGGCAAAAGCCTTCCCTTCTCCCGATCCGGCACAGTTGCACGAAAGAAGATAAGACAGGTTTTCGTGTGCCCTGGCGCGGTTGAACAGTCTCCAGGCATCGAGCCGGGCCAGGGGCCAGGCCGAGGGCACCAGAAAAAACGAGGCCCCCTGATCCACCATCATCCTGTAAAGTTCCGGGAACCTCAGGTCATAGCAGGTGGTAATCCCGGCTTTCCCCCAAGGCAGATCCACAACCACCGGCTTTTCGCCGGGGTTCAACAGCTTCCGCTCTTCCGACTGATATCCGAAAAGATGAATTTTTCGATATTGGGCCATAATCCCGCCGTCCGGACCCAGGAGAAGCGCCGCATTAAACAAATTATCATCTTCCCTCAACACAAGACTCCCCATGAGGATATGAATCCCCATACCTGAAGCCTTTTCTCTCAAAGCTGACACGGTCGGACCATCGATGGGCTCACTTTCGCTTTTATAACGATGAAATGAAAAGTAGCCGCATGGCCACAGCTCCGGCAGCAGAATCAAATCACTGAGGGGCGCCCCATCGATCAGATCCAAAGCTGCCCGGAGATTATCTTCCTTGGGCCCGTCCTTAATGTCCATCTGAATATTGGTGACACGCATGTGTAAATTATCCTTTCACAAGTTCCATCTTAGCAAAAAGGGCTGTTTCATTCCCGGCCGAACTTTACAATCCGGATCATATTTTGTATAACCCAAATCCCTGCGGATAGGCAACCCCCCTTATGGTGCAACCCGAATAACGGGGGATGCGCAACCCAAGTAGCTTAAGGAAACAACACATGATCACGTTGCTCGATTACGGCGCCGGAAATGTTCGGAGCGTCATCAATGCCATCGAAAGCCTCGGCGAAAAAGTTCATCTTGTTGAAACGGAAAATGATATCCTTTCCGCCGAAAAACTGGTCTTCCCCGGGGTGGGTGCATTCGGCAACATGATGGAAATCCTGAACCGAAAGAATTTCGTTTCTCCGCTCTTGGCCTACCTCCAGGCCGATCGTCCCTTCCTGGGCATCTGCCTGGGGCTCCAGGCCTTGTTTGAAAAGAGCGAAGAAGCACCCGACATGCCGGGATTGGGGTTCATCCGGGGAAGCGTGCAGCGGTTTTCCACAAACCTTTCGGTCCCGCACATCGGCTGGAACGGACTGAATATTCATCAACCTTCCAGGCTTTTTGCAGGTCTTCGAGGCAACGAAAAATTCTACTTTGTCCATTCATATCACGTGAACCCCCATGCCGATGATACCGTTCTGACCACCACCGATTACGGCTATGGTTTTGTCAGCGCCATCCGGAAAGGGAACGTGACTGCCACCCAGTTTCATCCTGAAAAAAGCGGCACATCAGGCCTTTGTGTGCTGGAGAACTTTCTCAAAAAGGATGGGGAAAGGGGAATGCCCCCGGAAATTTCAACCCCGACATTCCTGGCCAAGCGGATCATTGCCTGCCTGGACGTACGCACCAACGACCGGGGAGATCTGGTGGTCACCAAGGGGGATCAATATGATGTGAGGGAAAACGGTGATGTGAGGAATTTGGGCATGCCGGTAGATCTGGCACGACGGTACTACCAGGAGGGGGCCGACGAAATCACCTTCCTCAATATCACCGGATTCAGGGATTTCCCCCTGGAAGACATGCCCATGCTCGAAGTGCTCAGACAAACCTCCGAAAATGTTTTTGTCCCACTGACCATCGGCGGCGGTATAAGGGACTACACGGATAAGAATGGTAGAACCTACACGGCCCTGGAGGTCGCCGCAAAATATTTCAGATCCGGCGCGGATAAAATCTCCATCGGCAGTGATGCCGTCCTGGTTGTGGAACGATACCTCCAAACCGGCAGTAAAACCGGAAAGAGCGCCATTGAAGAAATCGCCCGGGTTTATGGAAACCAGGCCGTGGTGATTTCCATCGATCCCAGACG
>JAERTK010000100.1 GCA_016844935.1 Desulfobacteraceae bacterium | reverse complement strand
CTGGCTACTCTCTCTGAACAAGATTAAGAATGAATTTCGGTACAGATGGCCCAGGGACAAAGAATTTTGGTGGAGACTTGTTATCCTGAAGATTTTTCCTCAACGTTAACGTGACCTTGACAATGAAACAGGCAACCCTCTAAAAGATAAAGAGACCATGAAAAAGCTCAATATCAGCTGTCTGGTCTGCCATCGTGACAAGGGGATTGTTCACGGATTGCCCAGAGGCGACATGCTTTACGGCACCCGAAAATTGAAGGAGCATCCGGACGAACATTTTGAACGGGTTCGGGAAAGCCCCATTTTAAAACGGTCGGTCATGTGCGGCCAGTGTCACGGATTGGGACCGAATCTCGAGTTTGAACACCCGGTGCAGTGTGCCACCCTCTATGGCAGCTACCTTAATGCCTATATTCCTTCCGGCGGCACAAAGACCTGCCAGGAATGCCATATGGAGAATTCCGACCATCTCTGCCCCCCGAACTTCCAGGATCGAAAGGATGTCTCTGAAAGGCTTGCCCGGGCACTGCCGCTGGATGTTGGGGTCCTCTCTTATGTGTCGCAGATTACCCCCGGACAATTTGTTCCCACCGTGGTGGTGAACACCACAATCACCAGCAGGGCGGGCCACCGGATACCGGACGGCTGACCTTCCAAGAACCGGGTGGTCCTGGAAGTGACCATAAGTGACGAAGACGGCAAAAAGATTTATGAGAACCGACGTGTTTACATGCCACAGTCCACTGACGGCCTCGATGACGTAATGGTCTATGGGCCCACAAAGAAACTGGGGATCATTCGGGATACCAGCATTCAACCCTTTGCGGAAAAGAAGGAGACCTTCGAGGCATCTTTACCTCGCGGCGTTCAAAAGCTATCAGTTACCGTGGACCTGAATTATCAATTGCGACCGGGAGATGTTTATCCGATCCATCGGGATACGATCGGAGTTTTGATGGGAACGAAATAGACAAAGAAATACCGATCATCAACATAAAAATTAGGGTGAGGTTTGCAAGTGAAGCCGTAACCCAGGAAAAATGAGGCGTGAATTTCTTTTCTCTGAGCGAGGACATGGCCAATCTTTCCGGGGAAAAGGGTGGATGGCAAAGGCTGGAGATTCTTGAAGCACATTTTTAGAAGCAGCCGATGGTTTTGACCATTTCCGACGAAGAATTTATGGGAATGAAGAGGCGACCATGACCCTTACCGCGGCGTGCGAGATTAAATCAAGGCATTTCCTTTGTGAAGGAAATGCCTGCCATATTGCAGGAGCGGCAGCCGAATGCGAGGCCCTTAGCGGAAGGATGCATATGTCACAAAATGAAAAGAATCTCTTGAAGAAAGCGAGCGATACATCTCAACACAATCCAATGACAGCCCAACATGAAGGGAATGGTTGAAAAGATGGGTGAGTTTCGCCGCAACCGGCAGTTGGCCGGCGCATGCTGAAATTCCCTGATAATACACAGGCCAGTGTTATGGGTCTGGACGAGATAATGACGGACCTGTTTGCCGAGAACAGAAAGCCAACCTATGAGATTGCCGATGAAATGATCAAGAGACTAAAAGAAAAAGGAAATTTTATTCCCTCGTCCATGAATGCTCGCAGAGAGTACGCTTTTGTTCTGCTGCAAGAATACAGAAAATACATCGATGAATGATCCGGCAAAGGCCGGTAGAGGGTTGGTTTGTTCGGGCGGATGGATATGCGAACACGATAGGAGGAAGAATGACCATGGCCGAACCATCAGCAAAACAGCTTTCATTTCTGGATCGATTTCTCACCTTATGGATTTTCCTGGCCATGTTCATCGGCGTGGGAAGCGGATATTTTTATCCCGGTATTCGGGATGTTATAAATCATTTTCAGGTGGGAACCACCAATATCCCCATTGCCATCGGCCTCATATTGATGATGTATCCACCCCTTGCCAAGGTGCGGTATGAAGAGCTCGGGGAAGTTTTCAAGAATTTAAAGGTTCTATCCCTTTCCCTGGTTCAAAACTGGATTATCGGGCCCATTTTAATGTTTCTTCTGGCGGTTACCTTCCTTTCGGGCCATCATGAATACATGGTCGGGCTTATTATGATCGGGCTTGCCCGCTGTATCGCCATGGTGATTGTGTGGAACGATTTGGCTTCTGGAGATACCGAATATTGCGCCGGGCTTGTGGCATTTAATTCCATCTTTCAGGTCCTTTTCAGGTTCAGGGAATGACCTGAATGAGTTGAGAAACGAAAGTCGCGCAGGCCCTGGAAGGGCTTCCAGGAGTTAAGATTTATCCGTTTTCAGCAACTGAACTGTACCGGGCCGTTCCGGATCAGGACCTTGTTTCCATTTTCCAAATCAAACCTGAAACCATCAAGAACGGCGCAAAGATCCATATCCACAGCCTGATCTTCAAGGGGATGTATCCGAGAATCCATGATCAGAATCTGGCTGCCGGAAAATGGATCGAAAACTATGAGCTTACCTATATTGAAAGAGACATCCGAACCCTTGTAAATGTTCAGAACCTAAAACTATTTGAAGATTTTCTTAAAATATGTGCATCCATGTCAGGGCAACTGGTCAATTATACATCCATTTCAAATGCCATCGGCATATCGCAGCCCACGGCTAAAAAGTGGATGTCGTTGCTGGAAACCAGCGGTATTATCTTCCTTCTCCCCCCCGTACCACGAAAATTTCAGAAAACGTCTGGTGAAAACCCCAAAACTCTATTTTATTGATACGGGCCTTCTCTCATTCCTGTTATCCATCAGAGAAGCAGAGCAATTGATGCACCATCCGCTCTGGGGAAATATTTTTGAAACCTTTATCATCAGCGAACTCTACAAAAGGGTGTACCACACAGGTGAAAAACCGCCGTTCTGTTCCCTCTGGGCCTTCAGGATCTCAAATATGTGCCAATCCCGCTGGAGCACATTGACGAAAAAAAACTTCAGTCCGGAATAGCAAATTTTCAGAGTGCTGGATGCCCAGTTACAGTCATTGCGCCGAAAAAGCAGGTATTCCTGGAGTTCCTCCTCGGTGATGTCGCGAGGGTCTTTGCCACCGAAATGTTCCATGAGCATGCGAACGGCCCGAGCGTAACATTGCTGAGTACGATCACTCATTCCAGCGAGTTGAAGAGACTTGACGGTTTTGTTGTACCACGGTGTTTGTAAAGGTTTGTGCATGATACCTCTCCTTTGATAAAGAATTTACGGTGATACGGAGAGGTATCGCACAAATTACGGAATATGTGAAAAGGCCGCTATGGGGGAAGAAGGGCATCTTGAAATCATTACGGGGCGTTGCAGGGTGCTGCCGCGTAGCGGCTTACTTGAACACCGGTTAGGCCAGACTATACAACCTTGCATAGAAAGTATGGAAAGGCATAGAATCTGATTTCGGGAGGACAAATTATGGGGTTTTTTAGCCGGATATTTGGGAAAGAGAAAAAGAGGGACTCTGCAAATTCAAATATAAAGGATATGAATTCTTCTATATCAGGAAGGCAAGCTCTACAATTTACACAAAACGATAAGGCGGGATTGCTTGTCGGTAAAACTTATAATTTTCAAGAAAAAAAAGAAGCACAGATCAAGCCTGAAGACATATCTGCTATTTGCATTTTTGCATTAGGTTCTGAAGGCACTTCTGAAGCTTCTGAAGAGCAAGAGTGCATTCGGCTGTTTCAAGCCAAGAACAAAATTATGTTTGAAGCAATAAGTACTGGCGGATACACTGAAAAAATACAAAAACTTTATAATAAAATAAAAAAAATGGAAATTGTAAAACTCATGGTGGCTGATCTAGCAAATGATATACAAAATAAGTCAGGGACAAGCTCATTCGTTATACAGCCGTGTGGAACATATAACCCTAACGCACCTGAGAATAGCGATTTTTATGTTATAATTACTATCTACACTCCTACAACCAAAGAACAAATTCTCACTGACAATCCTCTGTTAGTTAATGACACCACGATTTCCGCAGCTGCTCCGAAATTCAATTATTTTGAAGTTCCGCGTCCTCTTGGAGACGGTGCCTGTTCTGATAATTATCACCCAAAAAAACATTAATGTGATCCCGATTGCCAAAAGGAGCAGAAAAGAGACACGGGTTTTCCACGGTGTGGCGTTTCTGCTTTGCATAAATACCTCCTTTATCCAAAGGGATGACCTTTTCTTAACTGGTAGATCGACATGGCCATTAAAAAAGTGAGCAAGGCTTTGGCGTTCATTTTGGTCGCCTTAGTATTTTTGGCTGTTCGCCAATGCCTCTTTCCGGCGGGAACGGCAACTTCGATACCTCTCTCCGACATCTTGAACAAAATATCCGCCTTCGCCGGACAGGGTAATCAAAACAATTATGGACTCCAATCCAGGCACATTGCCATCCAGTTCTTCACGGACCTGATCCTCGGACACTGCTTTCCATCCGGACGGCGTCCATTTTTCAAACGATTGTTCCACTTTCTATTTCACCCGTTCCACATCATTGGGCACCCAGGTCTTGTCGTTGAATGCTTTGAGCGGCCCGTAGTAACGAATGTATGCGAAAAAACCGCGATCCGCCAATGTCGGGATCCAGTTCTGGTCGGGGATATCCTTTGGTTTCTGGGCAGCAAAGTAGATATCGATGGAGCCATCGGTGTTGGTGGCCGGCGCCGGCGTCCGCTGGCTGCTGATGCTCGGGTAGGGGCGGCTCTGCAGCTCGCAGCGCGTCCATGGGTCGTACAACGTGACCGACCAGAACATGGCGACCGGCACGTTCGGCGGCATGGTTAGCTTGTAGGTCTTGCCGCCGTCAAGATGGCGACCCTCGGCGTCTTTGTAGGTGGTCTGGTAGCGCGATCCCGTTCCTTCAGGCATCTGCATCGCCATGGCCGGCGTGATCCCATCGGCAGTGAAGTGAAATGTCGTGCGCGCCTCGAGATTGAAGTAACCCTCCGAGTCGAAGGTCGAGCTGTTGCCGATAAAGGGGCTTTCCCATCTCAGGTCTTTGTAGACCCGTGCATCGGGCTGTCGGCTTTCGAACGAGATCACGCGGGACATGGCGACCCCCTCCTGCGCGGCCTGTTCGAAGATCTTCTGCATGCGCGCATCCGGGTTGAATGGCTTGCCTTGCTTGATACCGAGCGAAGCCAGCCTGCCCAGCAACTCCTTGCCAAAGGCCTCGGCCGGCTCGTAGCTGATGATCTCGTGCATCCACTGGAAGGCGGAACCATCCTCGGGCACGAGCGAATTCCAGGGTATGCCGGTGACATTCTTAACGACAGGCGGGCGTGGACCGGTCTTCAGCGGATAGACCCTGGCGTGCCTGCGGTAGTACTCGAGGGCCTTATCACCGTAACCGACCTTGGCGGCGTTCGCCCGGATGAAGGAGAAGTTCGCGTAGGTCGGGGACCGCACGACAAAGTAACCCTCGGGCACCTCGCCCTCATAGTCCGGCGGCAGCAACAGGTACTTGCCGCCCTTGCCCTTGTCCATGCCGGTCGGGCCGATATCCGCCACGAAGAGAAAGTTGTGGTCGTCCAGCGGCCCCATCACGTCGGGCGGCACCTCGAACACCGTCGGGCCGTCCTTCTTCAGGTCAAACACGACAAAGGCGTAGAGGCTCTCCGTATTGCCGGTGAGGACCAGGGCCCTGGAGTCCAGGCGGTCCGCGGTGACCCTGATGTGTGAGCTGTCGGCCATGCCGAGATCCCGAACCCATCCCTTCATCAGACCGTGCGCCGACAGGGCCGGGTACATGTCGAGGTAGAGCTGGGTAGCGCGCTGCAGATCGAGCTCGTCAAAGACCTTCCGGGCGGTCTCTTCGGTGGGATAGCCACCTGGAAACGCCAGATTTCCGTAGCGGGTCTGCATTTTCTCGGGCGCAGGCTTGAAGTCACCCGGTTTGTATGTGGCTTCGGCGCCGGCCATCTCGAAAAAGCTTTTCTGCTCTGCCTGAAGCGGGCCGGCCACTGCGAGTGCCAGAAAACCGGTGATTGCCGCGATCATAGGACCCGTGAGTTTCATGTGGCTTCTCCTTTTCTTAATTGATCAATTCAACTTCACTCGGCCGCCATTTTTTGTCGTACCAGTCCTGGGTGGGCCCGTAGATCCGCCAGAGCATGTTCCACCCCTTGCCGGGAATGGTCTGGATCCAGTTGACATTTCCTTCCGGTTTTTCCGGACCAAAATA
>JAERTK010000099.1 GCA_016844935.1 Desulfobacteraceae bacterium | reverse complement strand
GCAACCGCCAAATGGGTCAAGGCATCCAGCTCATGGCCGCCGTCCGGTACGTCTACCACGACGCAGGCGGAACTGTTGTGGGACGTGTAAGGGATATCGTCATGGAGCAAAAGCTGCTGTCGCACCACTCCCCACATCATACAGCCTTCCGGCAGCTCCGTTTCAAACCACCGGGCCAGTTTCCCGGTGCCGCGGTTGGCATTTTTGTTGTCGGTGTCGTCAAAACCGATATAGACACGCATGGATAAACCTTATATAAATTTGCTTATAATCTAACCGTTCACATTAGAAATTGACCGCCACACCCCCGTAAACGATTCTTCCGGCCGCCGGGAATCCGTAGCTTTGCTCATAATTCTTATCAAAAAGGTTATCGGCCCCCACATAAACATCCAGAAGTCCGTTTACAAGGGTCTGGTCAAATTTCAGGTTAACAATGGCGTAGTTATCCAGTTCTGCCTTGGTAAAGGGTTCCGAACGCTCGTAATAGTACTGGTCCGCAATGTAGATCACATTGGCGTAGGCTGAAAAGCCGAAAGGGAAAGTGTATTTTCCCTCAAAGGTCAGTTTGTGTTTGGGCCGGTACTGTAGCTCGTCTTTCGGGCTGTCGGGCGATTTGTCCTCCGAGTCCATGAAGGTGTAACCCAGACGGAGCAGCACATTTTCCATAAAACGGGTTTCCGCGGTGATTTCAAATCCCTGAAACCTATATTTGTCGTAATTGTGATAGTAGTCGTCGTCATACGGTTTTTCAATGTAGTCACTCACATCGGACAAAAACCCGTCAATGGCCACCCGGCTATTCAGCGGCAGTCTCTGCTCAAACCCCAGTTCGTAGTTATAAGACGTTTCCGGTTTCAGATCCGGGTTCCCTTCACCCACGGAGTAGAGCTGCCGAAGGGTGGGAAATCGGATCTTTTTGGCGTATGCACCGCGGACTCGGGACCCTTTGATAATGTCGTAATAGGCCCCTGCCATGTAGCTCCCCTTGCTTTCGTTGTCGCCTTCATCTCTATTCTGCCAGTAATGGCCGTACCCCAACACCACACCGAGACTGTCAAAGAGCAGAATGTCATATTCCAGGGAAGCGCTATAAAGCCAAAGGCTCCAGGAGTCGTCGAAATTTCTGGCTTCATATTCCTTTCCCACTTTCACATCCAGGATCTTTCCTTGGGAATCGTACTGCTGTTTCTGCGCATCGAGGGCCAGGGTAAAAGAACCGGCACTGCTGAGATCCAGGGCCGTCTGGATGGTCCCTCCCCAGTTTTTGGAGTTGCCGTCTTCATAATAGGTATTTTTTTCGGTCATGGAGTTGTAGTTATCATCGTCATACCGGGTGGTCTTCTCGTCATATTCGTTGTAATAGAACCAGCCTCTCATACCCACAGGTCCAGGGAAATCGTAGCTCGTTGTAAACTGGGTATTGAAGTTCTGAAAATGGTTGACCCGTTCGTACTTGGGATTGTTGGCATAGGGATCCGGGTCCGTTTTGGTATTCTGGTTCGTGCTGGGGGGTTTACCGTAATGACCGTTCGCAAAACTGGCCACCAACCCGAAATCCAACTCTTCCGTTGGGGAATAACCGATGTTTCCGAAAAGATTGTTCCGCCGGTTGTCGCTGTTATTCCGTTCACCGCCCCCCTGGAGGGGTGTGGCTTCAAAATCGTTGGAGAGCGGGAAATCGTCCCGGGCCGCCATGCTACCGCTCACGAAAAAATCTACATCTTTGGCCGCTCCCCCCACATTGAAACGGCCCAGACGGCTCGACCCTTCACCGATCTCGCCGGAAGCCATCCCCTGAATCCCCTCTTTTCCTTTTTTGGTGATAATATTGATGACACCGCCCAGAGCGCCCTGGCCGTAGAGGACTGAACTGGTACCGTAGCTGACCTTGATTTTGGCGATGTTTTCCGTGGGAATGATGGCGGGATCAAACTGACCGTCATAGGTTGAATTGAGCGGGATACCGTCCAGAAGCAGCAACACATGGCGGGACCTGAAACCGTGGATATCAATCCTTGGAACACCATCCGCGCCGGTTCGGATCTCAACACCCGGCAGCAGTTCCAGGGCCTGGTCCAGGGTCCTGGCGTCTTTGTTTTGAATATCCTGCGCCGTTACCTCCCGAACGGTCCCGGCGGTTTCTACTACATCTTGCCTCGCCGTCACCACAACCTCTCCCAGGGTATAAACACCTTCAGTCGCATCCTCCACCTCTGCCGCCGTGGCGGTGGGCAAAAACCATATGCCCGTACTGATAACCAAAAATAACAAAAACCAACTTCCGAAAACGCTCTTTTTCATTCTATTCTTCCTTCTCCCCTTATGCTTACAATGACATATCACAGCGCGCTAAACGAGACACACCTGAGCAACGGCCCCGGATAATAGGATTTTGAGTTATATTTTGTCAATTGAATTCTACAGAGAGGAGAAAAAGGAAAAACAAACTCTAACATACAAAATATGACGAACAAGGCGGCCTAATAAATCACCTTACAGATTCCGTAACGGCTTAAAAAGGTATTCGAGGCCGTTTACCTTGATCTCGTAAACAGTGTGCAGCATATCCCCCAGTTTTCCGGCAGGAAACCCTTTCCGGGAAAACCAGACCACATAAGGCTCCGGCAGGTCGATTAGAAGTCGGCCCTTGTACTTGCCGAAGGGCATCTTCATTTTCGCCAGTTCGAGCAAAACCGTCGGATCCGGCACACATTCATTTTTCTGGTTCATTGAATCCTTTCTTTGGAGAGCGGAATGAATTCCCTACCACCCACAGAAAGTATATCCCTGGTGATGCTTTTGTCAAATTATTCTATTATTTATGGTGCCCCATGACCCATTGACAAATAAATTGTGCCTGTCATGGAAAGAAGTATGTTATTCTAAAGAATATACCCCCAGCAAACGGAGGTGTTTTTATGAGTTCAATAGCCGGAAAATGTATTTGCCTGATTGTAGTTCTATTGTTGGTTGCGTTTGCTTTTCCTCTGCAGATCGCCGCAGATGATGAGTGGGGATCAATTTCAAAGTCAGCAGGGATGCAGCGGATAAACGATCTTCCAGGCAACCCCAAAGATGTGGACCAGCGAAATGTCTTTTCAGCGTCTAATAAAGAGATATACAATGAGTACCGGGAAATCCAGCATAAGCTCAAACAGCTGGATAAGATCGAGCAGTCTGAAAAAAATAAATGGAGCAGTGATGGAAAACGCCTGAGGGCCGTGAAAGAAAACCGGCGGCGCCTGAACCAGCGAAAAAAAAAGCTGGCTGATGAAATATTTCAGCGCAAGTATATTAAGAAGAAGTGGGATGGGTTTGTGCCTGGCACGTCCGAGGATGAACCCCTGGACCCCAAAAGGGGAAAAATTCCCGACCCAAAATGGGGAGGGCCCCTTCCCAAGGTCAGCAAGGTCAATCCCTCCACCATGGGCCGAAGTCAGATCGAACCCGAGATGATCCAGTTGACCCAAAACGCCAGAAATCTTCGCAAACGGCTGGACCACATGAATGAATTGGGCGATTTTGCCGGAAAGGTAGGCCAGAAACGACAGGTTGAGGCCAAACTGAAAAAGGTCATCGACCGTCTCAAGGCCCTGAACATTGAAAAAAAACGCCAGATTAAAAACGGCACCTGGCCCCAGAACAGCAGTGACATTACCCGCACCAAGGCCAGCAGGAAAGATATGGATGCGGCCTACGAGGCAGGCAAACGCCTGGCTCGGTCTTTTAGAAACGGGAATATGAGCAGCGCCGAAGTAAGAGCTGAAACCCAGATAGCATACGACCGGTACCGCAATAATGCAGTACTCAAAAAAGAATTCAAGCGGGGGTATCGCGACGGAGCCCAGTAACGAAGGGAGCACGTGTGAAATGGGTTTAGAGGAACGTTCAGGACAAGTAAAGCCCACCATCGACAAAAACCACAAAAGGGAGAACAAACATGTTCTGCAACCAATGTGAACAAACGGCCCGAGGCGGGTGCACTAAAGTTGGCGTATGCGGCAAAAAAAGCGATGTTGCGGCACTTCAGGATTTACTGACCTATGCCATTCGCGGGCTGAGTCATTTAACCGTTTCAGGTCGCTCGGCAGGCGTAAACGATGCTGATATTAACCGATTCTCAATGAAGGCGATTTTTTCAACCCTCACCAATGTGAACTTTGATCCGGTCTGTCTGGAAACGCTTATTAGAGAGGTTGTGGAAAAGCGCAAAGTCCTTAATGGGAAGATAGCGGGTGTTGGAGGCAACACCCTTTTTGATGACCCCGCCACCACTTTTGAGCCCGAAAATGACATTGACGGCCTGGTGAAGCAGGGAGAAGAAATTGGCCTTCCCATAGATTGGGACAGGGACGAGGATGTCAGGAGCCTGCAGGAAACAACCTTGTACGGCATCCGCGGCGCCGCTGCCTACGCTGACCATGCTGCAATCCTTGGCCAGGAAGATGATGAAATATATGCCTCGTTGCAGGAAAAATTTTCCAAGTTAACGGACAAAAACCTTAGCCTGCAGGACTGGGTGGGGCTCGCACTGGATACGGGCAAAACCAATTTACGGGCCATGGAATTATTGGATGCCGGGAATACCGGTCGCTATGGTCACCAGGAACCCACCCAGGTGGCTCTGGGACATAAAGCGGGTAAGGCCATACTGGTTACCGGGCATGATCTGAAAGATCTGGAGGATCTGCTTAAACAAACGGAAGGAAAAGGCATCAACATATATACGCACGGCGAGATGTTGCCCTGCCATGCCTATCCCGAGCTGAAAAAATATGACCATTTGGCCGGGCATTTCGGCACCGCCTGGCAAAACCAACAAAAAGAGATGCCCCACTTTCCAGGCCCCATTTTGTTTACCACAAACTGCATCCAGAAACCTGCCGAAAGCTACCATGATAATGTCTTCACAACGGGTCTTGTGGCATGGCCGGGAATCACCCATGTGAAAAATGGGAATTTTGGCCCAATCATTGAGATGGCTTTGCAGATGTCCGGTTATGCGGAAGGTGAAGATAACGGTTCCGTATGGGTTGGCTACGCACGCAACACAGTTCTTCAAGACCATCCCATGGGCCGTGTTATTGATACGCTGGTTGACTATGTTAAATCAAAAAAAATCCGGCATTTCTTCCTGGTGGGTGGATGCGACGGTGCAAAACCGGGCCGCAATTATTATACTGAATTTGTGGAAAAAACCCCTGATGACACCGCCGTATTGACGCTTGCCTGCGGCAAATTCCGTTTCTTCGACATGGATCTTGGGGCAATCGAGGGGGTACCGAGACTTCTGGATGTGGGCCAGTGCAATGATGCCTATTCAGCGGTTGTGGTGGCTTCGGCCCTTGCAGAAGCCTTTGGGGTCGGCATTAATGATCTTCCTTTGTCATTAATCATTTCCTGGTACGAACAAAAGGCCGTGGCAATCCTTTTGACCCTCTTTCATTTGGGTTTAAAAGATATTCGGCTTGGGCCCACCATGCCGGCGTTTTTGACACCTAACGTGGTGAAGGTCCTTGTGGACAACTTTAACATCCAGCCCATCACGACCCCGGAAGCGGATATCGCCGCCTGTTTAGGCACATAGCAAAACACCAAAATGATGGTTGCCGGAAGACAATTTGGCAACCATCGATCTTAACACCCGGCAATGTGTTTGTGTTCGCCAGAAGCAACGGCCAAAGAGCCTTTGCACGGGAACTGGGCGCGGATGCAAAAACAATTGGTATTAGCGTATAAAATTGGTGCGGACTTTATCAACCGGTGCCGGTGCGGGCACCTCCTTTTTCCCCATCTCCATCACTTTCAACAGCCACGCCATGTTCCGGCCCAGCACCGCCATGATCTGTTTACCCTCGCCGTCCTGCTGCATCTCACCGGGATCCATGCCGTGGGCCACATTCCAGTAGTTGGAACCGGGCATGATCATTTCAGAATATTGAATGTAGTGATTCAGGGTATCTAGGGCAGGGATGCCACCGGACCGGCGGACCGCTGCCACCGACGCGCCCACTTTGTGGCGCAGAAGCCCGCCATTGACGGAAACCACGAAAAAGGCCCGATCCAGAAAAGACTTCATGGTGCCCGCCACACCGGAAAAATGGACCGGTGAACCCAAGACGATGCCGTCGGCCTGTTTCATCATCTGAATCCAGTCATTCACCGGATCGTCTTCAACGGCGCATCGTTCATTTTGGTTTTTCATGCAGGTGTAACAGGCCAGGCACCCCCGTACTTTTTCTTTTCCCACCTGGATCAATTCGGTTTCAATGCCATTTTTTTCCAGTTCACCCAGAACCGTATTCAAGCATCCCACCGTATTGCCGTTTTTCCGCGGACTTCCGTTAAGTGCGATTACTTTCATAATTTTATCCTCCTTTATTGTTTACGGAACATTTCAGTGGAGGGTCCTTTCATCCCAGTCACCCTCACCATCGTAATCTTCCTCCGGAATGAGACCACACATGGCCATGGCTTCGTAGACTACGTCCAAAATGTCTTCGTCTTGAGATAGGCTCACTTCACTGAGAATACCTCCCGCCTCTTGCGGACGGATGCTCGCCACGGCCTCAATGGCTGCCAGCCGCAACCATTTATCCGTCAACTCACTGGTGGCAAGGCTTGCAATGTGCGACCAGGCGGCATCCACCTCCCAAGTCCCCGCAGCGCAAACCGCCTCATAGTGAATATTTTCGTTTTCGGCTTTTAACGCTTCCAGGATCTGGGTATCGAACCCCCGAATATATCGCATGCAGAAGACGGCAGTGAGCCGCCATAACTCGTCACCGCTGGCATAGGCATCACGGACTGCCTCCTGATGCCACTTTTGCGGTGCCCGCACCGAACCCTCCAGGAGTCGACGTCGAACTTCCATGGGAACATCAGTATCCATGTAGAGCTTGCGGAGTGTTGTCTGGATTGTGTGAAATGTTTCTTCGGAAATGGGCACGGCTTCGGGATCATCGAACTCGTCGATATAGGCGGTTTCTAAAATCGGGCCCAGAGATATCACCGCCCTTGCGCGGAGCTCCTCCGATTCCTCACCGTTACGCACAATAGAAAGCAAGGCAACAACGAGTTCATTATTGATAACCGTATAATCGCCCGCGAACCCTGCCGCGAGCAGACGGTCGGATTTGTCCTTTTGGTTGTCACGAAGGACACCCAAAAGCATTTTGTCCGTGCCTTGAGGCCATTCCCAAGGTGGCAAATCTTCCAAAACTTTCAGATCCATGATCTCCCTCCTACATTTCATCTTGCCTTCAGAGCACTTTCTCCCACGAGTCGATTATAACGGATAACGAGCAACAGGGCCAGCGCCTTCTCTTTAAAAACTCATCGTAGTTTTTGGTACTCAAATTTTTCAACATAGTCCCGGCACAACAGCAAGTTTGCCATGAGTGGGTTTCAGCAGACACTGCGCTTTCCGAATTCCTCATCCGGGAAACCGAACACCATTTTCCTGTAAAAATAGGTTCACTCTTTTCCCTCCGATTAGCTGACACATGTCTCTTTCTATTTTTCCAATAACACTGCCGTCAATCACTCATCTCCGGCCTCAACTCCTTCATCGCCCGATGCATCCAATCTGTCTTCAATTACTTCCCACCGCCCAGCCTTGGTCGGCCCCACATGCCGGATGGCACCGATCTCCTTAAGCTTGTTAATGTGGTGTTGTACGCTGTGGACACTCATGTCGCATTGAACAGATAGTTCCCTGATGCTGATGGCAGGCTGTTTCTTTATGGCAACGAGAATAACTTCTTTGGGGTTTCTCCGGGGTTTCTTTGGGGTTTCTTTGGGTGATTTACTCTTTTCTTGGGTAGTTTCTTGGGTAGCGGTCTCCCCTTCATCTTTCGGCTTCAGGAAGGAAGGTCGGTTGAAAGATACGATGAACAGGTTGCCGATCTCTCGAAAAACGACGTCGGGCGCATATTTAAGGATCAAGGGCATGCCCCGGCCCCAAGCTTCCACCATCTCGATGCGGCGGAACATATCGGCGATCAAGGGGTTGCGGCGTTGGGAAATATTTCCTTTCATATCCCAGTCCTCTCTGATTCTTGAAATCCGGGAATAAACGCATAACCGCATGAACGTCCCTCACGTCCTACTATTTTATCCGGTTTTGCTGAGTCTAAAAGTGCCTTCAAGTCCTTATCAATCGATTGCCAATCCTGATTCAGGTTGATCGTATGAATCAGTAGCTTATGGTCGTCAATTTTGTAGCTCAGGGATACCTCTTTATGAACCGTTGGGTATAAAAGGACACCACTACAGTTGATGTTGTCCCCATCCTTTTTTTCCAAATTCTTAAGGTATGCGAAAATCTGATAGATGTGGCTAGATCGGACCTTTTCTACATCGTAGTGGATTGCCAAGGCTTCTTTATAATACTTAGCGTCCATGACGATTTTGTACCCATTGCCTTCAATTGAGATATCCGTCTCCATTTTAGGCAAATAGGCCTTGGACATGTCATCCATGGCTTGGGCCTGCCAGAGGATATCCTCCCTGCCCACTTTCAATCCTGCAGTCTCCAATTTATAGAAATTACGCACAAAATCTTCGAAAAGCGCAGCCATACGCTTATCGTTGTCTTGCAAGAAATCCCGAAACTTGCTTTTTCCAGGTATTTCGGATGCCAGGAGGTTGTCGAAAACCAATTCACATATTTTCAGCAAAAAATCATAAAAAGCATTGTTTCGGTGGAGCTGCACGCGCCCGAAAACAGCACTGGTCAGTTCAATTTCATCCACTTCGTGAAAGCGGCGATAGATTCCGACCAGGCGCTTTTTCAATTGACCATCGAGATCCTCAACTCGAATCAGATGACGCAGGGTGGTTTTCAGGATCTGATTGTGCAGAACATTGTGGCTAAGCTCATCGAACTCGCAATGCACTTGGGCCTTCATAAGCAAGTTGCGTTTTATGATGGGACTGAACAGCAACTTGCCACGCAGACAGCGCGTATCCTCGGCATATTCCACGTATCCACGATCCAGCCCACGCTTTAATAGCCTTTCAAGACCCCCACCCAGTACCTTGGCAAACAGATCCACCAGATTTGTGCTGTCGATTCCGGAAACATCCACCACATCCCGCTCTTCCAGACGGTCCCATGCATAGCAGAGAAGATAATAGATGTTCTGAATGGGAATTTTGGGAGTATTATTCATGACAGCAGTTGATCGACCCGCTTCCTGGCTTTGTCCGGATCGTCAAACCAATATTCTTCAAGTAACGGTTCGATTTCCGTGCGGACCACATTCTCGTACCAAGCATTGTCATACACCTGGTGGTTGTCTGATGGGCATAAATAGCTGTGGCCGATACAATACCCACGCCCAAGGTTCTTTTGGTCTTCGGCAATCCGCTTGTTCAGCTGCATCATCCGATCGATCACCTTATCCACAACGGTCTCTTCAACGCCCCGGTTGACAAGAAATTTTTTGAACTTCTCATTTCCGAAAGCCGGCTCCAAGTTGATGAAACAAAACCGCCGCCTCAGGGCATAGTCCACCATGGCAAGGGACCGGTCGGCCGTGTTCATGGTGCCGATAAGATAAAGATTGTCCGGGATGAAAAATGTGTCGCCCAAGCCCTGGGCATAGGTCAGCGGCATGGCATAATCCGGCCCCCGCTTGTCCGCCTCAATCAGCATAAACATTTCTCCGAAAATCTTGCTCAGATTGCCCCTGTTGATCTCATCAATGATAAAAACATAAGGATTGCCGGGATCACGCTGGGCCTTGCGGCAGAATTCATAAAAGACACCATTCTTCAGGTCAAATTTTCCCTCACTGTTGGGCCGAAATCCTTGCATGAAGTCCTCATAGGAATAGGACTGGTGAAACTGAATCATGGACGTTCGGCGCTTGTCCTCAACTCCCATTAACGCGTAGGCAATATGTCTCGCAATAAACGTTTTTCCCACCCCGGGCGGTCCCTGCAATACCAAATTTTTTTTGAACTTAATCCGATCAAGAATATTGTGGAATTTGCTTTCGGTAATGAATAACAGCATCAAAGAGGACTTAATGGAATAGGGCTTTACTGGGTGGTTATCATTTTTGTCGTCTATTATCGCTCGAATTATTTCATATTCTGTGTCAGTAACCTTGAAAAGGCTTCCCTGATTATTTATTAAAGGCTCGCAACCGCTTAGCTCAGGGATCGCTTTCAATTCTTCTAAAGATACGGTTTCAAGAAATTGCATTTTCTTTTCAAACTCAATGCCTAAACCTTCATCGGACTTATGCAACCCTTTGGTAACACTGCATTCGGCAACGATTTCACGATTTGGAGATGCCACATACCCAAGGATCGTATCACCGGGTTTTACCGCCTCGAAATATTTAAATATCCGACGCTTATTTCCCTTGATGTTGTATGCTGTATATATCTGTCTTTCACCCACCGACGTGTCGATAAAGTTCCAGATTTTCGGATTGGCATTCAGCCACCAGTAAGCCTTTTCGACACTTTTCGGACCTGTCTCTGTATCATCCAATTCGGAGAAAATCAGCTGGTCTTTCTTTTTAGGACTTTTTGTTTGACCCTTAGTTTTTTCGGATAGAAAATAGCAAAGAGAATGCACATCCAGCAAATTCCCATCAATAAGTCCGTAATCGTTTTCAAGAAACTTCAGAAGATGCTTGTAGATAATTTGACAGTGTAAAATTCTTTCCACCGGGTCGTTACGTCGTTCACTTCTATTGAGAAAATTATCAACTATAGCGTTATAAGCAGTGGGCTTACAGTATGGATATTGTTTAGGATGAGCCATAGCAAGAAAGTATGAACAGACCGTGGGATTAATACCAGCTTTTTTACCCTCATCCGGCAAAGCATGAACCTTAGCCCATTCAAGAATGGACCCTATTCTTTGTTCTAAAGAAACTTCTGTTTCATGAAGTAAAAAAAGAAATTTGTCTCTAATTTCGTCCTCATCTCCAATTTCAATAAAATACTTTGCGAAGCTGCCTTCAAACTGAGAAAGCAGGTTGAGGTGTGATTGAATAGCGCTTATAAGGTTAACCTTAGCATTGGTTTTTATACTGTCTAATGTAAGGAAAGGTGCCGCTTTGTTCAAAACCTTTTCCTGAATATATAACTCGCCGCCTCCGGGTCT
This sequence comes from Desulfobacteraceae bacterium, assembly GCA_016844935.1. Taxonomy (GTDB): domain Bacteria; phylum Desulfobacterota; class DSM-4660; order Desulfatiglandales; family Desulfatiglandaceae; genus NaphS2. The sequence goes on along the minus strand of JAERTK010000099.1, from coordinate 1,468 downwards.
AAACGGCCAAGTCTCATCATGAGCTTCCCAGTGCGGTCTGATGTGATTTTCAACAAAAACTCTAAACTTATCAAGGTTAAGTTCCATGAAATTTCTCCTCAAAAGTGGGCAAATTTCAAGAGTTCCTTATAATTATGAAGGCCTGTCCACTTAATTTATCACTATGAAAATTTGATTTTCATACTATATTTTCGGCTCAATTTGAGCCATTGGATTGGTTACGAATGTCCTCGTCTCACATGATTCTCATCCCCAAATTGCGATTTCAAACTATTCTACATGTTTCATTTTATTGCTTTTTGGCATTTGCCTGCCTTTCTGCTTTTCCGCCTTGAGGACTTTCTTCTTGCGAATACGTCCAAGCAGGCCTGAAGCAGGCTCGTCGTTGGGATCTTGTGGCACTAACTCTCCTCGGAAGGCTTTGGAGAGGATTGATTGCTCCAATGAATCAAGCTCCTTATACGCGCGCCCCAATTGATCTTTAATATGCCCAATTTTTGGCAAGGCATGCTGCACAAAATTGATAAATTCGGCAATTTCTTCTCTCGGAGCAATTGGTATTGGTAATTGTCTCAAATTAGACAGGTTCAAACCAGGCTTTCCTCCACCGTATGCCGCATCAAGAAGTATCCCCCGGCCCCCGGCCGCAGACATTGACCACAAGTGCATTAAGGAGGAAAGGCTGTCATCAACTGGTCTTGCTAAAGCGACATGCTGACTTACATAGGCATCTGCTAATTCCTCCCGAACAAGCGCAGCTTTAGTAACATTTGCTCCGGTGATGGTGATTAAGAGATCATTTGCTCTCAATAGCGTCCGCTGACCCTCTGCTTTTTTTGGAAGTTTTACGTGCGCGACTTCTTTCAGAATAATTTCCTCGGTTTTAATGTCCTGTGCTCTTATAAAAGCAGATCCGCTGTCAGAATAATAATTCGCCCACCCTCGTGAACCACTGGTAATAAACTCTGTAAGCAAATCCAAAGATGCCCAACACCACCCCACAGGCAAGTCGGACAAATCAGTCGTATCCACCGGCTCGGGTTCTTTGTATTTTTTTCGTTGTTTGGCGAATTGAGTATCGAGTTTGTCGCCGGTGAAGCCTTTGGCCTTGAGTTTGTCCAGTTCGGCTTTTTCCCACCGCTTGCGCCGTTCGATGCGGATGCGTTTGAGCAGTTCTGAAGCCGGTTCCACATCGGGGTTTTGTTCCCGCCATTTTCGGGTCAGGTCGCCTCTGAAGGCGGCGGCCAGGATGGACTGACGGAGCTGCTCCAGCAGATTGGGGATGGTTTCCAGGGCCTCTCGGGCTCGACGGCTTCGGCCCTGGAGGTCTTCGATTTTGGCGACGATGCGTTTCTGCTCTTTGAAAGGAGGGAGTTTGATTTGCATCTCATCAAGTTTATGTGGGCTTATCCTTGGTAAATTGATCCCTTTTGAATTCCTATTAGCGTATTCTACGGTTTCTATTCTG
>JAERTK010000098.1 GCA_016844935.1 Desulfobacteraceae bacterium | reverse complement strand
TTACAATACCGTCCACCAACCCGGCATACCCATAAATGATGCCGGCATTCATGCTGCCGATGGTATCCTTAGCAATCACCGAAGCGGGCTTTGAAAAAATTTCAACCCTCGGCAGTTTCGAGGCCTCCTGAAAAAGTGCTTAGCAGCTGATGGTGACCCCCGGAGCAATGGCTCCCCCCATGTATTCGCCTTCCCGGGAGATATCATCAAAGGTGGTGGCGGTTCCAAAATCCACCACAATCAGAGCCGTCTTATATTTTTCGTAAGCTGCAACGGCGTTGACGATCCTGTCGGCCCCCACCTCCTTGGGGTTATCGTATTTTATGGGCATGCCGGTTTTAAGTCCCGGTCCCACAATAACCGGTTCCACATGGAAATAACGACGCGAAAAATCCTCCACCGTATTCAGCAGGGGGGGGACCACGCAGGATACAATGGTGTTCTTGATATCTTTGAAACCAAGGCCTTCCCATTGGAAAAAATTCCCCACCAGAATACCCAGTTCATCCGCTGTGATTTCTTTTTCGGTGCGGATTCTCCAGTGATGAAGGATTTGATCTTGCCTTGTTACGCCCAGGACAATGTTTGTATTTCCAATGTCAATGCAGAACAGCATGGTTTGTCACCTCAGGCGAGAACCTGCTCGCTTACTCGCTCTCTTAAAATAGCGTCAATAACCTTGATGGTTTCCGCAGCCCGTTTGACATTGTGCGCCCTGATGATATGGGCCCCGTTCATGACACAGGCGGCCACTGCGGCCATGGTGCCCGTATCTCTTTCATGGGCCTCTTTGCCCAGGATGCGACCGATGAAAGCCTTGTTCGAAGGACCGATGAGAATCGGTTGTTTAAGGGGTTTAAATTTCTTCAGTTCATGAATAATTTTCAGATTGTGGTCAAAGGTTTTCCCAAACCCGATCCCGGGATCCAGAATGATCAGGTCTTTTTTGATCCCGGCGGATAGGCAACGGCGCAATCCGTCACTTAGGAAATCCAGGACCTCCTGGATCAAATCGTCATATTCGGGGTGGCGCTGCATACTCTCGGGCGTTCCCTGCATATGCATGATAATGACCGGGACCTCCGCTCCAGCAGCCACCTGACCCATGTTCGAATCCATCCGCAGCGCACTGATATCGTTGATCATGGAAGCCCCGGCATTCAGCGCTTCCAGCGCCACTTCCGACTTGTAGGTATCGATGCTGATGGGAATGGAAATTTCCCGGCTCAACCGGCGAATGACGGGGATAACGCGCGCCATCTCTTCGCCCGCGGAGAGTCGGCTGGAATAGGGCCGGGTTGATTCGCCGCCGATATCAATGATATCGGCGCCGTCTTGCGCCATGGCGATGCCGTGTGCCACGGCCTGGTCTTCGGAAAAAAACCTGCCGCCATCCGAGAAAGAATCAGGGGTAACGTTTAAAACCCCCATGAGGTGGGTTCTGCCTCCCAGATCCAGGCAATACTTATCCCATTTCAGAGAAAAATCCATGAAATCTATGCGCCTCTGAAATACTACACCTGGGAATCTGTTGACGTTTCCTGTGAATCAGCTTCGTTTTCGGACGGGGTGTTTTTTCGGTCCCATTTCTTATCGCCGGCCATGATTTCATCAATGTCCTTACCGTCTAAGGTTTCCTTTTCCAGCAGAGCGTTGGCCATGTTATGTATGGTATCCAGATTGTCTTCTATAAGCTGGCAGGTTGTATCATAGCCGTCTGTAACGATTCGCCTGACTTCCTCATCAATCTTCTTGGCGGTATCTTCACCATAGTCCCTGTGTTGTGAAAGCTCTCTACCCAGAAAGATCTGTTCCTCTTTCTTCCCAAAGCTCAACGGGCCCAACTCTTCGCTCATGCCGAAATCGCAGACCATCTTGCGGGCCAACTCCGAGGCCCGTTCAATATCGTTTCCCGCGCCGGTGGTTTCCGTGCCCAGAACAATTTTTTCAGCGGCCCGGCCCCCCATTAATATGGCAATGTTGTTGAGCAGGTGTTCCTTCGGGTAGGTATGTTTTTCATCCACCGGAAGTTGCTGGGTCAAACCCAATGCCCTTCCCCTTGGAATGATCGTTACCTTGTGGATCGGGTCCGTATCAGGAAGCAACCGGGCCACCAGGGTGTGCCCGGACTCATGGTAAGCGGTAATCTTTTTTTCCTCCTCACTGATAATCATGCTTTTTCGCTCAGCCCCCATGAGGACTTTGTCTTTGGCATCCTCAAAATCGTCCATCTCGATTTTTTCTTTGCCTCGGCGGGCCGCCATGAGGGCCGCCTCGTTGACCATATTTTCAATGTCCGCACCGGTAAATCCCGGGGTTCCCCTGGCCAGAACAGATGTATCCAGATTTTCTGCGACCATTTTTTTTCTGAGGTGTACTTTCAAAATACCCTCACGCCCCTTCAAATCCGGAACCGGAACCACCACCTGCCGGTCAAAACGCCCGGGCCTCAGAAGCGCCGGGTCCAGAACATCCGGCCGGTTCGTGGCCGAAATGAGAATAACCCCCTCGTTGGACTCGAAACCGTCCATCTCCACCAGGAGTTGATTCAGCGTCTGCTCCCGCTCATCGTGCCCGCCGCCTAAGCCCGCGCCGCGATGCCGTCCCACGGCGTCAATTTCATCGATAAAAATAATGCATGGGGCATTCTTTTTGCCTTGGTTGAAAAGATCCCTGACCCGGGAAGCACCCACACCCACGAACATTTCCACGAAATCAGAACCGCTGATGGTAAAAAAGGGCACGCCGGCTTCCCCGGCAATGGCGCGGGCCAGAAGGGTTTTTCCCGTCCCCGGAGCTCCCACGAGAAGAACGCCTTTCGGGATCCGGCCTCCCAGCCGGGTGAATTTCTTGGGATCGCTGAGAAAATCCACAATTTCACCCAGCTCTTCCTTGGCTTCATCAATACCCGCCACGTCTTCAAAGGTGACCTTGTCCTGCGCGTCGCTCATGAGCCTTGCGCGACTTTTCCCGAATGACATTGCTTTTCCGCCGCCGGCCTGCATCTGCCGCATGAAAAATATCCATACGCCGATGAGCAACAGCATGGGAACCCAGGACAAAAACACCTGAAACCAGGGGGACTCTTCCATGGGTTTGGCGGTGATGGCAACGCCTTTGCTTCTAAGCATACTGATGAGTTCAGGATCTTTGGGAGCGTATGTCTTAAACGGCCCCTGGCCGGACATACCCGTGATATTTTCCCCCTGAATGGTCACCTGGTTTACACCGCCGCTATCCACCATATTCAGAAAATCGCTGTAACTGACATTGACTTTGCTTCTGTCAGGGTGTTTAAACATTTGAAACAGCATGACCATCATTAAGCTGATAACAAGCCACAGGGCGAGATTTTTGTAGAATGGATTCAAGAGTCTGTCACCTCCATGAAAAGACTGCCGGTCACAAGGAAAATCCCCCACCCAGCGCGCCGATCAATACCGGATCAACTGAACATTACATCAGGGCTTCCCATGCACAATTTTACCATTATAGTTACAATTTTCCCAAATTCCATAGAAAATTGTAAATCTATTCTCTAAAAAGGCCTGATCAGCCTGTCTCCCAATACACTGCAGACTTGATTTTTTTGTTGACATTCGGGATGATCCCACAGCATTTTGGTGTGGATGATTGAATGGATCTCATCTGGAGGAGATGTTCTTGAAGCCGTCTTTATCCGGATGCGTTGAAATTCTTGCTGCCACGGGGCATGCTTGAAAATCAATGAGAGGGGGTAAAGGGTATGGCCGAAATTATGTTCGCTGAAAAAGACATTCAACAGATGGATGCGCACGGAATCTCCCTGGAGGAAACAGAAAGACAGGTGGGCCTTTTCAAAACCGCCAGGCCATACCTGAAGCTTGCGAGACCGTGCGTTCCCGGAGAAGGGATCGCGGTTTTCAACGGGGAAGAGCAAGAATCCTTCATGGCGCTTTATGAGAAAGAACGGCCGAAACGCTCCTGCATTAAATTTGTTCCCGCTTCGGGGGCGGCTTCCAGAATGTTTAAAGTTCTTTCGGGATACCTGAACCGGCCCGGGGAGATTGAACAAATTGCGGTGAAAGGGGATGCTCAGGCCGGTCAGGCTTCGGCGAAGCAACTGTTGGTTTTCATGGAAGGGATCTCCAGATTTGCCTTTTTTCAGGATCTTTCATCGACCCTCACCGGAAAAGGCATGTCCATGGAAAAATTTCTGGGCAAGGGGTTTTTCAGGGAGATTATTTTTTTGCTTCTGAAGGAAGAGGGGTTGGGCTATGCGGCTTTACCCAAGGGGCTCCTCATGTTTCACGCATATCCTCGAAAAAACCGCACGGCGTTTGAAGAACACCTGGTGGAAGCGGTTGCATACGCCTGTGACGCCCGAAACCGGTGCTCCATGCATTTTACAGTCTCCCGCGAACATTTAAATCGTTTTCAGTCCTGTTTAAAAGACGTTGGACCCACCTACGAAAAGCAGTTTGAGGTAACCTACCATGTGGGGTTTTCCATGCAGAAAGCCGCCACGGACACCCTTGCGGTGGATTTGGAAGACCGGCCTTTTCGCCTGGCAGACGGACGGCTTCTGTTTCGGCCGGGAGGGCACGGGGCGCTGCTTGAAAACCTGAATGATCTCGAGGGCGATATTGTGTTTATCAAGAATATTGATAATGTCGTTCCTGACTATCTCAAAACTGAAACCTACGCGTGGAAAAAGATTACGGGAGGATACCTCATTTCCATACAGAACCGGATCGCCCGCCACATGAAAGAGCTGGCCTCGGGATCAACCGCGGCAGAGGCTCTGGTTTCCGCGACCGCTTTTCTGGAAAACGATCTGTTGACCGCCATGCCCCCTGCCGTGAAAACAGCAGATCCTGGAGAGAGGAGACGCTGGATCATAAGCCGGCTCAATCGCCCCGTTCGCATCTGCGGCATGGTCAAGAATACGGGCGAACCGGGCGGGGGGCCTTTCTGGGTTGAAGGCAAATCGGGTGAAAAATCACGCCAGATCGTTGAAACGGCCCAGATCGACCCCGATGACAAAGACCAGCAGGCCATCCTGGCCGGTTCCACCCATTTTAACCCCGTGGACCTGGTGTGCGGAGTCCGGGACTGGCGGGGTGAATTGTTTGATTTGCGGGAATATGTGGACCCGGAGACGGTTTTTATTTCGCAGAAATCCAAAGACGGAAGGGAACTCAAGGCCCTGGAACACCCGGGACTCTGGAATGGCGCCATGGCCCATTGGATTACGCTTTTCGTTGAAGTGCCCGCCATCACATTCAACCCGGTGAAAACCGTCAATGACCTGCTCAGGAAAGAACATCAGCCCGGCGGCGGTCAGGAATCCTAATGAACCTTCTGGATATCATTATTATTGCGGCGGTTGTTTTTTTCCTCATTCGCGGTATTTTCAGGGGGATTGTACGGGAGATCGGATCCCTGGCCGGGGTCGTGCTGGGCATCTGGCTGGCCAATGCCTATCATCCCCAATTGGCCGGTTTGCTGAAAGGTCTCATTCCGCCGGGTAATTATCTCCCCCTGATCACATTTGCCCTGATCCTTGTGGTGGTCATCGTCGTATGCAATGTATTGGGATGGTTGTTTAAGAAGTTTTTTCAAAAAGTATTCCTGGGATGGGTCGATAGAATTTTGGGGGCCTGTCTGGCCCTTTTGAAGGGCATTCTCCTCAGTTATTTAATAATTGTTCTGGTAACTTTCCTAGCACCCCAGGGGTCGCCCCTTGTCACACAATCGCGACTGGCACCTTTCATCGTCACTTCCTATCAGACCATTGTCGGCCTCATCCCCCCGGGTTTTCAAGAAAAGCTGAAAAAAACATTCCATAAACAAAAAAACAGTCTCCATGAGATCGTAAAGGAGAAAATCTGAGTGCATAAATGAGAAATGTCGATACAGATGAATTGGGCAGGGCCATGGGCGACCTGTTGTCCCTGGTGAGGCGGCTTCGCGCCCCGAACGGCTGCCCGTGGGATGCAAAGCAAAACAGCCATACCATTAAGGTCTATCTCATTGAGGAAGCCTATGAGGTGCTGGATGCCATTGAAAACGGGTCACCCGACGAAACCTGCGGTGAACTGGGGGACCTGCTGTTTCAAATTGTTTTTCTGGCTGCCCTGGCAGAGGAAAGCGGAGAATTTGATTTTGCGGAGGTGGTGGAAAAGATCACCGCGAAAATGATTCGTCGGCATCCCCATGTCTTTTCGGACGTAAAGATGGATTCCGCAGACCAGGTAGCCGCCAACTGGGCCAGAATCAAACGGGAAGAAGCGGATGAGTCCGAACCCGTTTCGGCTTCCCTCAAGAATGTGCCCATCGGACTGCCGGCATTGTTGAGAGCCCATCGATTGAGTGAAAGGGCCGCCAAAACCGGTTTTGATTGGGCCGACAGGGGGGGGATCTGGAAAAAGGTCCTGGAAGAAGTGGAAGAATTAAGAACTGCAGTAGACAGCCAAGACGAACGGGCAGTATGTGAGGAGATGGGGGACCTTTTTTTCAGCCTGGTCAACCTGTCAAGACACTGGGGAACGAACGCAGAGGACCTTTTGAGATCGGCGAACCAAAAATTCCTGAACCGTTTTGAACAGATGGAGAATTATTTAATTCAAACGGGGGTTTCCCTTGAAAAAGCGACCACCGATCAGATGAATGGGGCATGGGAAGCGGTAAAAAAGCAGGCATAAAAAAGCGTAACCGGTTTTATGGGATCATAAAGTGGGGCTGCGGCCTGCTTGCGATGCTGGTTTTTTTTAGCATCCTCCAGGTATTGTCGCTCCGGTACATGGATCCCCCTTCTTTACTGATGGCACCGTTTAGGTTCATAGCGCAGGGACTCAACCCGCAAACGCCGGAAATAACCATGCACTGGCGCACATTCGAGCAAATATCGCGCCATGTGAAAAGGGCGGTCCTGGCCGCCGAAGATCAACGTTTCCTGACCCATCAGGGTTTTGATTTCATCGAACTTAACGACGCACTGAAGGATATGGCCTCGGGAAAAGGGTACCGCGGCGCCAGCACCATCACCATGCAGGTGGCCAGAACCGTATTTCTCTGGCCTGCCAGAACCTGGATCAGAAAGGGGCTTGAGGCCTATTACACGGTATTGCTTGAACTCTTTCTCACAAAGAAGAGGATTCTGGAAGTTTATCTCAATACGGTGGATTGGGGGAAAGGGATCAGGGGTGTTGGGGCGGCCGCAAAAGCATACTTTCATGTTTCCGCCAACAGCGTTTCCAAAGGTCAGGCAGCACTCCTTGCGGCCGTGCTGCCCAGTCCCCATCGCTGGTCTCCCGCAAAACCCAATGCCCGGGTGCTGAGACGTCAGAAGCGGATCCTTAAGGACATGCACAAAATGCAGTTGCCAAAGAATCATTCCTGAGGGTTGTTTTTTTGTAACATTGCCGGTTAAGACCATGCTTTCCGATTTCATAAACCGCGTGCAGGGTATCAGTTTGAAGTGGAAGCTTCTGATTCCCTTCCTCTTTTTTTCTTTCGCCGGAACGACCTCTCTGGTCTATATCGGCCTCAGTTCCCAACAGGAAATTATCAAGGAAGAGGAAAAAAAGGAACTGTTCCATTTTTTCGACCTCTTTCTGGCATCGGTTCGCCAGAAAGGCGACCAAGCCCTTTCCATGGCGACCATCATTGCCGAAAACCCCATGATAAAGAGGCTCCTTTTGGAGCGGAACCGGAAGGGGCTTCTCAATTATGCCGAGCCCCTGTTTAAGGAACTGAAAAATGATTTCGGTATCCGGCAGCTTCATTTTCACATTCTGCCCGGGAAATCTTATCTGCGGGTTCACCAGCCGGATCAGTGGGGTGAAATGATTGCCTACCGAACCAGCATTATGGATGCACTAAAAAGCGGCAAAGGCGTGAAGGGTCTTGAATGGGGGCTTACGGGTCTGAGCATTCGCGGGGTTGTCCCCGTATTCCGGAACAACAAACTGGCGGGGAGCCTGGAAATCGGATATCCCTTTGGTCGCTCTTTTCTTCAAAATCTCAAAGAACACTGGGGACCCGGGTTTGCGGTTTACGAAAAGAAAAGCCCGGATACCTATGCCCTGCTGGCATCCACAAATGACCCCGGAAAAACCTTCTCATTAACGGAATCGCGATCTCCCGGTTCCATGGAGCAGATCCGGATTTTCATCGCACCCCCCCGCTTTCCAAACGTGGCGCTGCTGACGGGGCCCCTGAGGGACTACCGGGGGGACGTGGTGGCCCTGGTGGAAATCGAAGTTAACCGTTCGGCCATTACCGACCGTTTGTCAAGAACACGGACCTTGATGATTGTTGTGGGCCTGGTGGGCATCAGTGTTTCTTTTTTCCTGGTGTGGATTGTGGCGGTTCTTTTTATACGCCCCATCAAGGAAATTGTGGCCGGGGCCCAGGAAATTGCCCAGGGAAAACGGGAAACACGCTTGAAACCCGGTCCAAACGACGAAATCGGCGTATTGGGTCATGCGCTCAATACCATGCTCAACTCTCTCAAGGAACGACGCTTGCAAATTGAAGAACATGCCAGGACTCTTGAAATACGGGTTCAGGAAAGGACCGCTGACCTGGTGACGTCGGAAGAAAAGTACAGAACCCTGGTGGATAACCTGCCCCTCGGGGTCTATCGGATATTAAGTGACGGCACCATCGAATTCATTAACCCCTATTTGATCAACACCTTGGGTTTTGATCTCAACCACATGCTTGGAAACCGGTTTTTCTGGCAGAAAAAGGTCTGGGGATGCGACAGGGCTGAAAGTGAAGCCATCATGGACGTCTTGAAAAAAGATACTGAAGGCTTCCTTGAGGAAAGGGTGGTGGAAGACAAACAGGGCCGCAAGCACGTCTTCATGGACCGGGCCATCCCTTTCTGGGATGAATCCGGGGATCTCCGTTGGTTCGAGGGCATCATGGTGGATATTACCGAACTGAAAAGGCTTCAGGAAAAAGCCCTGCGTACGGAAGAGGTTCGGCTCCTGGGAGAAATATCCGCTCGGTTTGCCCACGAAATGAGGAACCCGCTGGCCACAGTGGGCGGGTTCGCCCACCGGCTGCAGGATTCCCTTTCAGGAAATGAACGGCAGGAAATGTTCGCAAAAATTATTGTGGACGAGGTAGCCAGGCTGGAAGATATCCTGAAAAGCATTCTATCATCCATTAAGCCTTTTTCGCTCAACATGGTCACAGTGGATATCAATGAAATCATCCTTTCCTCCCTGGGTGAAGAGAAAGACCGAATGGCCCAGAAGAAAATCGAACTTGAAACCGCATTATCCCCGTCCATCCCGAACATCCAGGGAGACGGAACTTTTTTGAAACGGGCCTTTGGTTGTATTTTAAAAAACGAGGTGATCAACATGCCGGAAGGGGAAAAGCTGTTCCTCTCAACTGCCGGTGAAGTGGACCATGTGGTCACCACCATCCGGCATGATGCCAAAGGCCTGGCCAACGAAGACCTGAGCCAGTTCTTTTACCCCCGTTTTACCGGAAAAGCCGACACTACCATTCACGATTTACCCCTGGCCCGAGTGGTGATCCATCGGCACGGTGGGAAGGTGGATGTTTTCCGGGAGGGAGAAGATGTGGTCTTGAGAATAGAATTGCCAATTGTATCGCCGGGTTAATGGGAGAAAAAAATGCTTAGATATATTGTTTTAAACGCCTTTATCGGTCTTTTTTCTGTTATCATGTGTATTTGGGCATTGATAATTCCCATCTTTGGCGGTTCGGGACGAGCGGTTCATTTTCGTTGCGCCGTCCCGTGGTCCAAAGTCATATTGCGCGTCTGTGGCATTCATGTGACCGTTCGCGGCCTGGAAAATGTGAGCCCGGAAGTTCCCCGCATTTACATGTGCAACCACCAGAGTTTTTTTGACATCTGGACCATCCTGGCATTTCTTCCGGTCGATTTTAAGTTCATCCTGAAACAGGAACTCATGAAAATCCCACTTCTCGGGCCCGCCATGACGCAGGCAGGGTATATCGGCATCGAAAGAAAGGACCCCCGAAAGGCGGTGAAAAGCATTGCCCTTGCGGCAAAACGGATCAAAGACGGGGCCTCAGTGCTCATCTTTCCGGAAGGGACCCGGAGCGTGGACGGTCGCCTGCAGTCTTTCAAACGGGGGGGATTCAACCTGGCCGTCAAATCAGGCTGCCATATCGTGCCCATGGCTATCGACGGAAGCCACCGCATTGCCACCAAAGGGAGCCTCCGTATCAGGAAAGGGTCTTACAGCTTTCAGATCGGCGAACCCATTTCCCTTTCAGGGTATGGGAAGAGAGACATCCCGCGTTTAATGGACAAGGTTCACCAGGCTATTGGAGAAAAGCTGTCATAATTTGTTAAAAATGAGACAGATGAAGTATGATACCGAAAGAATTTGATTGCTATCCATAAAGTATATTTTGAACAATCGAGCCCCCAATCGCCTACACCCCTTCGAGTGCCGTATCAAGCGCCTGGATCATACGTTGTTTAGATTTTTCTATTTCCGCCTTTAGTTTTTTCGAGATTTCCACTCTACTGCGAAGTACTTCATCTATGCGCGCCTCAATTTCACGCATTTCGGATTTGTGCGGATCGATCAACATGTTATCTTGACCAATTTCATCAAAAAAATTGAATATTTTTTCAGAAATTCCGTATCCAAAGGTTGGCACGGCATTGTAATAGGCAAAGGCGTTTGCATGATGTCGCATGGAGAAAACCAAGTCGAACCGCCTATAGAAATTGATTATCTGAAACGGGTGCAGATTGTTCTTGAGTATGACGGCGTCATTGGACCTTTTCATTTCATTGATGATCATTTCAGCAATATCAGAATCGGGTAATATAACCCTGTCATGTTCAGGCAGGAAATGATGCGGAACAAATACAGGTTGAGCATCATATTTCTCGACAAGATAATCTGCAATAGAAGCCGTAAATCTAATGATCTGACGCATTTTCTTCGTGATCTTACCTGTGGGAACGTCACGTCTAAGCAGTTTCATCTTTTTAATGTCGAGCTTGAGCGCAGTTGAAAAAAAATCCCTGATACCAAATCCAACGAGAAGTTTAGAGTTGGAAATCCTATGGTCGCGACATTCGAATCCTTCGAGGTGTTCTGGGACAAAAGTCAAGCTGGGTTCGCAGCCAAGAAGAAGTGGCTTTTCGTCAGGGAAGAAGCGCTTCAGATTGGCGTACGACATTTCATTTCGCAATAAGTGAAAATCGGTAGTCCAGCGTATTAGATATTTCAAAGCAACAACATTCGTCCATCTTTCAACTTCTTCAGCCTCTATCCCAAGAAAAAGGACCCGTTTGCCGAGCATCCTGGGCGCGACCGTTCTTATTGCATAGTACAGGGGAAGGAACGAGACCACTGTCTCACTGATGGAAACGTCTCCGCATATTACAAAGATATCCGCTCTGGCTATGGTGAAAGGGTTGGCCAGGATGCTTTCACGCCTAAGGGTGAAAGAGGTGAAATCACCATCCAACGGAATCAACAATTCACGAATCCGATCCGGGTGCCACGAATTTATGATGAAATGCACATTTTCATATCGCTCCTGGAACAGCTTGATGATGGAAAGCATGATGGCTTCAGCCCCGATGTTGCCTTTACCCCCTGCCCCACAGAGATAAATTGTTTTTCTTTTCGGATTTGTGTTTGATTTAATTTGCAAGCGGCTAACTCCCTGAAGAAATATTTTAAATGAACCATATCAACCATGATGAAGCGGTTTGAGAAATTATCACATACAATCTATGGATGTAAATATCATTATGCTTGCCAGGGCGTGCCCTGTTGCTCTCCTTAAAGGGTCGAACAGAATGAATCCTACAAAATCACCACCCTGCACTGCCATTGGCAGATTGCGCCCATATTTTGGTTCTTGATTAAGCGTCTACATTCAGGTAAAAAATGGCCACGGAAAGGAAGGGTAAGCGTATGTGTGGTATTACCGGCGTTCATAATCTAAAATCAGCAGTTTCGCCCAAAGAATACATCCAAATCATGCTGGACTCGATTAAACATCGAGGCACCGTCGACGCTATTTGGTCGAATAACACGCTGGCCTTGGGATCCAGGAGACTCCCCATAGTCGATTTGGAAAATTCACCTCAGCCTATTTTCAGTGAAAACAGACGGCTAATTCTCATCGGCAATGGTGAAATATATAACTTCAGTGAATTACGTTCAGACCTATTGAAGAAGGGCCACAAATTTAATACAAACGGCGATTTGGAGTGCATACTACATCTCTATGAGGATCAGGGCAATGAGGTTTGGAACAAGCTAAGAGGGATGTTTGCGGTTGCCATTTATGACCTGGACAACAAAACGCTTATTTTGGCAAGAGATCATATGGGAATAAAGCCGCTTTTTTACTATGAAAGCGCAGACAGCTTCCTTTTCGGCTCCGAAATCAGAAGTATCACCATGCACCCGTCATTCCAAAAGGAACTCAACGCACAATCCGTGGCGGATTTCCTGTCGCTACAATTTATCCCAAAACCACAGACGATTTATGAAGGACTTTTCAGCCTTCCGCCAGCCTCTTTTCTGGTTTTGAAAGACGGCAATGTTTCGGTGCAACAATATTGGACCATCGATCCTGATCCTTCGATCATCAAAATCAGCCGTGAGGATATTGCAGAGAAAACATTGGCGCTAATGAAAACATCGGTACAAAGGCGGCTGATGTCTGATGTTCCGGTCGGAGTACTTCTCAGTGGCGGGCTTGATTCGAGTGTAATTGCAGCATTAGCCCGCGAAATGACCCGCAAGCCGTTAGAAACTTTCTCCATTGTATTCAAAGAAAAGTCATTTGACGAAAGTCCATTTTCCCAACTCATGGCCCGCCATTTGAAAACGAATCACCACGAAGTTGTTTTGGATTCAAATATCATTCTGGATTCCATGGAAGAAATATCATACCACCTGGGGGAGCCTTTTTGTGAAGGATCTGCATTTCCGATTTATCATATCTGTAAATATGCAAAAGATTATGTCACGGTCATTCTTTCGGGAGAAGGGGCTGACGAAATATTCTGCGGCTACGAGCCCTATACAGCACTGAACCTGTCCAGGTATTATAAAATGCTTCCCTCTCCTGTGCATCGACTTTTCACTTCAACGGTTAACATGCTACCGGTTTCTGAAAAAAAAGTGAGCCTGGACTTGAAGCTTAAACGGTTCACGGCCGGGGTAGGGTTCGATCCACCCAAGGCGCACTTCTGGTATCGTTGCAGCATGAACGATGATGAAAAATATCAGGTACTTTCAAACGATTTCTTTAGAGGGCTGAGCCGGCCGGCTTCTTCGGTACTGTACGAAGACCTGTATTCGTCCATGACGTCTGACGATACCTTGAATAAAATAATGGCGACCGACTGTCACATGCATCTGGTTGACGACCTGCTCTTTAGGGCCGATAGAATGAGCATGGCCCACACCATGGAATTGAGAGTCCCCTATTTGGATATTGACCTTGTCAATTTTGTATTTTCTTTATCATCAAAAAGAAAAATAAGAGGCCTGTACAACAAAATACCCCTAAGGGATGCAGTGAAAGGGTTGCTTCCCACCCAGATACGACAAAGGCCTAAGAAGGGGCTGAACATGCCCTATCAACAGTGGTTCAAACAGAAGGGGTGGAAAGAGATCCTCCATGACTCTTTAGAAGGAAATAGTCTGAGAGCCCAAGGCTTTTTCAACGTTAAAGCTGTTCAGAAAATGCTCAACGACCATGTCACTAAGAAAAAAAATCATGCCCACGCTCTTTGGACAATAATGAATTTAATTCTTTGGCTGAAAAATAATGGGTTTCAATAGCACATAAGAAGGGACACAGAGCAAAACAAGAAGGTCTATTGAATCGAATACAAGTGATACCATTCCGCCCCAGCTGTCAATATCCATGCCAATATCCAAAAAGAAACAAAAAGATTTCCCGCCCCTTTCTTGACGATCAAATATGCAAGCAACCCCAGCATGTTCAATTCCGCGGAAAGGCGAAGAAAACTGGTGCTGTTGCTCCATACGGCCGTTTTGGTACAGGAGACCAGCAACACGTAACATGCCCAGGAAATAAGTAAGAGAAGGGGGAAATGTCGAATCCAACGGCAAATGAAAACCTGGTATACGACGACGGCCAATAGCATTATGAGATAAAAGCCGGTTTCCGGATTGAGGTTTGTGATGTTTCCGGCTGTGGCATGAATTAATCCTATCAATGGCACCCCTATCTTGGAGATGTTTTCACCATCCAATAACACCGTAGCCCAGTTGTTCCAAAGCCAGAATTGCCATAGAAAAAAAGAAAGCGTTGGGTATAGCCAAAATGAAAAATGTGGGGAAAAATTGTTTTTATTGCCATTTTGAAGAATTTTCCCACTGAGCCAGGTGAAGAAACCTGCCGCAACAACCAGGGTCGCGGTTTCTCGAGCCAACACAGCAAGAGACAATAGTATTGCGGCCGCGAGGTTTTTCCGATTCACTAGCATGAGAAGGCTTGATAGAATCAGGAAAAGGGCTAGGGGTTCAGTCAGATAGCGCCCCGCAGAAACAGCAAACCCTGGATAAAGAGCGAAAAGAAGACCATACCAACCCGGTATTCCGAAACCAATCAATAAAAGGCCTGTAACAAAGGCACATCCTGCCACCGCCCCCAGATTGATAGCCATCATAACGGGAGGCGTAATCTCCAGATCCCCACGGGCAACCAGCCATGTGAAAAATGGTAATAAAATTCGTTGTTGACGCACTACAGGCGCATCTAAATTGATCCCATAAGCTTTCTTTTGGCCGGTAAATGGGTCAAGGGCCAGTCTGAAATAAAACTGACCGTCGTAGCCAGGTTTGGGGTGAGCATACTTCTGCCATGGCATATCACCAGATTCGGCATGGGTAACTTCCTGCGAAAATCCATAGAGCCCATAAAGATGATTCTTTGTCAACGGCAGCAGTACGGCAATAAATGCTGCATAGATCAAAATGGCAATGGCTGTCAGCCTTAACGAAACGAATATATCTGAAATCCTGAGGGATCTAATGGTTGGCTCGAAATCTTGCTGGATCTGCTTTTTTGACATTGGAAGGTTCCCTCCAAAGCCCTAGGGCTTAGAGATAATCCCCGGCGTACCGGCGAACCCCATGGCCGTCCAGGACGTGAAACTGTCGGATTTTTTTGAGGGTCACCGGAGAAAAAGTGCCCAGGGGCAGGTAGAATATCTTTTTCCCCAGGCGGGCCGCCATACTCTGGCACCAGCCGGAGGGGGGATCGGCAGCCAAATAGACCACGTGTTTTTCCAGGCTGTAATCGAGCGCTGCCATGAGCAGTCTTTCCGGTTTATTCCGGGCCACGCCAAAAAAAGAATCCCGCCAGATATCATAGACCCGAAGGGGCGGATAACTCAACATGAAGCCCCCGTACTGGCACCTGGAAATTCCCGGGCCATCCATGACCTCTCCTGCCGGCGTGCTGTAAAACGCCATGTCCGACTCCTGGCTGTGCTCCCCCAGCCAGGTCACACACCAGGGGAAATTTTCTTCACCATCTTTAGAAACATCAGGATCAAAAATGACCACCACGGAACCCACCTTTCCCTTGAAGGGCCGTTCCGCCCTCACATACAGCTTTCCGCTGGACCATTCCCGAATGGTTTCCCGAATATCGATGCCGTCCTGCATGGAACAGGAAAAGGGTTCGATACGGATATTTTCCTCCTGCTTGATTTGAAGGGCTTTCTTTTGTAAATAGTGCCCGTATCCTTCAACCGCCACGTCCTCGGGGGGGTAGGAACAGATGGACTCTCCCTTAAATTCCTTCTTCCATTTTTCGGGATCACGCCTTTTCCGTTTTTCCTTGACCGGCACCGGAACAAGCCGCCTGCGCATGGTCTTGAACTGCCGGTGAAACCGGATCCGCTTCTGGTCCAGAAACAGATCTTCCCCCCTGAGGCGCAGCACAGACAACCCCGGGTTTTCCGTCTGCCAGGGATAATCGCTCCCCAGATCCCACACCTCATAAGCGAAATTGTCATCCACGGCCCCCCGGGAAGCCACAATGAGTTGGTAAAAATCGGGCACCAGCTTGTGGTTCAGAAGCGCATAGTTCCGGGCGAATCTGTTGAGGATCCGCAATTGAATACGGGAGACTTTTTCCTTGCTGTTTTTCCAGTATTTTTTTTTCGCTGCTTCTAGAAGCGCCATCTGGACTTCAAACCGATCCGGCGTTTCACCTTCCACACGATGCCGCTCGTAGGCTGCCTGCAGAAAGGGCATCTCGCCCATGATTTCCCGGCTGGAATCCCGGTGCAGGTGGGCCAGTCCCACATTTTCGCGTACCCTTCGTCCAATAACCGGGGCCTGGGGGTGCTCCAGCATGGAAAGTATCCCATTCACATGGCTTAAGCCACCCACGAAAAGAACCTTTTTCCCGGACTCGGCCAGCTTCTGCAGGTGATAGGCCATGGTTTTTTCCCGAAGCGTGTCCTCAGGCATTGGTTTCCGGTTCCGGTGGGTCTCCATGTAGGCGCGGCAGTAGGCGGTGTGTCCAATGCGGGTGGTGGCGTAGGAGTCCGGCATGGGTGTGTGATCATGGGAATAATTTTCCGTATCCCGATCGATAAAATGAAGGGGTATGTCATGGTCAAGGGCAAGCCGCACGGCCTCCACCTGCCCGTCGCACGGTTCCAGGGAAAGGTAGACAAAGGCACCGTCCCTCCCCTCATAATGCACCACCGACAATAACGGTAGCCGCTTGACCCCTTGAATAATTCGAGTCTTCAGCGTATCCGGGTATTCCACAGCCACATGGTCCGGTTGAAACGATCTAAATACACGCCTCACTTCCAACGCAAACTCCATCCGGTTGTGCAGGATGGGAACCACGCGGATGTTGTGCCACCTGATTTCAGCGGTCTTGTTCAAGGCGATCCACCAGTTGGGAAAAATAGTCGGCGGCAGGCGCATCCAGGACCATGGCCGCCGCCTCTTTCAGATATTGGACAGTGTTCACCGAGGGATCCGCGGGACGCGGCCCTTTCCCGTTTGAAAGCCTTTTTAAAGCATACCGCGCCATATTGATGCCGTCCCGTACGGAGTAGCGTTCATCGGCCTTATGTGCCGCCTGGAGAAACGCCACCACATAATTGAGCACTTCTTCATCCGCAAAAGGCAGATTGCTTTTCAGAATCAATTTTTCTTCATCTTTTTCAGGGAAATCGATATGGATCTGGGGCTGGAGCCGGGAATGGATATATTCCGGCAGCTCAAAGGTGCTGGCATCGTCATTCATGGTGGTGCAGAGGCGAAAATCAGGGTGGGCTTTGATCTTGACACCCGCCACGATGGACTCCACATACCGGCGGCTGTCCAGAAGGGGGGCCAGAGACGCCCAGCTTTTTTCACTCATGCGGTTCCCTTCATCAATGATCGCGACACCCCCCTTGATCATGGCCGAAACCACGGGGCTCGCCACGTACTTGATTTTTCCCTGCTCTGAAATGACCGGCGTCACAATCAAGTCCTCGGGCCGGGTGTCCATGGTGGATTGAAACAGGTAAACCGGGCGATTCAGCGATTTTCCCGCATGGTAGGCCAGGGTGGTTTTTCCCACCCCCGGTTTGCCCACCAGCCTGGGGCTCAGTGGCAGATCTTCTTCATCAATGACCAGCCAGGCCGCCAGCACCTGGGTGACCAGTTCCGTCTGACCGACCCATTGCATGGGGACCCGGTCGGGTTCTGTGAGGTGTAACGCCACCCCGTCAATCATCACTTGTTCCATAATGGTTTCAAACCTCCTCGTTTCGAATCGTGCATCCTATTATATTTCATTTTTTTTTGCAAAGGGGGTATATCTGTGATAAGGATATTCGAATGAAATCAAATCGATGGGATGATCACTATACGGAAAAAGCCAGACGGGAAAAATGGCTCGCGCGCTCCGTATACAAGCTCCAGGAAATAGATAGAAAATTCAGGCTGATTCATAAAGGAGACCGGGTGCTGGATCTGGGGTGTTTTCCGGGTTCATGGTCCCAATACGCCATTGGTAAAGTGGGAAAACAGGGGGATGTGGTGGGCATCGATCTGCACACACCCGAAGCGTTCAGCCCTCCCAATTTCCGGTGCATTAAAGGGGATGTGGAAACCATTGAGGTGGCATGGCTGGCCAAGGAAATTCAAGCCAGAAATGTGGCGTTAAGCGATCTGGCGCCGCCCACCACGGGCGTTCGGGCTACCGATGTGGCGAGGTCCATGTCTCTGGCGGAAAAGGCCGCGCGCATTGCCAAGGCGGTTTTAAAAAACAGAGGGCATTTTGTGTGCAAAATTTTTGAGGGTGAAGAGCTGAAACCTTTCAAATCGGATATTTCGCCTTTTTTCAAACAGATCCGCCTTTTCAGGCCGAAAGCCACCCGAAAGCGGAGCCGTGAGGTTTATCTTGTGGGGACGGGCTTTATCTCAAAACCCTGACAGTGGATTTGACCATCGTTCAGTCATGAACCATTATGGAGGAGTATATTTATGTCCGGTCATTCAAAATGGAGTACCATCAAGCACAAAAAGGGTGCGGCGGATGCCAAGAGAGGCAAAATATTTACCAAACTCATCAAGGAAATCACCGTGGCCGCCCGCATGGCTGGCGGTGACCCCGAAGGCAATCCAAGACTCCGAACCGCCATCGCCGCCGCTAGAGCGGAGAACATGCCCAAGGATAATATAGAAAGGGGCATCAAAAAAGGGACTGGAGAACTGGAAGGGGTAAATTACGAAGAGGCCAGCTACGATGGTTACGGACCGGGCGGCGCGGCGGTGCTGGTGGATTGTTTGACCGATAACAAAAACCGGTCGGTGGCCGATATCAAGCACCTTTTTGAGCGCCACGGCGGAAATCTCGGTGAACCGGGATGTGTGACCTGGATTTTTGAGCAGCAGGGCCTGATTGTTTTTGAAAAGGACAAAGTGGATGAAGAGCAGCTCATTGATCTGGCCCTTGAAGCAGGCGCCGAAGACGTTAAAGAAGAAGAGACGGAATTCGAGGTGGTGACGGCCCCATCTGATTTTGAAACGGTGAAAAAGGCCATTGACGACGCGGGGTTTCCCTACACCATGGCCGAGGTCACCAAAATTCCCAAGAACACGGTTAAAATTGAGGGCAAAAAAGCACAGCAAATGATCAAACTGATGCAGGCAATTGAAGACCATGATGACGTCAGCCATGTGTACTCCAATTTTGACATTGCAGACGATGTGATGGAGGCCATGAGCTGATGCGGGTGCTGGGGGTTGATCCCGGCTCGAGGATTACCGGTTACGGCGTTTTGGATGAGAAAAACCGTGAGATCTCTTTCGTTTCGGCAGGTCTCATCAAGCCGCCTGAAAAAATGCCTTTTCCCCGGAAAATCCACAGGATTTTTAAGGGGCTCGTGGAGATCATTGACCGCTACGCTCCCCATACGGTGGCCGTTGAAGACCTGTTTTATGCAAAAAACGCCAGGAGCTCCCTCAAACTGGGACACGCCCGTGGCGCCGCCTTGATTGCTGCGGGCCAGTGTGACATTCCGGTTTTTGAATACACACCGTTGGAAATCAAGAAATCGGTGGTGGGATACGGCAGGGCTGACAAAGAGCAGGTTCGGTCCATGGTCAATATCATGCTGCGGCTCACAAAACAGGTGCCTCTGGATGCATCCGATGCCCTGGCCGCTGCCATCTGCCACATCAACAGCGCCAGACTTAGCGCCCTCAAACAGAAAGAACCCCCGGGAAGATGAACATATGATCTCACATTTGAGCGGCACCTTGTTTGAAAAATCGACCCAGTCCATCATCATCGAAGTGAATGGTGTGGGTTATGAAATATTTGTCCCCCTGTCCACCTTTTATGCCCTTCCCGAACACCATGAGCCGGTCAGTCTGCATATCCACACCCACGTCAGGGAAGATGCGCTGGTGCTGTTTGGGTTTTCTACCAAACTTGAGAAAAGCCTCTTTCTGATGCTGGTCTCCGTTTCGGGCATCGGTCCCAAGTTGAGCGCCAATATCCTCTCCGGCATGGGTGCGGAAGAACTTCTGCGGGCCATTGCCGCAGGAGATGCACCTCGGCTCCAGGCAATTCCGGGAATCGGTAAAAAAACGGCGGAAAGGATTGCCCTGGAGCTGAAAGATCGGGCAGCCAGGTTTTCCGGCGATTCGGAAATGCCACCCATGCAAACCCCTGGGACACAAACCGAACGGAGAATGGAAGATACCCTCTCAGCTCTCATAAACTTAGGCTATTCTGCCAAAATGGCCCGGGCCGCCATTACCAAAGCCGAAAATCGTGTAACGGATAAAACCCTCGAGGCCCTGATTAAGGAAAGCCTCAAAATTCTGGCCTGATCCTGAATATTATGGAAGAACACATCATAGACCCGGACCTCCAGCCTGAAGAAGCGGCAGCGGAAATCAGCCTCAGGCCCCGAACCCTTGCGGAGTATGTGGGCCAGGAGGAAATGAAGCGGAGCCTACGCGTGTTTATTGCCGCTGCCAGGGGACGTTCCGAAGCCCTGGACCATGTTCTTTTTCACGGCAGCCCGGGATTGGGAAAAACGTCCCTTTCCCATATCATTGCAGGGGAACTGGACGTCAACATCCGGAGTACTTCCGGCCCGGTAATCGAAAAACCGGGGGATCTCGCCGCCATCCTCACCAATCTTCAACCGAAAGATGTCCTGTTTATCGATGAAATCCATCGCCTCAACCACGTGGTGGAGGAAATCCTGTACCCGGCCATGGAAGACTATGAGCTGGACATCATTATCGGCCAGGGACCTTCGGCCCGAACCATGAAAATTCCGCTCCCCCCCTTTACCCTGGTGGGCGCCACCACGCGGGCGGGACTCCTGACCCCCCCGCTGAGGGACCGGTTCGGCGTGATTCTGCGTCTCGACTTCTACAAGCCTGAAGATCTTTACAAAATCGTTGTGCGATCCGCCGGGCTCCTGGAGATTCCCACCCGGGATGAAGGGGCGCTTGAAATCGCCAAAAGGGCCAGGGGGACACCCCGCATCGCCAACCGGTTATTGCGCCGGGTACGGGATTATGCGGAAGTGGAGGCGGACGGTGTTATCACCCGGAAGGTGGCGAG
The DNA here is from genome assembly GCA_016844935.1 of Desulfobacteraceae bacterium. GTDB lineage: Bacteria > Desulfobacterota > DSM-4660 > Desulfatiglandales > Desulfatiglandaceae > NaphS2. Next base: position 1,706 of record JAERTK010000098.1, on the reverse strand, counting down.
CCGGGCCCTGGACATGCTGGAAGTGGATGAACAGGGGCTCGACAAGATGGACCGGTTCATCATGCATACCATCATTGAAAAATTTGATGGGGGACCCATCGGCCTGAGCAGCCTCTGCGCCGCCGTGGGAGAGGAAAAAGGCACCATTGAGGATGTCTATGAACCCTTCCTGATTCAAAGCGGGTATATCAAACGAACCCCCCAGGGACGGGTGGCCACACGCCGGTCCTACCGCCACCTGAACCTGGAAATCAGAGAGACGACAAACTCTTTGCAGGGAAAGCTTTTTTGAAAACCGTAAAACATCAACCACACAACTGTTTCACTTTCCGCCTGTCAGTGTCACACATCCATTTTTCATCCTTTATGAAAAGAACGGCGTGTTTTTCAGCGGATGGCTTTTTACATGGCTGTTAAACGTAGATAATGACCCCTTTTCCAATCTACTTCATGTAGGCGGGCCTGAGGCCTTTAAACATAGGGTAGTGTTTGGTGTTGAGGGTTTTCAATTCCGAGTTTTCGGATTCAGCAGTAGCAGCCAAAATGGCGTCTGCAAGGCCGACACCGTGTGACTTGGCATAATTACGCTTGTAGAGCCCTCCAGTCTTCGCGATCTCCGCATCTACAGGAATAACACGAAAGAGGGAGATGAAATCTTTCAGAACAGTTTGTTCTGCGTCTCCTTTCGCCCCAGCGTATAGTTCGGCAACGACGATGGATGACAGGATAATTCGATCGGAATGAGCCTTGACAAAAGCCAGCGCTTTACCGTGGCCGCGGAGAAAATCAACAAGAATATCCGTGTCCACAAGGATTGACTTTGTCATGATCAGTCCCTGTCCCATTCGGATCGCACTGCCTTGAAGTCGGGGAGATCCTTACGGTTCTTCCAGCTTCCGGCAGCCTCGCGCAATACCACCTCCCGCCGACTTCGGCCCGATTGATCGATGAGCTGATCGACGGCCTGTCGAATGAGCTCGCTTAATTTCTTCCCCTTGATCTTGGCCAAAGCAGCCAGTTCGTCACGTTGGGGTTCTGTCAGGTATATCTGTGTTCGTATCATGCCGCACCTCCAATGCTGTATACACCGGCATTATACACCAATCTTCTCCCCTGTCAAACGATTATGCAGGGTAAAGTCTGAGGAATCTGAAAGCTCTTTCTCCACGGCCTCGATTTCCTCCTCAAGGGCTTCGATGGCCTGCAACTGGTGGGGCCGCACGGAGTGGGCCGGTAAAGCCTTCTCCCGGTCCAGCAGTTCGGCCCTCAAAGACGTCAGACGCGCTGATTTTTCTTCTCTTTCTTCACCTAACACCGCTTCCACCTCTCGCACTGTTTTAACAAAATCGCCGACTTTCAAGAAGTCCTTCTCAAACCGGACGGGCGAACCCTCATGATCCATTCGGTTGGTGAGCGTACAGCTGTCGGCCCCCGCAGCCCTGACCACCGTTAACGCATCATGAACATTTTCAGGGGACAGGCCACCGGCCAGAATAACCGGAATCGGACTTTGCCGAACCAGTTTTTTTGCCATTTTTTGATCCACCGTTTCCCCTGTTATACCGATAAAGCCCTCTACAGGCGATTCTTCCTGCCATGTGTCGGTCAAGAAAAGGTCGCTGATGTGCGCAAAAGCCCGGGCGATCTCCAGTGAGGGAAAATCGGGTGCAGCCTCTTCCCGGGGAATGGGGATGGATCGGATGATA